>NZ_VATN01000010.1:0-14312 GCF_005781105.1 Escherichia sp. E2586
ACGAAAGTACGGGCTTTTTTTCGCATGTGACCCGTCCTGGCGGGGTGAGAAGCCCGGACCCGGGTTCGACAACTGGCGGCAGCCAGTTGGACAGACCGCGAACGCAGTGAGCGGGCTGCCCGCAGGGCGAGCGAAGCGAGTCAATCCCCGCCTCACCGCCATATTCAAAGAAGAGCTCGTACGAAAGTACGGGCTTTTTTTTCGCATTAATGCGCCTTAAATAAAAAACACGTACTTCCTCTTCGAAAGTACGTGAAAATCAGTGGCTGATTACTATACCCACTAGTCGTAGGATACGGCAAATATGGCTTTGCTTTGGACTTCTCCAGGCTGTAGTGCTTCCTCCTTCACGCGGACATATTTCGCGGTAATCGGGAAGGTGTACTGATTCTCAATGGCCGTCATTTTAGTTAGTTTATTCATCAGAGTATCGCCCATCTTTAACGGTGTCGTTGCGTTGCCATTATAAATCTGGAACCCAACCCCTTTAGCACCATTAAGCGATGTGTTTTTCAGAATGGTTCCACTATCATCCCATTCACCGCGCGCAACTTTAAAAGTCACTGGATTAGTCGTGACGTTATAAACACTGTCACAATTTAAAACCAGATCTATAGAACCTGATTTTGTGTTATTGGCAGATTGCATCTCACTTATCGTTGTTTCTGGCATTCTTATTTCGTAAGTCGGTTGCGAGAAACTACAGGTTGTAGGTTTGTGTTTGATGCTAAATTCTATATTCTGAGTATAAGAAACATCACTATTTAGTCGCCCAGAAAACCAACAATAAAGCCATGATATGATATTATTATTGCAAGAGTTATCTGTTAGTATGCTAATAGCGGGGCGCGGGATGGTTATCTTGTCGATATTGGTGGTTATTGTATGGTCTACTTTACTCGTTGGTGCAACATATTCTGCCTTAAGAGTGAATGGCTTGGTATTTATAACATCCTGAGTGTTATATTCTTTTGGAGAAGCACCCAAGGAATCAGTTCCAGTAGAAACAGGAAAACCACTACTCTCAAGGTTAAATTTCATAAAAATTGATTTCCCCGAATCAGACTCTCTAAGTTCAACGATATAATCTTTTAACGGTGTTGCATAATACATTTTATCGCTTGTTGCATTACATGTGAACGTATCCACTAAGTTTGTATTAATCACAGCCGTTACCGTATCTTGTGCCATATCTAGTTCTATCGTTTGGCTTGCTGTTGTATTAGGCCCCAAGGTACATTTAGCCTGTCCCAAAAATGGCAAAGCCAGTAAAAACAAAAACCAATATTTCTTCATAAACAAATCCTTTAACGACAAATATAAACTTTATTCTCATCAATAACGTTATCAAAGGTAATAGTGCAGAATTGTTCCTGCTGTTTATTAACCGAGACGCGAATCGACGCGGGAACATCATTGGTGCGAATAAATATCCGACTTCCCTGTCCTACTAAGCCCACATTATTGCCACTTTCATCTTCAACCTCATAACCAAACGGCAACGGAGAGCCATCAGGTCGTTGGGAGATGAAATACCAGGGCTTGCGTTTATCAGTCTCAAACTGCGTCATCACTACCGCACCACGATAAGGAACGGTGTTTTTACGGTTACCCAGTAGCGCCACATCGCTTTTACTGTCGGCAATATCCAACATCAACGTATTTTCACGATACGGCGTCAGGTTGTCATAAATAGCGTAGCCTCTGCTATTCGTTGTCAGGTAACGGTATCCCTGCACCGCCGCTCCCTCCAGTCCCGGCGCTTTGACGATGGCGAACGTATCGGAAAGTCTGGGAGCCAGTGCCACACCGTCTGACCACGCGACTAAACCGCCTTGAATATTACCGCTAATCTGTTGATATTTTTTCGACTGGCTATAGCTGCCACCAATAGTCGCCAATGGCGCACGCCAGGTCAGGTTTCCACCTGCTGTTGTTTCGCTGCCCTGGTGTTGATGGCTTAAGTTAGCCCCGTAGCTGAACTGATCGCGACTCCCCGCTACACCGCTGAGGCTGGTATTATTCGACCGATAGCCGTCTTTATCAAAAGTGGTTGAGTTAGAAACAAATAAATCTCGTCGTTTTTCAGTGATTCCATCGCCCCACGAGGAGGGAATTGAGAAATATAAGTTAATGCGTCTATCTTCGCGGTTATCTTCATCGTAGGTCTGGCTAACAGACAAGGTATAACTAAGGCGTTCCCAGGAGTTCGAGTAGCTGAGTTGATAATCTTTCCCTGTCCCGCTGCGTTCCCAATAATCCCGCCATTGACCGCTGACCGACAGATATCCCCAATTTTCCGGTAATGACTGGTTTATATTTACAGAAAAGCTGTTCTTACGACCAAAATCATACTGATAATAGTCGGCGATATCATAAACTGAGTCATCTTCTCGATTATAGCTTTTCCTGTTATTTGCCCACACGTGATCGTTAAAAGTACGATAATCTCGAGAAGAATAACGCCAGGCCGCCAGCGAAAATTGCGTTCCACTTTGAGAGAGATATTTGTTCCAGGCAATCTGATAACTTTGACCATTAAATACATCACCGTTATCTTGTTCACTGTGGGAATGGGTAAAATCAACCGATACAGCACCAATCGGTGTATTCCATCCCGTGCCGAGAACAAACGATGAGTAATTATCAGACAACTGCGTGCCAGCATAGAGAGTCAGCAAATTATTAAGGCCATACTGATAGCTTCCCTGAATAAAATCCGACTGATTGCTGGCGCCCTCAATACGACTACGTCCGGCAGCAAATTCATATTTCGAAACGCCCGGTTGCAACATATTTGGTACGGATGAATAAGGTACACGATAACGCGACACCGAACCGTCAGCTTCTTTAACGGTTACTTCCAGATCTGCACCACCACCAGCAAGTTGCAAATCATCAATGGCGAATGGACCTGGCGGAACCTCTTTCTGGTAAACCACAAAGCCATTTTGTTCGATAGTGACAAGTGCGTTACTTTGGGCAACACCACGCACCACTGGAGTAAAATTCTGTTTAGAGTTCGGCAACATCTGCATATCGCGCCAAAGGCGTACACCGCGAAAACGCACGGAGTCAAAAACATCAGAACCGGTATACATTTCACCAGCACGCAATGTGCCAAGAATTTGTGGAATTCCGCGCTCCAGATATAACGTGTTACTCTTCCATTTACCGCTGCTCTCGTCACTTTTCGTATAATTGGCATTTGAATGCAACTGCCAGCCCAGAAGATTCAAACCACTATTCAGATTTAAATAGCTACTTTTATTATCTCCTCCGTGCTTATAATTACTGTAATACTGACTGGCATAATAAGACGTATATAATGCGTTAATCCCGCGATCCCAAGCCTCAGGCGGGACATATCCGCGTTCATACTCAACGACATAGGCCTGGGGTACACTTAACTTCAGGTTAAAATGCCCAATATCATAGTCAACGCTGCCGCCCTGTACCGCTTCCCGAAGTGGTACACATTCTACGCCTTTATCAATATTAATGCCTTCAGTGAGGATACCTATTTGCTTTAACTGCACCCAGGATAAACATGTTGCATCCGGATCATCTTTAATATCGACATTATAATGTCCGCGCCACTGATTATTCAGGTAAACATCCATATCATAGATACCGGGCATCGGCCTATCACTATCAATATGATAGTCAGAAATTTTTTCCCCATTTAATCCGCCAATCATAAAATGGGTGTCAAATGTTTCATCTTCCGCCCATGCAGACGAAGTTGCCAACACCGACAGGATAGCCAGTGTAATAGAATTAAGTTTAGACATAATCAATCCCTGATCTATTTGACGGTTTTTACTTTTTCATTCAAATAGTTTCCATGATCATCAATCAGCGTTACATTGTACTGGCTAACAACGGAAGATGTGGTGACGGTCTGTTCTGACCAGGGTGCTAGCACCAGCGTTTCTTTATTTAATTTGGTATTACCTTTCAGTTCAGGAATAGTTATCCAGTTCGCTGAATTATTTTTTATATTAATACCATTACTGACAGTTCTTATATTCAGTCGAGAAAAACTTCCTTTATCGACACCAGCTATACCCTCCGGACGATAAATAAATTTGATGCGGTTTTGCATCGCGAATTTAATCTGGTTTTTACCTTCATTTTTCTCACTATTAGGTGGAATGTCCAGGACATTGAGAAAGAACAAGCTTTCGCGATCTTTAGGTAGGGTATTCGCCAATTTTTTGATCTTGAGTTGTTGTCCCTCGCCACCTTTTATGTGAGTTACCGGTGGCGTCAACACAAACGGAACATGAATTTTTTCTGGGGGTAGACTGGTATCGCCATCATCAATCCATGACTGAACCAGGGCGCTACGATTACCTTCATTCATTAACTGAACGGTAATCTCTTTTTTCTGTTCTGGATAAATAACACGAGTGCCGTAGATATAGACACCACTCCACGCAGGCGTGACTATGCCGGCCAGCAAGAAGGCTATTAATTTTTTCATTAAACAATCCTTGTTTGAGAAATCGGCGACCGAAGCCGCCGATAAACACGATATTAATCTGTCACGACAGTCATTGTCAGTGCAGAGTTAACCGGGCCAGAAGTCACCGTATCACCTGATTGCGCGTATTTCGCACTGAAATTTAATGTATATTCATTAGACTCATCTAGTCCTAACTCAATACTTTTATCACCTTCAATCTTTTGAGATCGCCCATCTGCACTCTCATAGTAGACAGCAAAACCAGCACCATTTTGGTTTGCCGCAGTATTAATGGTGATATCGCTACGATTTGCATCAAACTGACTTCTGGAAAACGTAATTCTGGGAGTCTTGCCTTCTGAACATTTAACCGTCAGCGGTACAGTTGTCTTATTTGAATAACCATTGTAGATAAATCCGGCACTTTGATCTTTAAATTGATCTTCACCAATATCGTTCATAGCAATAGTAGCCTGGCTATTTCCGATAAATTGGCATGTAGTTCCAACTATATTACCGGTAATAACTAACTCACCCTGTTCACTCCCCTCCTCTGCAAAAGCCCCTGCACTCATAAAAAGAGAAGATAATACTGCAACTGCAATAATTGAACGTTTCATAGTCTATTCCTTAACTAATTTATTCTAGGTGATTAAGAGTCTTTGTCCTCTCGGAAATGAATTTCGCAAATTACATTTGCTATCGCAATGTAAACAAGTTGTTTTCGTGATTTAAATCAAATTATAAAAAACACATAACAAACAAAAAATACCCATAAAAATATTCACCTTGTTTACTATTCGGCATTATTTGATGTCTTTGCACGGTAGATTAATACGTATAATTAATTGCGGATTGTTTATTTTAAATAAATATCCGTATACTGATGACAATGTTAGGTATTGAACTCTTTATTCTATTTCCAGCCAGAAATAGGCTTTTCAATAGACAAAAAGACCTGACGGTAAGGTAAGGTCAGGTCTTTTATACATTACAACTAACCAATCAAAACCAGGGAATTGTAGCGGTTGCGCTTAATCCATAACTACTGAATACCCCTTTAACCGGTTCTGTACGCAAATCCCCGTGTCGGATAAACAATTTGAACTGTTGCTGACTCGACAAACTCTTCATATTAAGAAAAGGTAAGTCGGTCCGCTGTTCAGCTTGCATCGCCAGTCGCTCAATCGCCTGTTCTTCAGTAAGCCAGCCTTTTTTCACTGAACGCCTTAACAGACGCTGGGGGTTACTTTTAACCTGCACACGGCTTACTACTCGCCAGCCCTTTATTTCTGGAACGGGAGTGACAGGTGAACATTGGCAATAGTCCGTTAGTCCTTTACGCCACGCTGAGGCTTCAAGCGCCTGTAATGTCTGGGCGCTACCATGCAAGCGTAAACGCGCTCCTGGCATAACATTTACGTCCGGGAAACTTACGCCAATATCGCCTTGCCCTCTTGCACCTAATGCCCGATGCAGTTTGGCAAATAACGCCGCCATCAACATTTCGCTCGAAAATTCAGGATCTGGTAGAACGAGGATCTCAAGGTAGTGATCCATTGGCAGCTCCTTATTCCGATTTCTCACCAAAGACACCGCCGCGTATCAGCACAGCCATCACGTAGTGCTGCTGCTCAACGTCTGGTTTCATCCCTTTAGTCACCCAATTGTCGAGTAAGGTATAAAAGTCGAGTTTTTCTTTCGGTTGACGGCAGGCCACACCGCGACTGGTTACAGAACCGTAAGGTTCCACGGCGATAGCACCTAATTCATCCACTTTTGGATGCCAGGTATCGATGGTACGTAAAGCATTGCCAATCTTCTGAGAGTGGATACCGGCAATGCCAGCCACCTGGTATAACACGCGACTTTTATTACTACTGCTGTCGAGTACCAGCTCCTGCGACGGGAAAACTTCTTGCCCGGCCCCGAGGCGAACCTGCGCTTCAACGGTAAGCATCACCCACTCTTTTCCGCTTAATCCTTGTTCAATCGTTGCCGCCAGTTTCGTGACGCTACTCTGGCCCTGTTCAAATTGACGTAAAGAGAAGTCATGGCTGTTAAAAGTCCATGATTTGTCGTTAGCGGTAACTTTCACCTGAATTTGTTCGGCACCGATACGGTTACGCCACAGAAAACGACCATTTGCCAGATTCAGGGCATAGCGAAGCGCCAGCTCTTTAAAGCCATATTCACTGATATAACCTTCAATAACGCCGGAAAGCGCCTCCTGATAGGCCATATCATTACATACTGAAGGTGAGGATAAATTACCCAGCACGCGCAGCGTAAACACCACTTTTAGCGTATCCGCATCTACCGGAAGCGAGGCTACATCTACCCGCTGCAAGTTGGCTTTTTGGATTTCTGCATTCAGCTTTAACGCATTACTGGAAATTGCATCTTTCAGGCGATTGGAGATGGTTCCGCGAACGGCTTTCTCCTGAATCTCAATAGGTTGCCATTCATTTCCTTGCCAGTTACCTGCGTACATCACCGCGTCAGAGGTTGCCAGTTTGCGCTCAAATGCCAGTACTGACGCCGTTTTTACTGCTACAGGGGCCTTTGCCATAATTATGTCCTTATTCTGTATCGTCATCTTCATTAATCGTAGGGTCATCAACGACTGGTATTGCCGAGCAATAGTAGCCAGTGTCCGTTGTACGGTAACGCCACATCAGCGGTTGCAAGCCAGTAATACGATGTAATCCGCGCCATTCGCCAATGCCATAAACTGCTTCGGCAAAGGCAAATGGTGTTGAGGTATCGCGCGCATTTTCAACTTCACCGGGTGCGTAAACAGGAGAAATGCGTTGGTAGCCACACATTAACGGTACCAGGAAACCAGGCATTGGCTTCGGCTGGTATACCCATTGTGCGCTGTTGTCTTCTGCCGGAGATTCGGCCTGATATTTAATCGCAGCAAAATCAAGCCAGGCATCAAGCAACGATATGTCGGGATGTTGTTGGTGATGTTCAGCCAGCCATTCACTGCGATCGTAAAGCGCATAGCCAGGCATTAAACGCCAGATGATTTTACGCAGTTGCTTTTCATCTTCAGGGGCATGAAAAAGCTGTGGTTCGCGCATGTCAACAATGCTGCCGCCCGCCAGTTTGTGGCTCTGGCAGAGCATTTTCAGATGGTCGCAAAGAGCTTTTCTGCCATATTCACCATTGGTAATTTCGCCATTACATTCAATCAGCAGAGAAACCGTCAGATGCATACGGCCCTCTTCATTGAACGAGGCGGTTTTACCTTCTCTGGTTAATGGGTTACGGGTGAGAGCGAATTGAAAATCGCGCCCGGAGCTGTACGCCTGAATATGCTGTTCATGGCTTACTACCGCACAACCGTCAAAACTTACGCCAAATTCATCCACGACTTTTCGAGAAAGCGCATGGACATAACCGAGAAAATGGGTCATCGACGGGAATCCCCAGGTCAACCCGGAGACGGCGTTAGCGTTTTCGATGCGTAGATGGGGTAACAAGAGCAGATAACTCATTTCAGCGCCTCCTGCAAAACGGCTTCCATTTCACGCATCCGTTGAGTAAAAAGGGACTGACTGCGCCACTCCCTTTGCTCGACAGCACCGACATCGAAACGGGCTTTTTTTAGTCGGTAGTTCAGCCAGCGCGCGAAATCATCGGCTACCGTCTCTTGCCAGTCGTTTTTCTCACGCTCCTGTTTGAAAGTCTCATCTGAGAGGCTTCGCCACGGGTCCAGCCAAAGTTGTTGGTGGCGAGGTAAGTCTGGTGATTGCACGGACCATCCCTGCCATTTTTCTTGCTGAAATGAAGACGCCTGCATGAACAGCAGATCAATCAACTCATCAATATATTTCGCCCGCGCAGTTCGGATATGAACATTGTTTATGTCAACCTTCAGCAGGTAAGTCATCCGGGCTACGATGCCTGAAGCCGCCCGATTGAAATCGCCGCGTAGGGAAAAAATACTGCGCATGTTTTGTGGTGCGCGATCCAGCGTCTCCCAGGTAGGTGGCATTGATGGCAACAGCCAGACACGACCACCACGCACACTATTGAGCAGAGAAATATTCTGCGGTTTTGTGCCACCAAAATGCATTTCGGCAAGATTAGGAAACCGGATATCTGGCTGGGAGTGCCATTTTCCTGCTTTGCGGGCATCGCGAATGGCTTTCGATTCCTCACTAAAGCGAACAGCCGTTAGCTTTTCATACATCGCCTGCGCCAGTGAACTGGAAAACAGTGGGCATAACAGGTGATAACTATCTGCAACAGGGAAATAGATTTGTTTTGCCAGTTTATGGCTGGCAGGCTGTCCAGTTGTCCATGCCTGGCTAAACCCAGCTACCCACAACTCCAGTTGCGCTTTATCCTCTGCAAACGTACTTAATGCCTGATAATCACCACGCTTCAGGCTGGCAAGCAGTGAATCTCCGTTCACATCGGTTTGTAGCAACTTTGCGACGTCAAGTGCGGCTGCGTTACCAATCGCGTCAGTAGCGACATTCACCAACGATGCCGTGTTTAAATAGCTTTCGTTAGCGGAGGTTTCCAGATAAAAGCTACTGGCTTTAGAATCACCATGACTGAATTTAGCGCCATGAGTGACTAATTTGATTTGCCCGGCACGCTTTGCCGCATCCGTTAACCAGTTACGTGGCAGGTAGCGTGCTTCGAGTTCCTGTCGCTCCAGAGCGATAACGCTGGCGTCCTCGCCCTGCTCCAGTCGCTTTGCTGCTTCTTTTTCAAAGGCTTCGATTTTGGGTTGCCTTCGCGAAGGGATGTAGTCAGTTATAAATTGTATTAGCGCCGTTTTTTCCATCTCGGCTCCTTTCGTTAATCCATCAAATTGAAGTTGCTCCCTGACTTCACTGAAAAATCTCCGTAGCCCAACCAGGCTTCAGTACAACGACACACACAGCAAAAGGGGCAACGCCCGTGGTGATAATCATGGATAGTTCACCTAGAGGTATCTACGTTTCAATCTAGTTAAACCCATGCAATAACCAAGAGTGATATTACCATGCATAAAATATTTGCCACACAATGGTTTAATAACTAACATTCACGCACTGCCATCGGCAGCTAAGAAATAGAGGTATCTCCGGATACGGACTTGTAAACTGCCGCACAGGCAGCTCGCCCCCTATCACAGGTTGCGAAACACCCCTAACCACGGGTGATAACGCCAGTCATCGACCGCATCTTCTTCACTGACCGGTACTCTCACTTCAGCAAACATTTCTCCAACACGCTGTATTTCACAACCTTGCTTATCAGCTAAATTCAACAAAACGTGTCGGTAATCCATCACGCCCCAGCAAGCGACGCCGCTGGCGCATCTCACCTCTTCTCGCCTGAAATTCCCTTGCGCTTTACGCTCGTTGTCGCCCGTGCGGGAATAGAAACGCGCTTCGCTTTCTTCATCATCCATATGCAAAAAAAACACCGCCTCCGGCAAAGGGGAATAACGAAATGGCGTCTGGCGTTGCATCCAGCCGTTCCAGCTTAGCGGTGCACGCCACCATTGCGCCGCCACCACATGTTTGCTTTTACTGCTCATTAATTCGGCGGATAAACGACCATGCTCAAGCTCCGCCAGTTTGTTGTCATTATTGGCAGACAGGATCCGCGGCAAGGCGTTAATCGTCCGGTAGTCCGCGATCGGAATCAGCTCGCAAATATCGTGACTATTCAGCAAGTGTTCTTTTGTTTCGAAACCTGGTTTACAAAATGCGGGGGCTTTTTTCTGCAATGATTTGATGTTGCTACGCAAAATAACTAGATTCTCACTGGTCGGCACATTTCTACGGTGGCGCTGAATACGTCCGGCAAATTGAATAATCGAACGCATGGAGCTTGGTTCAATAATTCCCCAGTCCGCATCCCAGTCACGCCCCACTTCTATAACCGATGTCCCCAACACCACAAAAAGATGGTGCGATTCCGGACTGTTATGTAAGGCATCTGCGATATCTTCGTTGCTCCAGAAATCGAGTTCGTTATGACGAGTAAAAGCGCGATCCAGCCGCTTCTCAATATCTGAACGCACCGCCAGCGGGTGTCGGGAGTGGTAAACACAGTAATGAATGCAGACATCTTCTGGTGAAGGAATGGCAATCAGGGCTTTGGTCACCGCAACCAGTGGGTTGATATTCGCGAAACGCACCAGGCCCAGCGAAACGGTTTTACCGCTTTCGTGTCGCTGGCGATGCGCCTGATGCAACTTCAGCATTTGCGTATGCACCGTCTGGGCCACACTTTCGGTAACGTCTTGTATCGCGCTTGATGCAGATGAAATTGAAGCAACACGCCCGAAATGCAGTCGCTCTTTTTCAGCCAGCATCACCGCTCGCCGTGCAACAAATTTGGCATGTGCATCACGAAACCCAGGCCCGTCGCAAATTTGCGTTGCATCAGCATCTTTTTCATCAAACCAGGCACAGCAGATATTGACGGGCCTGCCGTTGGTACCACAAGACGTCTGCCACATTTTACGCCCGGCGAGATAAGCCGCGAACAACGCCTGAATCAGCCCTGGAGGTAGCGTCGCCGAGGAAAGTAATACCCGCGTTCCTAGCATCCCGGCCCAGTTCATCAAACGACATACCGCATGAAGATCGGCAATATCAAAGTCATCAGGTTCGTCGAGCACTAAATCGCTGGTTAACAGGCGCAACATCGCCGGAAGCTGTTTCCCGCCACGCACACCCTCGGTCGCAGAAATAAGATGATCAATCGTCGCGACCAGAATCGGTGCGCTAACTAACTCCTTAAGTTTGCTGTCATCCTTCAACCATTTTTCCAGCGCCCCGGTATGCAGGCTGCCTTCGTACTTAACGAACTGTTGCTCCTCTGTTGGCGACTCTTGTGAAGCACTTCCGTAATCATTGTCTATTTTTTCCTGCTGCCACAGTTGCTTAACTGCCGCCGAACCAATCAGTACCGCCAGCTCATCCTCACCCAGTCCAAGCCGACTGCGCAGAGCATCGCCGGTTTGCAAAGTCAGCGTGCGCAATCCCAGCGCAACGGTAAATCGGCACCCTTCTCGCTCGTCGGCAAGTGCATACATAATGCGGGCGTTCGCAAAGGTTTTACCACAACCCGTCGAGGCCATATTGACGCCGAAAAATCCCTCTTCACGACTTCGTTCACGTAGCGCTCGCGCCACATCCCAGGCTTTATCTTGCCAGCGATATTTCACATCTGTGGCCCGCTGGCTAAAACCTTTATGTCGGGCAATTGCCGGAAGCGATGCCCGTGTGTGCATCAGTTGCCGCCCAAGCAGATACGCATGATGCGCGACGCCCACAAGATGTTCGTCTACCCGTTGTTTGAGCGTGCCGCTTTGGCGATCGCTATTTGCCCAGACGATATATTCCGGGTCCTGCCATTTTTGCTGCGCGTTATTAGATGAATAGTAGTGATCGGCAAGCATCAGGCAAAAACGCGCCATATGTAAGGGGAACAACTGTTCCATCTGCCCGTATGTCTTTAAACCGAGCGCGTTGCTTGCCCGGCGAGAAATCTGACGCGCTTTTTCCCGCCAGCTCGCGCTTTGAAGCGGCGTTCCTGATGGAAACTGCCAGACTTGCTCAAAATCCTGTTGCGTCCAGTCATTTTTGCGGTGGTTAACGGCATTCCAGTCAGCATTCAGTTGCTTCTCCAGCCAACTTTCACACCCTTTGCATGATTGTTCCGGCTGTGAAGAAAGATTCTCCGGCATTCGATGATGGGAAAGGATCAGCCAACCTACCGTCTTGGCTAGCGGTTGCAGCGAACTGAATGGACTATTTGAAAAATGAGGTGTGTCTTTTTGTAGACGTTCAAGAATCGCAACTTCATCATCTGCCGTTAATTCCCCGAGTTTCTCCAGCCACACATCGTCTGGCTGTTCACCAACAAACGCCTGGAAAAGCCGCAGTGAGATCCATTCATGCCGATAAGGTTGATAACTGCGTGCGCTCTTATGGGTCAGGCTTTGCTGAAAGCTGCGTCCTGCTTTACCAAAATCATGAAACAACCCGGCGATAGCCGCCAGCAGCGCAATGCTCTCCGCGCATTGCCAGCGATTTTCTTCCTTGTTCACCAGGCTGGTTTGGGGTGTTCGATTCGTGGGAACGCGTCCCTGTGCATTAAAACGACGAATATTACCCACAATCCACATCAACTCCATTTGCCCGTTCTTCTTCAGCCAGTGACATGCCACTGCGGTATTTCGCCTTGCTGTTTTGCGCAGTAAACGGCGGAGTGTGTTAACGCCTTCCAGAGTAATCACCGTTTGCCATGCGGCATCACCGGTGCGTTCAGCAAACTGATCAATAATACGGCAGCTTTCCATGCGGGCGTTTTTTGTACAGCGCGAGATAATCAGAACATTCATTGATCAGCCTTAGCCAGTGCCTGGGCCGTATCTTGCAAAGAGGTGATCATGACATCCAGAGCATCTGCTTGTTGAAAGATATTGATGCAGCGTTGACGAAACTCCTGAGCATCTTCTCCCGCCATTGCGGCAATAAATGCTTGTGGCATAACCAGGGCATCTTTAATCAGATCGGCAAGGTCAAAAACGAGGCCGCCGCGACGTGTTTTACCGTGCATTACTGCTAAACCATGCGGGATCCCGGTTACCCACGCCGCCACTGCCGCCAGACCGTAAGCCAGATAATTACCCTGATCGAGGAAGCGGTTAGCCATATCAATCCCACCGCCCCGTTTTGCGCGAGTAAAGTCGCCATAGCCCACGGTTTGGCTCACCATTTTGTAGAGTGCTTTGGTCAATTTGGCCTCTACGAGCATAAGCTGCGCATGGTTTTCTGCCGCGTCTATTTCTTCACGAGTACGATTTAGTAGGGTCTGCAGTGCATTAGCATCAGGCTGAAAGGCGTGTTCACGCTGCATTTTCGCGCTGGTCCAGTGCTTATCGATATGTGTCAGGCGGATTAACTGAAAACGTTTCGCGGCGGCAAGTCGTTTATCTTCAGCAAACCAAAAAGAAACCCACTGCTGAAGATATTCAGTAGGACGATATTCGCTTTGCGGACTGAACCAGGAGACATCAACATCAACTTCATTTGCCGAATACAGCGGCGTGCCATCCGTCCCACAAAAGCCCACCATCACCCCGGCATGGGCAAATTCACGCATCGCCGCCTGAGTAACGGATGTTCCCATCCCCAACATCAATGCCGTGGTATTCGCAATGGGGATATTCCAGTAGTACGACTCCTTACCTTCACTGGTAATATATTCCACTCGCCCACCATTCACCTGCACCCGGCATTTTTCCAGATAATAAATATTGGCGCGTTTAGAGTGGAGAATGGTTTTGAGGTCAGATGGAGTAAGGTAATTGGAAGACATAAACACATCCTGTGATTATTTTTATTTGAAGGAGCTAGGATTAGTACAGCATTGATTTCTGTGCGAGAAATTGATTTCTATCGCAATTATCACAATTGTTATTGCACGTTGAGGCTAATGGTTCGGAGTTGAGAGCGCCATAACGCAGCTAAATTTCTGCCATCATCGTATTTGTGAAACTGCCTGTACGGCAGTGAACCCGACAACAGCCAATGTCCCGGTAATCTGAGATTTCTAAGCTGCCTGTACGGCAGTGAACATCGCATACCGCCGCGCGCTGACTATCTGGCATTTCTAAGCTGCCTGTACGGCAGTGAACGTTAACCGCAGTCTGGACGCTAACCAAAGGTTTTTCTAAGCTGCCTGTACGGCAGTGAACATTAGCGATGTTGTAGCTAAACAGATGTCACTTTTCTAAGCTGCCTGTACGGCAGTGAACAAAGAGGAGAAAACTGCGGGCGCTCTCAGCGATTTCTAAGCTGCCTGTACG
>NZ_VATN01000010.1:14433-96547 GCF_005781105.1 Escherichia sp. E2586
TGCCTGTACGGCAGTGAACGTATGGCTTCCTGTAGTGGCTTGTTGCGTTTTTTTCTAAGCTGCCTGTACGGCAGTGAACGCGGGGGTGACGTTTGCTGCGTTATTTCCTGATTTCTAAGCTGCCTGTACGGCAGTGAACCAACCAAGCCTATAAAGCAAACAAATCTATAATTTCTAAGCTGCCTGTACGGCAGTGAACTTGTTGGTGTTGGGCGGCAATCAGTCTGATGCTTTCTAAGCAGCCTGTACGGCAGTGAACAATTGAACTCCAGCGCAAACATGGCCTCCGGGCTTTCTAAGCTGCCTGTACGGCAGTGAACCGGGTAGGTGTATGGACAGATCCGCAGTGAGCTTTCTAAGCTGCCTGTACGGCAGTGAACAAACCGGCACGCCCTGGTCCTCCGTCGCCTCCTTTCTAAGCTGCCTGTACGGCAGTGAACGTTTTTGCGCGCGCTAAAGCTGATTTGCTACCTTTCTAAGCTGCCTGTACGGCAGTGAACTCAAATACTACACGTTTAGCCCGTTGTTAATAAAGCAAAACCATCTCATTTTACTGCTGCAACCCTTTTTTATTCTTACCTTTCAGCAGCACTAATTATCAACAACTTACCATCATCATCAAAAAAAGGGTCCGAACTTCCCCCACCCTATAAACAAAAAGTCCGTAACCCCTGACGAGATTACGGACTTCACCAACCTACTTAACAATCTGATTAATGCGCGGCTTCCGGTTTATGCTTTTGTGCACTCTGGAACCCGTAGGTCAGCTCATTTTTATCTTTATCCAGCGCGACTGTCACCTGGCCACCATCCACCAGCGAGCCAAACAGCAGTTCGTTAGCGAGCGGTTTTTTCAGGTTATCCTGAATCACACGAGCCATCGGACGTGCGCCCATCGCCCGGTCGTAACCTTTCTCAGCCAGCCAGTTACGCGCTTCCTGGCTTACTTCCAGAGAAACACCTTTCTGATCCAACTGAACCTGCAACTCGACGATAAACTTATCAACCACCTGGTGGATCACGTCTGTAGAGAGATGATCGAACCAGATAATGTTGTCGAGACGGTTACGGAACTCCGGCGTAAAGATCTTCTTGATCTCTTCCATCGCATCGGTGCTGTTATCCTGCTGGATAAGACCAATGGATTTACGCTCGGTTTCACGTACCCCGGCATTGGTGGTCATCACCAGTACCACGTTACGGAAATCGGCCTTGCGCCCGTTGTTATCGGTCAGCGTGCCGTTGTCCATCACCTGCAACAGAATATTGAATACGTCCGGATGCGCTTTCTCGATTTCGTCCAGCAGCAGCACCGCGTGCGGATGCTTGATGACCGCATCGGTCAACAGACCGCCCTGATCAAAACCAACGTATCCTGGAGGCGCACCAATCAGGCGGCTGACAGTATGACGTTCCATATATTCGGACATATCAAAGCGCAGAAGCTCAATACCCAGTGCTTTGGAAAGCTGTACCGTCACCTCGGTTTTCCCGACCCCGGTTGGACCAGCAAACAGGAATGAACCAACAGGTTTATGTTCGTGACCTAAACCCGCACGCGCCATCTTGATGGCCTCGGTAAGCGCTTCAATGGCTTTATCCTGACCGAAGACCAGCATTTTCAGGCGATCGCCAAGATTTTTCAGCGTATCGCGGTCACTCTGAGAAACGCTCTTCTCAGGGATACGTGCAATACGGGCTACCACGGACTCGATATCCGCCACATTCACCGTTTTCTTGCGCTTGCTTACCGGCATCAAACGTGCGCGAGCGCCCGCTTCGTCGATAACGTCAATCGCTTTGTCCGGCAGATGACGATCGTTAATGTATTTCACCGCCAGCTCCACCGCCGCACGCACCGCTTTCGCGGTATAACGCACATCGTGGTGCGCTTCGTACTTCGGTTTCAGGCCATTGATGATTTGCACAGTTTCTTCGATCGACGGTTCAGTAATATCGATTTTCTGGAAGCGACGCGCCAGAGCACGGTCTTTCTCGAAAATGTTGCTGAACTCCTGATAGGTCGTCGATCCAATCACGCGAATTTTACCGCTGGAGAGCAACGGTTTGATCAGGTTGGCTGCATCTACCTGCCCGCCAGACGCTGCGCCCGCTCCAATGATGGTATGGATCTCATCGATAAACAGGATGCTGTTAGTATCCTGTTCCAGCTGCTTGAGCAACGCTTTAAACCGTTTTTCAAAATCGCCGCGATATTTGGTGCCTGCTAACAGGGAGCCGATATCGAGAGAGTAAATCGTACAGTCAGCCATGATTTCCGGCACATCGCCCTGAACAATTCGCCAGGCAAGACCTTCAGCAATCGCAGTTTTACCGACGCCAGACTCCCCAACCAGCAGCGGGTTGTTTTTACGGCGGCGGCAGAGAACCTGAATGGCGCGCTCCAGTTCCTTCTCACGACCAATCAGCGGGTCAATTCCGCCCACGCGTGCAAGCTGGTTCAGATTAGTCGTGAAATTCTCCATACGGTCCTCCCCACCAGCTTGTTCTTCACTGCTCGGCTGGTTTCCTGGTTCAGAAGACTGAGATGGCTCGTCTTTACGCGTGCCATGAGAAATAAAGTTCACCACATCAAGACGGCTGACTTCATGTTTGCGCAACAGATACGCCGCCTGCGACTCCTGTTCACTAAAGATAGCGACCAGAACATTCGCTCCGGTAACCTCACTGCGTCCGGAGGACTGAACATGGAAGACCGCACGCTGCAATACACGCTGAAAACTCAAGGTCGGCTGCGTGTCGCGCTCCTCTTCACTGGCGGGCAGAACAGGTGTGGTTTGTTCAATAAAGGCTTCCAGTTCCTGACGGAGCGCAACCAGGTCCACGGAACACGCTTCCAGCGCCTCCCGGGCCGATGGGTTACTGAGCAATGCCAGTAACAAGTGCTCGACGGTCATAAACTCATGACGGTGCTCGCGCGCTCTGGCGAAAGCCATATTTAAACTGAGTTCCAGTTCTTGATTGAGCATAGGCACCTCCCCCAATTTTTATACCTGCATTCAGGCTTTTTCCAGCGTACACAGCAATGGATGCTCGTTCTCCCTTGCGTACTTGTTCACCATCGCCACTTTGGTTTCTGCAACCTCAGCGGTAAAGACTCCGCAAATGGCCTTCCCCTGGTAGTGAACAGCAAGCATCAATTGCGTTGCACGTTCTACATCATAAGAAAAGAATTTTTGTAACACGTCAATAACAAACTCCATTGGAGTGTAATCATCATTGACTAATATCACTTTATACATAGATGGCGGTTTTAGCGCGTCGCGAACTTTTTCTTCCGCCAGTTGATCAAAGTCCAGCCAGTCGTTCGTTTTACCCATTGTCAGTTATCATCTTCGGTTACGGTTACCGGCAGAACGCTCTGCCGCTGACAAGAGCGTATTTGCCTGACCAATCTACTCCACATGATAGATAATTATCATCTATCGTTGGTATAAGCGACATCAGTGACATTACTGTCAATAGCGTTAACTGCTTCAAATTTTTGATGCATACCTACCCCCTGGCCCCTGTCAAACGCTTGACGACTCGCCCCATTTCTCTAAATTGTATTTCAAGAGTTGGCGAGGTTTTGAACTGCCCCCTCTCTGACCCCGGTTTATTCCATCTTACTTATATAAGATTTGCGAAGGATGTCGAAGCATGGAAAAGGGTACTGTTAAGTGGTTCAACAACGCCAAAGGGTTCGGTTTCATCTGCCCTGAAGGCGGTGGCGAAGATATTTTCGCTCATTATTCCACCATCCAGATGGATGGTTACAGAACGCTAAAAGCTGGACAACCCGTTCAGTTTGATGTCCACCAAGGGCCAAAAGGCAACCACGCCAGTGTTATTGTGCCCGTCGAAGTAGAAGTAGCAGTCGCATAGCTCTTCTGTCTCATTGTGTACATCCTAAAGGCAAAATGCCAGCCCGATCGGCTGGCATTTTTATCTCAAAAATCACTCTCGCGCCAAAGCATCCACTGGATCCAGCCGTGCCGCATTTCGTGCAGGTAGCCAGCCAAATAAAATGCCCGTAACGGTTGAGCATAAAAACGCCAGCAGCAACGCCAGTGGAGAAAAACCTATCTCCCAGCCGGGTAAAAAAAGCTGTAGGGTGAAGGCAATTAACAGCGACAGCATTATCCCCATCGTGCCGCCCACCAGGCAAACCAGCACGGCTTCAATCAGAAATTGTTGCAGAACATCGCTGGCACGCGCGCCAACAGCCATGCGAATACCAATTTCCCGCGTCCGCTCCGTTACTGATACCAGCATAATATTCATAACGCCAATGCCGCCTACCACCAGCGAAATCACCGCCACCAGAGTCAGAAACAGTTGTAAAGTACGTGTGGTTTTTTCGACTGTTTTCAAGACGCCGTCCATGTTCCAAGTAAAGAAGTCTTTTTTGCCATGGCGCAGCGACAACAAACGGGTGAGTTGTTGTTCCGCTTCGGTGCTGTCAAAGCCTTCTTTTACTCTTACAGTGATGGAGTTCAGCCACGACTGGCCCATAACCCGCCCGGACATTGTGCTGTAAGGTAACCAGACGCGCAGCACTTTACTGCTACCAAACATCGACTGTTTTTCTTCCGCCACGCCGATGACTCTCGCAGGCATATTACCAACCAGAATGACCTCACCAATCACATCGGCCTTATGCGGGAAAAGCTGGCGACGGGTGTTACTGTCGAGAACCACCACCTGTGCGCGGCCGTTCAGTTGCTCCTGGTTAAAGGTGTTCCCTTCGCTGAAGGTCATGCCGTAGACATTGAAATAATCGCCGCTCACACCGTTGGCGCTGGCGGCAACATCAACATTGTTATAACGCAGGCGCAGGTTTTGCGAGACAGCGGGCGTGGCAGAGGCGACCCACGGTTGTTTTTGGATGGCGATTAAGTCGTCGTACTTTAGCGCCTGCTGATATTGCGGATCGTCATCGCCAAAATCTTTCCCGGGATAGACATCAATAGTATTCGTACCAATAGAACGAATATCCGCCAGCACCATTTGTTTGGCGGCGTCGCCCACCACGACGATAGAAACCACCGACGCAATACCAATAATAATCCCCAGCATGGTCAGTAAGGTGCGCATTTTATTCGCTGCCAGCGCCCGCCACGCCATCGTCAGCGCCTCATTAAAACCACTGACGAATTGCCGCCAGCCAGACGCCGTTTTGACTATCGATTCCGTCCCCGTGGCGGCATTCACCTTTTCAATGGCGGGAGGATTACGCACAATTTCGCCGTCGCGAATTTCGATTACCCGCTCCGCCTGAGCCGCAACCTGTGGATCGTGGGTAACGATAATCACCGTGTGCCCGCGATCGCGCAGCTGATGCAATATCGCCATCACCTCTTCGCCAGAATGGCTGTCCAGTGCGCCGGTAGGTTCATCGGCGAGGATCACCTGCCCACCGTTCATTAACGCACGAGCAATACTGACACGCTGCTGCTGGCCACCGGAAAGCTGGGCTGGATAATACTCTGTACGGTCTTCCAGCCCCAGTCGTTGCAGCAACTCCTGAGCGCGCAGCAATCGCTGTTTACGCTCAAGTCCGGCATAAACGGCGGGTACTTCAACGTTCTGCTCGGCGGTTAAGTGCGAAAGCAAATGGTAACGCTGGAAAATAAAGCCGAAATGCTCGCGACGAAGCTGCGCCAGCGCATCGGCGTCCAGCGTGGCAACATCCTGGCCGGCAACGCGATAGGTTCCACTGGTCGCTTTATCCAGGCAGCCGAGAATATTCATCAGGGTCGATTTACCGGAGCCCGAAGCACCGACAATTGCCACCATCTCACCCGCATAAATATCCAGGCTGATGCCCTTTAGCACCTCAACCTGCTCGTCTCCAGCAGGATAGCTACGGCGAATATCCTTTAGTTCGAGCAAGGGCGTCATTGTTCAGCTCCTGGTTTGGCCTCACCAATCACCACTTCATCGCCCGCTTCCAGCCCTTTGACAATCTCAACATCGGTGTCATTGCGCGCGCCAATCGTCACTTCGCGCTCGCGTATTTCGCCATTACGCAGCAGTTTGATTTTATAACGGTTATCACCAACCGAATCCCCCAGTGCCGACAACGGAATGGTGAGTACGTTTTTCACATCAGTGAGTTGAATGTGGACTTGCGCAGTCATATCCAGGCGCAGTAAACCATTGGGGTTTGGCACTTCAAAACGGGCGTAGTAGAAAATGGCGTCGTTGACCTTTTCTGGCGTCGGCAGCACATCTTTAATCTGCCCCTCGTAGCGCGTCAGCGGATCGCCAAGCACGGTGAACCAGGCTTTTTGACCGGGTTTCAGGTGAATGACATCCGCTTCCGACACCTGCGCTTTTACCAGCATGGTACTCATATCTGCCAGCGTCAGAATGTTTGGCGCTTGTTGTGCGGCAATTACCGTCTGCCCTTGCAGAGTGGTGATTTGCGTAACTTCACCTGCCATCGGGGCAACGATGCGGGTGTAATCGAGATTCGTTTTCGCCGTGTCGAGTGACGCCTGATTCCGTTTGATTTGCGCGTCGATAGTGCCTATTTGCGCCTGTTTAACTGCCATCTCCGTCGCTGCGGTGTCGAGATCCTGTTGCGAAACCGCCTGCGTTTGCGCCAGTCGTTGCAGGCGTGAGTATGTCACCCGTGCCAGTTTCAGTTCTGCTTCTGCCTGTTGCCTTTGCGCACGCAACTCCATCAGTGTCGCTTCCACTTCCTTGATCTGGTTTTCAGCCTGTTCAGGATCAATAACCCCTAAAAGCTGGTCTTTTTTTACTTTATCGCCAATCGCCACCGACAGCGTTTTCAACTGACCGCTGACCTGCGCGCCCACGTCAACCTTACGCAGCGCGTCCAGCTTTCCGGTCGCCAGCACGCTTTGCTGCAAATCACCGGGGCGGACAATCAATGTCTGATAAGTCGGCACGGGCGCGTTGAGTGTTCTCCACAACGCAATCAGCGCAGCGATGACTATCACCAGCGCAATAGCGTAACGCTTCTTAAGGTTTTTTCGCTTTTTCATAAATACTCTGAATGCTCCATATGCGCGCACGGGGCTGCCAACTTCAACGAAACATCAACAAAAATCTAAAATTTACGTTAGTAATTATACGATTGATGTTTGGTTAAGATGCCCGATGGTGAAATCGGTGTTACGTATAATCATTGATTTTATGAATATGTCTCAGATCACTGAACGAGCATTTACACCATCTGAATCTCTTAGCAGCATGTCTCTTTTCCTTAATCTGGCAGGGGGTCAGTGGCGGCCGGGTAAATTCTGGCATCGCCGTCGGTTTCGCCAGAAATTTTTGCTGCGCTCTTTGATTATGCCGCGTTTAAGCGTTGAGTGGATGAACGAACTCTCCCACTGGCCTAATCTCAGAACGCTGTTAACGCGTCAGCCGCGCCTGCCGGTTCGCCTGCATCGCCCTTACCTTGCCGTGAATATGACCCGTAAGCAATTGCTGGAGGCATTACGTTACCATTATGCGTTGCTGCGCGCGTGCATGTCGGCGGAAGAGTTCAGCTTATATTTGAACACCCCGGGACTGCAACTTGCGAAGCTGGAAGGAAAAAACGGCGAGCAGTTCACGCTTGAACTGACCATGATGATCTCAATGGATAAGGAAGGTGACAGCACAATTCTGTTCCGCAACAGCGAAGGTATTCCTCTGGCGGAGATCACATTTACACTGTGTGAGTATCAGGGGAAAAGGACGTTATTTATCGGCGGGCTGCAAGGTGCGAAATGGGAAATTCCACACCAACAGATCCAGAATGCGACGAAAGCCTGCCACGGGCTATTTCCCAAACGACTCGTGATGGAAGCGGTCTGCCTCTTCGCCCAACGCTTACAGGTCGAACAAATTATTGCTGTCAGCAATGAAACACATATTTACCGCAGCCTGCGTTATCGCGATAAGGAAGGAAAAATCCATGCTGACTATAACGCGTTCTGGGAATCGGTCGGTGGCGAATGCGACGCTGAACGCCATTACCGCCTTCCAGGTCAGATAGCACGAAAAGAGATTGTGGATATCGCCAGTAAAAAACGGGCTGAATACCGTCGACGCTACGAGATGCTTGACGCTATTCAGCCGCAGATGGCAAGGATGTTTTGCGGTTAATCAGCCCGACCGCGCGCCAGCCACAGCACGCGTGAGAACATTTTTTTCAGCAGCGTCGGTACGGAGTCCACACCACGACGTCCGGCCTCCATTGCCACTTCAATGGCAAGGTCGGGCTTGGAAGAGCGATGGATCGCTTTTGAAATAATTTTGCGCAAATTCATCGGCACGTTTTCCGGGATCTGCGCCACGCGATGGAACACGTCGGAAAACCCCTGGCGATACATAAAATGTTCCATATCCAGCGCCGGTAACGTTGTCAAATGTTCACGTTCAGCTTCGCGATCGTTATTCAGCAGGCTGCGCACCGTTGCGGCATATTTCTTCCCGGCTTCATCGCCATCGACCAGCACATGCCACTCAATCCCCATCCGCCGGGCAAATTTCACCAGTGGTTTTAGCCCGGACTGAGCAAACTCAATGACCTTAATCCCTTCGGCATCGAAATGGTGTCCACACTGGCGCGCCAGTTCGTTGATAACCCAGGTTTCTGTTTCCCCTTCCACCAGCAACCAGCAGCGAGCAAACAGCGATGACGGACGATTAAAACGAATGTGAAAAGAGATGCGGCGGCTGTCTTCGGTGCTCAAGCCACTTGGCCCCAGACGCCAGGCGGCAACACGAGAAGATTCACGCACCAAGCGGCAAACATGTTCCACTGGAGTTAACGAAAGCAGCTCGCCAGAGTTGGTGGTAGCAATACGTTGTAAAGGCAAAAGATTCAACAGATGCCAGGCAACTGAAAGCATAATCGGATGCAGGCGGGTTTCTGGATCTTCAATTAGCAATAACGGACGCGCGTCTTTATCCAGTCGCAATGACCCTTTTGCCTGCAATAAAGTGGCAAACAGGCCGAGTAAAATGACTCGATACGAACGCCCCCCTGGTCTGTCAATCATCCGGTTGATAATATCGAGGTAACGCCAGCTCCGTTGCTCATTGCTGGCTCGCCGACGCATTAAGCGATATCTCGCCTGCCCGGCCCCTTGCTCCGAGAAATAATGCTCAAGCAGTTGCACCATTGCCGAAAGCCCCTGGCGAATCTGCCCATCGGAGAGATTTTGCGGGTGTGAGGATAACTCGCGGGCGAGAAAATCCAACTGGCGCGCGGTGACTTCCACATTGGGTACATTTGGTACAGTTCCATTGCGAATGCGGCGCATAAAACGGGCGTCGCGCAAACGCAGAACCGGCATTAAACGCACCACATGACGCGCCTGATCGTTAATATCTTCGACATCAATCGGATGACCGTCTTTATCAAGAAAGCTGCGTAACGTCATCACGCTACCGTCTTCCGCACTTTCCCCTTCCAGGCGATAAAAAATGCGGTGATAACCATCGGTGCATGGCGTCCAGCACGCTTCCAGCGGACGATAACGGCGCACCCGATGCCGTCCTGGCTGCAACTCACGAAAGGTCAGAATGATATGCAAATGATGTTCTCGCCCGTTGATATCCCCCGGCGGAAACCAGAAATCATCGCGCTCAAAATGGTAGAGATCTGACTCTGGCGATAACAGCAGGGTTAAGGCGTCCAGTAAACTGGATTTACCCCACGCGTTCTCCCCAATCAGGACGTTGTTTTGTTCCAGCATCAATGACAATCGATTAATGCCGCGAAAGCCCACAATTTCAACGCGCTCAAGAATCATATCCCCTCCAGAAATATGTAACTTATCCTTTACCCCAGCAGTATAACGAGAAAGGCTGTAGCAATACGTGATGACATCACAATTAAGCATGGCAAATGTCTGAAAAATGAGCGAATAATTGTGTCAGATGCCTTCTCGCTGATTTCTCCCGAAAAAACAATGAAATCAAATAATTAACCTTGTGGATTATTTTTATTACCTCCAAAGGTTTAATTTCGTGGTTTGCACTACACTGTCAATCAGGCAAATGACTATATGAGGGAACTGACTATTGCCCTAAATCAAAATTACTGGATTTATTTATCTGGCGAATAGCTCGTCTTCGTTTTTAAAATACCCACGCATTATTTCTGTCGTCACTTTTTTACGACGACCCGATAAAACGACCATATTTTTCACAGGGTCAATTTTTAATTGAGGTGGATATGTTCAGAAAATTAGCAGCAGAATGTTTTGGCACTTTCTGGCTTGTATTTGGTGGCTGCGGTAGCGCAGTGCTTGCAGCAGCATTCCCGGAATTAGGTATTGGCTTTGCCGGTGTCGCGCTGGCGTTTGGTCTGACCGTGCTGACCATGGCCTTCGCTGTCGGTCATATTTCTGGTGGTCATTTTAACCCGGCGGTCACTATTGGTTTATGGGCTGGTGGCCGTTTCCCGGCAAAAGAAGTCGTTGGTTACGTGGTAGCCCAGGTTATCGGCGGTATTGTTGCGGCGGCACTGCTGTATTTAATCGCCAGCGGTAAAGCTGGGTTTGACGCAGCGGCCAGCGGCTTTGCTTCTAACGGTTATGGTGAGCATTCACCGGGCGGCTATTCCATGCTTTCTGCACTGGTGGTTGAACTGGTATTGAGTGCCGGTTTCTTGCTGGTGATCCACGGTGCAACCGACAAATACGCGCCGGCAGGCTTTGCGCCGATCGCGATTGGTCTGGCGTTAACCTTGATTCACTTAATCAGTATTCCGGTGACTAACACTTCCGTTAACCCGGCGCGCAGCACCGCAGTTGCCATCTTCCAGGGCGGCTGGGCGTTAGAACAGCTGTGGTTCTTCTGGGTAGTGCCAATTGTCGGCGGTATTATTGGTGGTCTGATTTACCGGACCCTGCTGGAAAAACGCGATTAATTAGCATTGGCATTTTATCTGCCCTGATTGTTTTATCATCGACGCTACAAACCGCACGGGTGTTGGTGGCGTCAAAATCGCTGAAGCGTTCCCCGAAGGCCGGGGCAGCCCACATGGATGTGGGCTGAGGGCGCGTCTTACAGGGACGTTACCTCGCGCCCGACCCGGTAGCCGAAGGGGATAAGCTGAAGGTACCGCGCAGCGGCGATTTTGTTCGCCAGAGCCCGGGGGGGCAGGGGGCGGCGGCGATTGGCCGCCCCCTGCGTGCTCCCTGCGCCAGTGGCTTTATATGGCATTGCACATGAAAGGAGCGCAACAATGCTAAACACTCATAGAGAATTAAAAATCCCCCTCTGATGCATAACATTTCCTTTTAATTGCAACTTTACTCGTCCTTCCGCTTTCAGTAGTGTGTCATCGCGCATTTCGACTTCTTCTTTGCAAGGACTGGGTTTTCATGTTTTCTGGGCTGTTAATCATTCTGGTTCCCCTGATTGTGGGTTACCTCATTCCGCTTCGCCAAAAAGCTGCGTTAAAACGCATTAATCAGCTATTAAGCTGGATGGTTTATCTCATTCTCTTTTTTATGGGTATCAGTCTGGCGTTTCTCGATAATCTCGCCAGTAACCTGTTGGCGATTCTGCATTATTCCGCTGTCAGTATTACCATTATTTTACTGTGCAATATTGTCGCCTTGCTGTGGCTGGAACGCGGTTTGCCGTGGCGCAATAGCCACCAGCAAGAGAAATTGCCGTCGCGTATTGCGATGGCACTGGAATCGCTGAAACTGTGTGGCGTCGTGGTGATTGGTTTTGCTATTGGCCTTAGCGGATTAGGTTTTTTACAGCACGCTACCGAAGCCAGCGAATACACGTTAATTCTGTTACTTTTCCTCGTCGGTATTCAGCTGCGTAACAATGGCATGACCTTAAAGCAGATTGTCCTTAATCGCCGGGGAATGATTGTCGCCGTGGTGGTGGTTGCCAGTTCTTTAATTGGCGGTTTAATTAACGCCTTTATTCTTGACCTCCCCATCAATACCGCGCTGGCAATGGCCTCCGGTTTCGGCTGGTATTCTCTTTCCGGTATTTTGTTGACCGAATCTTTTGGTCCGGTAATCGGGAGCGCGGCGTTCTTCAATGATTTAGCGCGTGAGTTGATCGCCATTATGTTGATCCCTGGCCTGATTCGCCGTAGCCGCTCTACTGCACTGGGCTTATGCGGTGCCACATCAATGGATTTCACCCTGCCCGTTCTTCAGCGTACAGGTGGGCTGGATATGGTCCCGGCAGCGATTGTTCACGGTTTTATTCTCAGCCTGTTAGTGCCGATCCTCATCGCCTTTTTCTCCGCATAATACCTCTCTGGCGGTAGATCCCTGCCGCCAAAATTGCGCTAAATCAATCTCCCTTAAAGTTGCATGAAAAATCCCTTTTATCCCCGCGTTAAGCGACTTAACCTTAAACATGTATATTAAATATAACTTTAAAAGGTGTGATCATGTTTTGTGTGCAATGTGAACAAACTATCCGTACTCCGGCAGGAAACGGCTGCTCATACGCGCAGGGGATGTGTGGTAAAACGGCGGAAACCTCTGACCTTCAGGATTTACTCATCGCGGCGCTGCAGGGGCTTTCTGCCTGGGCTTTAAAAGCGCGTGAATACGGCATTATCAACCACGATGTAGACAGCTTCGCGCCGCGCGCATTTTTCTCAACCCTGACCAACGTTAACTTCGATTCTCCGCGTATTGTCGGCTACGCTCGTGAAGCGATTGCCCTGCGCGAGGCGCTGAAAGCACAATGCCTGGCTGTAGATGCCAACGCCTGCGTCGATAACCCGATGGCTGACCTGCAACTGGTGAGCGATGATCTCGGCGAACTGCAACGTCAGGCAGCTGAATTTACGCCAAATAAAGATAAAGCCGCGATTGGTGAAAACATTCTCGGCCTGCGTCTGCTGTGCCTGTATGGCCTGAAAGGTGCGGCGGCCTATATGGAACACGCCCACGTTCTCGGTCAATACGACAACGATATTTATGCCCAGTACCATAAAATCATGGCGTGGCTGGGGACCTGGCCTGCCGATATGAACGCGCTTCTTGAGTGTTCAATGGAAATCGGCCAGATGAACTTCAAAGTGATGAGCATTCTGGATGCAGGCGAAACCGGTAAATACGGTCACCCGACGCCAACCCAGGTCAACGTCAAAGCGACGGCGGGCAAATGTATCCTGATTTCCGGTCACGATCTCAAAGATCTCTACAACCTGCTGGAACAGACCGAAGGTACGGGCGTTAATGTCTACACCCACGGCGAAATGCTGCCTGCGCACGGCTACCCAGAGCTGCGTAAATTTAAACATCTGGTCGGTAACTACGGCAGCGGCTGGCAGAATCAGCAAGTGGAGTTCGCTCGCTTCCCTGGCCCTATCGTGATGACTTCGAACTGCATCATCGATCCAACCGTAGGGGCTTATGACGATCGTATCTGGACCCGCAGCATCGTTGGCTGGCCGGGCGTGCGTCATCTGGATGGCGAAGATTTCTCTGCGGTCATCGCCCAGGCGCAACAAATGGCGGGCTTCCCGTACAGCGAAATTCCGCACCTGATCACCGTGGGCTTTGGTCGCCAGACGCTGCTTGGCGCAGCAGATACGCTGATTGATCTGGTAAGCCGTGAAAAACTGCGTCATATCTTCCTGCTTGGTGGCTGTGACGGCGCACGCGGCGAACGTCACTACTTCACCGATTTCGCCACCAGCGTGCCGGATGACTGCCTGATCCTGACCCTCGCCTGTGGTAAATATCGCTTTAACAAACTCGAGTTTGGCGATATCGAAGGTCTGCCGCGTCTGGTGGATGCTGGTCAGTGTAACGATGCTTACTCAGCGATTATTCTGGCTGTCACTCTGGCAGAAAAACTGGGCTGTGGGGTGAACGATCTGCCGCTGTCGCTGGTGCTCTCCTGGTTTGAACAGAAAGCGATTGTCATTCTGCTGACACTGCTTTCTCTGGGCGTGAAAAATATCGTCACCGGCCCGACTGCACCTGGTTTCCTGACACCAGATCTGCTGGCGGTGCTGAACGAGAAATTCGGCCTGCGTTCTATCACCACTGTTGAAGAAGACATGAAGCAACTGTTGAGCGCGTAAGGAGTTTGTCGATGACGATGCCAACGAATCAATGCCCGTGGCGGATGCAGGTTCATCACATTACGCAAGAAACGCCGGATGTGTGGACGATTTCCCTGATTTGCCACGATTACTACCCATATCGCGCCGGGCAATATGCGCTGGTCAGCGTGCGAAACTCAGCGGAAACGCTGCGTGCTTACACCATTTCCTCCACGCCAGGCGTGAGTGAATACATCACCCTGACCGTGCGGCGGATTGATGACGGTGTTGGCTCCCAGTGGCTGACCCGCGATGTGAAACGCGGTGACTATCTCTGGCTTTCGGACGCGATGGGGGAATTTACCTGCGACGATAAAGCAGAAGATAAATTCCTGTTACTGGCGGCAGGCTGCGGCGTTACGCCAATTATGTCGATGCGTCGCTGGCTGGCGAAGAACCGTCCGCAGGCCGATGTGCAGGTGATCTACAACGTGCGTACGCCGCAGGATGTAATTTTCGCCGATGAGTGGCGTCATTATCCGGTAACACTGGTGGCGGAAAATAACGTTACCGAGGGGTTCGTTGCCGGACGCCTGACTCGTGAACTGCTGGCAAGCGTTCCTGATTTAGCCTCACGTACCGTGATGACTTGTGGTCCGGCACCGTATATGGATTGGGTGGAACAGGAAGTGAAGGCGCTCGGCGTGACGCGTTTCTTTAAAGAGAAATTCTTTACGCCAGTGGCGGAAGCGGCGACCAGCGGTCTGAAATTCACCAAACTGCAACCGGCGCAAGAATTTTACGCTCCGGTTGGCACCACGCTGCTGGAAGCGCTGGAAAGCAATAAAGTTCCGGTTGTCGCCGCCTGTCGTGCGGGTGTTTGCGGCTGCTGTAAGACGAAAGTGGTTTCCGGTGAATATACGGTGAGCAGCACAATGACGCTGACCGACGCCGAAATCGCTGAAGGTTACGTACTGGCCTGCTCCTGCCATCCGCAGGGAGATATGGTGCTCGCGTAATCGCCTTATGCCCGATGATATTCCTGTCATCGGGCTGTTTAACCGTTAGTGCCTCCTTTTTCTCCCATCCCTTCCCCCTCCGTCAGATGAACTAAACTTGTTACCGTTATCACATTCAGGAGACGGAAAACCATGAAACAAACGGTTGCAGCTTATATCGCCAAAACATTCGAATCAGCAGGCGTAAAACGCATCTGGGGAGTCACGGGCGACTCTCTGAACGGTCTTAGTGACAGTCTTAATCGCATGGGCACCATCGAGTGGATGCCTACCCGCCATGAAGAAGTGGCTGCCTTTGCCGCTGGCGCTGAAGCACAACTTTCAGGAGAACTGGCGGTCTGTGCCGGATCGTGCGGCCCCGGTAACCTGCACTTAATCAACGGCCTGTTCGATTGCCACCGTAATCACGTTCCGGTACTGGCGATTGCCGCCCATATCCCTTCCAGCGAAATTGGCAGCGGCTATTTCCAGGAAACCCACCCGCAAGAGTTATTCCGCGAATGTAGTCACTATTGCGAGCTGGTTTCCAGCCCGGAGCAGATCCCACAAGTGCTGGCGATTGCCATGCGCAAAGCGGTGCTTAACCGTGGCGTTTCCGTTGTCGTGTTACCGGGCGACGTGGCGTTAAAACCTGCACCAGAAGGGGCGACCACGCACTGGTATCATGCGCCACAGCCAGTCATAACACCGGAAGAAGAAGAGTTACGCAAACTGGCGCAACTGCTGCGTTATTCCAGCAATATCGCCCTGATGTGTGGCAGCGGCTGCGCGGGGGCGCATAAAGAGTTAGTTGAGTTTGCCGGGAAAATTAAAGCGCCTATTATTCATGCCCTGCGCGGTAAAGAACATGTCGAATACGATAATCCGTATGATGTCGGAATGACGGGATTAATCGGCTTCTCGTCAGGTTTTCACACTATGATGAATGCCGACACCTTAGTGCTGCTCGGCACACAATTTCCCTACCGCGCCTTCTACCCGACCGATGCCAAAATTATTCAGATTGATATCAACCCAGCCAGCATCGGCGCGCATAGCAAGGTAGATATGGCGCTGGTCGGCGATATCAAATCAACCCTGCGCGCATTGCTGCCACTGGTGGAAGAAAAAACCGATCGCAAGTTTCTGGATAAAGCGCTGGAAGATTACCGCGATGCCCGTAAAGGGCTGGACGATTTAGCTAAACCGAGCGAGAAAGCCATTCACCCGCAATATCTGGCGCAGCAAATTAGTCATTTTGCCGCCGATGACGCCATCTTTACCTGTGACGTTGGCACACCTACGGTATGGGCGGCACGTTATCTGAAAATGAACGGCAAGCGTCGCTTGTTAGGTTCGTTTAACCACGGTTCGATGGCTAACGCCATGCCGCAGGCGCTGGGCGCGCAGGCAAGCGAGCCAGAACGCCAGGTGGTCGCCATGTGCGGCGATGGCGGTTTTAGCATGTTGATGGGCGATTTCCTCTCGGTAGTGCAGATGAAGCTGCCAGTGAAAATTATCGTCTTTAACAACAGCGTACTGGGCTTTGTGGCGATGGAGATGAAAGCTGGTGGTTATTTGACTGACGGCACCGAACTACACGACACCAACTTTGCCCGCATTGCCGAAGCGTGCGGCATTACGGGTATTCGCGTGGAAAAAGCCTCTGAAGTCGATGAAGCCCTGCAACGCGCTTTCTCCATCGACGGTCCGGTGCTGGTGGATGTGGTGGTTGCCAAAGAAGAATTAGCCATTCCACCGCAGATCAAACTCGAACAGGCAAAAGGTTTTAGTCTGTATATGCTGCGCGCAATCATCAGTGGACGCGGCGATGAAGTAATCGAACTGGCGAAAACGAACTGGCTAAGGTAAAAAGGGTGGCATTTCCCGTCATAATAAGGACATGCCATGATTGATTTACGCAGTGATACCGTTACCCGACCGAGCCGCGCCATGCTCGACGCGATGATGGCCGCCCCGGTTGGGGACGACGTTTACGGAGACGACCCTACCGTTAATGCTCTGCAGGACTATGCGGCAGCGCTTTCCGGTAAAGAAGCCGCCATTTTTCTGCCTACCGGCACTCAGGCCAACCTGGTCGCTCTGCTCAGTCACTGCGAACGCGGCGAAGAGTATATTGTCGGTCAGGCGGCGCATAACTATCTGTTTGAAGCCGGTGGCGCAGCAGTGCTGGGCAGTATTCAACCGCAACCCATCGACGCTGACGCCAACGGCACGTTACCGCTGGATAAAGTGGCGATGAAAATCAAACCCGACGATATTCACTTCGCCCGCACCAAATTGCTCAGTCTCGAAAACACCCACAACGGCAAAGTGCTGCCGCGTGAATACCTGAAAGAAGCATGGGAATTTACCCGTGAGCGCAATCTGGCGCTGCATGTTGACGGTGCGCGCATCTTTAACGCCATCGTGGCTTATGACTGCGAACTAAAAGAGATCACGCAATATTGTGATTCGTTCACCATTTGTCTGTCGAAAGGTCTTGGTACGCCAGTCGGTTCGTTACTGGTCGGTAACCGTGACTACATTAAACGTGCCATCCGCTGGCGGAAAATGACCGGCGGCGGGATGCGCCAGTCCGGGATTCTGGCAGCCGCCGGGATGTATGCGCTGAAAAATAACGTCGCACGCTTGCAGGAAGACCACGATAACGCCGCCTGGATGGCGGAGCAGCTGCGTGAAGCAGGCGCGGATGTGATGCGTCAGGACACCAATATGCTGTTTGTTCGCGTCGGGGAAGAAAATGCTGCCGCGTTAGGCGAATACATGAAAGCGAGAAACGTGCTGATTAACGCCTCGCCGATTGTCCGCCTGGTGACGCATCTCGACGTCTCGCGTGAACAACTGGCAGAAGTCGCCGCCCATTGGCGCGCATTCCTGGCGCGTTAAGGAGAGAGACGTGCCGCAACGCATTTTAGTTCTCGGTGCCAGTGGCTACATTGGTCAGCATCTGGTGCGTACACTCAGCCAGCAAGGGCATCAGATCCTGGCGGCGGCACGTCATGTCGACAGGCTTGCAAAGCTGCAACTGGCAAACGTCAGTTGCCATAAAGTCGATCTCAGCTGGCCGGATAACCTTCCGGCCCTGTTGCAGGATATCGATACCGTCTATTTTCTGGTGCACAGCATGGGCGAAGGCGGCGATTTTATCGCTCAGGAGCGGCAGGTGGCTCTCAACGTCCGCGATGCGCTACGCGAAGTGCCAGTTAAGCAAGTCATCTTTCTCAGTTCGTTGCAGGCTCCGCCACATGAGCAGTCGGACCATCTGCGTGCTCGTCAGGCCACGGCGGACATTCTTCGTGAAGCGAATGTACCAGTGACCGAACTGCGGGCCGGAATTATCGTTGGTGCAGGTTCTGCGGCGTTTGAAGTGATGCGCGATATGGTTTACAACCTGCCAGTGTTAACACCGCCTCGCTGGGTCCGTTCACGCACCACGCCTATTGCGCTGGAAAACCTGCTGCACTATCTGGTGGCGCTGTTAGATCATCCGGCCTGCGAACATCGGGTCTTCGAAGCCGCCGGGCCAGAGGTGCTCAGTTATCAACAACAATTTGAACATTTTATGACCGTGAGCGGTAAGCGCCGCTGGTTGATCCCCATCCCCTTTCCCACCCGCTGGATTTCGGTGTGGTTTCTCAATGTGATTACTTCCGTACCGCCCACCACCGCCAACGCGTTGATTCAGGGGCTGAAACACGATCTGCTGGCAGATGACACCGCGTTACGTGCACTCATTCCACAACCGCTGATCGCTTTCGATGATGCGGTACGTAGCACATTGAAAGAGGAAGAAAAACTGGTCAACTCCAGCGACTGGGGATATGACGCGCAGGCTTTTGCTCGCTGGCGACCAGAATACGGTTACTTCGCCAAACAAGCCGGTTTTACGGTTAAAACGTCCGCCAGCCTTCACGCGCTATGGCGGGTAGTCAATCAAATCGGCGGTAAAGAACGTTATTTCTTTGGCAATATTTTGTGGCAGACCCGTGCGCTGATGGACCGCGCGATCGGTCATAAACTGGCGAAAGGTCGCCCTGAGCGGGAATATTTGCAGACGGGCGATGCGGTAGATAGCTGGAAAGTGATTGTCGTTGAAGCGGAAAAACAACTTACGTTGTTATTTGGTATGAAAGCACCGGGACTGGGGCGGCTTTGTTTTACGCTGGAAGATAAAGGCGACTACCGCACCATAGACGTTCGCGCTTTCTGGCATCCGCACGGCATGCCAGGCTTGTTTTACTGGCTTTTCATGATCCCTGCACATCTGTTTATTTTTCGCGGTATGGCAAAACGAATCGCCAGACTTGCAGAACAAATCACAGATTAATCGAAAAAAACCTGCGTGATTCTTTCATGTTTCCCATTGCATCAAGGGGGAAATCACGAAAGAATGCGCACGTCGACTTATCAACAACAGTGGAATGATATGAAGGTACTGGTTACCGGCGCTACCAGCGGCTTAGGTCGAAACGCGGTTGAATTTTTATGCCAGAAAGGCATCAGCGTGAGAGCGACCGGTCGCAACGAAGCGATGGGCAAATTACTGGAAAAAATGGGTGCCGAGTTTGTCCGGGCGGATCTGACCGAACTTGTCTCATCGCAGGCTAAAGTGATGCTCGCAGGCATTGATACGCTGTGGCACTGCTCCAGCTTTACCTCGCCGTGGGGAACGCAGCAGGCTTTCGACCTGGCCAACGTTCGCGCTACGCGTCGCCTGGGCGAATGGGCTGTTGCCTGGGGAGTGCGTAACTTTATTCATATTTCTTCGCCTTCACTGTACTTCGACTATCATCACCACCGGGATATCAAAGAAGATTTTCGCCCTCACCGCTTCGCTAACGAGTTTGCCCGCAGCAAAGCTGCCAGCGAAGAAGTGATTAATATGCTTTCGCAGGCGAATCCACAAACACGCTTTACTATTCTGCGTCCACAAAGTCTGTTCGGACCGCACGATAAAGTGTTCATCCCCCGCCTGGCGCATATGATGCACCACTACGGCAGCATTCTGTTACCGCACGGCGGCAGTGCGCTGGTCGATATGACCTACTACGAAAATGCCGTGCATGCCATGTGGCTGGCGAGCCAGGAAAACTGCGACAAACTGCCTTCCGGCAGGGCATACAACATTACCAATGGTGAGCATCGTACACTGCGCAGCATCGTGCAGAAGCTCATCGACGAACTGAATATTGATTGTCGTATTCGTTCAATTCCCTACCCGATGCTGGATATGATCGCCCGCAGCATGGAGCGTTTAGGCCGCAAGTCAGCGAAAGAGCCGCCGCTAACCCACTACGGCGTCTCCAAGTTGAATTTTGACTTTACGCTGGATATTACGCGTGCACAGGAAGAGTTAGGTTATCAGCCTGTCATCACGCTGGATGAAGGGATCGAGAAAACTGCCGCCTGGTTACGCGACCACGGAAAACTGCCGCGCTAATCCTGACCGTATTTCTCCAGCAACGCTTGTGCAATTGCCAGAGTTTCTGCATCCGCTTCGCCGTTATATAACGTCGGGCGGAAATGCATCTGGAACGCCATAATCACTCGTTGCTGTTCGCCAGGGGTCATTTCTGGTTTCACGTCATAGCCGTAACGGGCCAACAGTTCCAGCAATGAGGCGGTATCTACCGGTGTGTGCGGCGCGCGCCCGGCAAGATAAAAGTTCACCCGCTGCGCATCAGGCCAGGCACCAATCCCCTCTTGTGCCAGTTGCTGCCAGGGAAATAATGGACCGGGATCATCTTTGCGCTGCGGCGCAATATCTGCATGAGCTACTACGTTTTCCGGTTTGATGTGATAGCGGGCGATAATATCCTTCGCCAGTGGAATGAGCGCCTGAATTTGTGTCGGTTCAAATGGCGCAAAATATTTCACCCCCGCTGATGTTTTCCAGCCGCGATTTTCCAGCTCAATGCCAATAGAGGTGTCGTTAAGGCGCGTTGCCCCGCGCCAGGCGCTAATCCCCGCATGCCAGGCCAGTTCCTGTTCCGGTACCAGTTGCCAGATACGCGGCTTGCCGTTGTAAAGTGGTGGCTCGGCAGGAACCAGGTAATGCGAACTTACGTGCTTATCGGTCAGTGTCGCCAGTGACGTATCAAAGTCCTCTGCGGTGTAGTGGATCACCAGCACTTTAATGCGCGGATACGCCGCCTGCGCCTGGCGTCGGGTATCAAGCTGGTATCCCTCTTTCTCGACAATGCCTTTTTCGCCTGCACACCCAGCCAGGAACAAAGCGGCGGCAACCAGCCAGAAGACTCTGCTCATCGACGCGTTTTCACCGCCGTTCCGCTGACGCTAACCATCAGCATACTGCCGTTTTGCCCGACCGTTTCGTAGTCGATATCAATGCCGACCACGGCGTCAGCCCCCAGCGCTCGCGCCTGCTCACCAAGTTCCTCAAAGGCTATCTCCCGCGCTTTACGCAGTTCTTTTTCATACGCACCGGAACGTCCGCCAACAATATCGCGGATCCCCGCAAAGAAATCGCGAAAAATGTTAGCGCCTAAAATCGCTTCGCCGGTCACCACGCCGCAATATTCAACGATGGTCTGACCTTCAAGTGTTGGGGTTGTGGAAAATTGCATGATCGATCTCCTTGTTTGCTAAGCCTTCGATCTTCAAAGCATTATCGGACTGATACGCTATTATTGAAAGGATATCATTATTATCGTAGAACGCTTTCAAGGTGTTCGCTTATAAGGAAATCATTATGCGCTACAGCAAATTGACTATGCTTATCCCTTGCGCACTGTTACTCAGTGCTTGTACCACCGTCACGCCTGCCTATAAAGATAATGGCCCCCGTACGGGATCTTGCGTTCAGGGCGGACCTGACAGCGTGGCCCAGCAGTTTTATGACTATCGCATTTCGCACCGCAGTAACGACATTACCGCTCTGCGTCCATATTTAAGTGACAAACTGGCAACTTTGCTGAGTAATGCCAGCCGCGATAACAGCCATCGTGAATTATTAAGCAGCGATCCGTTCTCCAGTCGCACCACTTTGCCTGACAGCGCACAAGTTGCCAGCGCCTCGACCATCCCAAATCGCGATGCGCGCAATATTCCGCTGCGGGTGAATCTGAAACAAGGCCACCAGCGCTGGCAGGATGAAGTGCTGATGATTCAGGAAGGACAGTGTTGGGTGATCGACGATGTGCGCTATTTAGGTGGCAGCGTACACGCACCTGCCGGCACTCTGCGCCAGTCCGTTGAGAACCGCTAAAACCTTGATTAAACGATAACCCCCATAAATTGTCTGGCATTCTGTGAAGAATGCCGACATTTATGCTCGCCGCCCTTCGCCGCCGTTATTTTGTGCTATGTTTATTGAATAATGCGCTTTGCTTTTAACTTTTAAAGCAGAAATATTGCATAATTATTCTGTCAAAGGTACTATCTTCGACTTCAATAGCTATCCGACTGCCAGTATACGAGTGTCAATGAGTATTCAATTAAACGGCATTAATTGCTTCTACGGCGCGCATCAGGCGCTGTTCGATATCACGCTGGATTGCCCGCAAGGCGAAACGCTGGTGTTACTTGGCCCCAGCGGCGCGGGGAAAAGCTCGCTGCTGCGTGTACTCAATCTGCTAGAGATGCCGCGCTCCGGTACGCTCAACATCGCAGGCAACCATTTCGATTTCACTAAAACGCCATCTGACAAAGCGATCCGCGAGCTGCGTCGTAACGTCGGGATGGTGTTTCAGCAATACAACCTATGGCCGCATCTGACGGTACAGCAAAACCTGATTGAAGCGCCCTGCCGCGTGCTGGGGTTGAGTAAAGATCAGGCACTGGCCCGTGCAGAAAAACTGCTGGAACGTCTGCGTCTCAAACCTTATAGCGATCGTTACCCGCTGCACCTGTCTGGTGGTCAGCAACAACGTGTCGCTATCGCCCGCGCGCTGATGATGGAACCGCAGGTACTGCTGTTTGATGAACCGACCGCCGCGCTGGATCCGGAAATTACCGCACAAATCGTCAGCATTATTCGTGAGCTGGCGGAAACGAATATTACCCAGGTGATCGTCACCCACGAAGTTGAAGTGGCGCGTAAAACCGCCAGCCGTGTGGTGTATATGGAAAACGGTCACATCGTAGAACAAGGCGACGCGAGCTGCTTTACCGAGCCGCAAACCGAAGCATTTAAAAACTATCTCTCTCACTAAGATTCGGGATAACAACAATGAAAAAAGTTCTGATTGCCGCGCTAATTGCAGGTTTTAGTCTTTCCGCCACAGCTGCCGAAACCATTCGTTTTGCTACCGAAGCCTCCTATCCTCCGTTTGAATCTATAGACGCGAACAACCAGATCGTCGGTTTTGACGTCGACCTGGCGCAGGCGCTGTGTAAAGAAATTGATGCGACCTGCACTTTCTCTAACCAGGCGTTTGACAGCCTGATCCCAAGCCTGAAATTCCGTCGCGTAGAAGCGGTGATGGCCGGGATGGATATCACCCCGGAACGTGAAAAGCAGGTACTGTTTACCACCCCGTACTATGACAACTCCGCACTGTTTGTTGGTCAGCAGGGTAAATACACCAGCGTTGATCAGCTGAAAGGCAAAAAAGTCGGCGTGCAGAACGGGACGACGCACCAGAAGTTCATTATGGATAAGCATCCGGAAATCACCACCGTGCCGTATGACAGCTACCAGAACGCAAAACTGGATCTGCAAAACGGTCGTATCGACGGCGTCTTCGGAGACACCGCGGTGGTCACCGAGTGGCTGAAAGATAACCCGAAACTGGCGGCAGTGGGCGACAAAGTGACCGACAAAGATTACTTCGGTACTGGCCTCGGCATTGCGGTACGTCAGGGCAACACTGAACTGCAGCAGAAACTCAACACTGCGCTGGAAAAAGTGAAGAAAGATGGCACTTACGAAACCATCTACAACAAATGGTTCCAGAAGTAATTCCTGATGAATGAATTTTTTCCTTTAGCAAGCGCCGCCGGGATGACCGTCGGCCTTGCCGTGTGTGCATTGATTGTCGGACTGGCGCTGGCGATGTTCTTTGCGGTATGGGAGTCGGCAAAATGGCGTCCTGTCGCGTGGGCAGGTTCTGCGCTAGTGACGGTTCTGCGCGGCCTGCCAGAAATTCTGGTGGTGCTGTTTATCTATTTTGGCTCCTCACAGCTGCTGCTGACGCTTTCGGATGGCTTCACCATCAATCTTGGGATTGTACAGATCCCGGTGCAGATGGACATCGAGAACTTCGACGTTAGCCCGTTCCTTTGTGGTGTCATCGCTCTGTCGCTGTTGTATGCCGCCTATGCCTCGCAAACGCTGCGCGGTGCATTAAAAGCGGTGCCAGTTGGCCAGTGGGAATCCGGTCAGGCGCTGGGGCTGTCGAAATCGGCTATTTTTTTCCGCCTGGTGATGCCGCAGATGTGGCGTCATGCGTTGCCTGGCCTCGGTAACCAGTGGCTGGTGCTGCTGAAAGATACCGCGCTGGTCAGTTTGATTAGTGTGAATGATTTAATGCTACAAACCAAAAGCATCGCTACCCGTACCCAGGAACCATTTACCTGGTACATTGTGGCGGCGGCGATTTACCTGGTGATTACTCTATTGAGTCAGTACATTCTCAAACGCATTGACCTGCGCGCGACACGTTTTGAGCGGAGGCCCAGCTAATGTTTGAGTATTTACCCGAACTGATGAAAGGGCTGCACACCAGCCTGACGCTAACCGTTGCCTCGCTGATTGTAGCGCTGATTCTGGCGTTAATTTTTACCATCATTCTGACGCTGAAAACGCCAGTGCTGGTATGGCTGGTGCGGGGTTATATCACGCTGTTTACCGGTACGCCGCTGTTGGTGCAGATCTTCCTGATTTATTACGGGCCGGGCCAGTTCCCGACGTTGCAGGAATATCCGGCACTGTGGCATTTACTGTCAGAACCGTGGCTGTGTGCACTGATTGCGTTGTCGCTGAACAGTGCGGCGTATACCACGCAACTGTTTTACGGCGCGATCCGCGCGATCCCGGAAGGTCAATGGCAATCCTGTAGCGCCCTGGGAATGAGCAAAAAAGACACGCTGGCGATCCTGCTGCCGTATGCCTTTAAACGCTCACTCTCTTCGTATTCCAACGAAGTGGTGCTGGTGTTCAAAAGTACCTCTCTGGCTTACACCATTACGCTGATGGAAGTGATGGGTTACAGCCAGTTGTTGTACGGGCGCACCTACGATGTGATGGTATTTGGCGCGGCGGGGATTATTTACCTGATCGTTAACGGCCTGCTGACGCTGATGATGCGCCTGATCGAGCGTAAAGCGCTGGCGTTTGAGCGACGGAATTAATATGGCTGCGTGCTGATGCCGGATGCGGCGTACATTAGCTGGATGATTTGTAGGTCTGATAAGACGCGTCAGCGTCGCATCAAACACCAGCACATAACCCACATAGTGCATAAATTCTTATAATGAAGACGGGCAATCCACTAAGTTGTCCGTCTTTTTTTATTCCATTTAAATTATTTAATCATATTTATTGCATATAAATTCACTTAATGGCATTGTTATCCCATGCCGCAGACACGGCCAAAAATCATAAGATTGACAGACGGGAGTTCCATCATGAAAAAGTTAGTTCTTGCCGCTTTACTTGCATCCTGTGCGTTCGGCGCTTCTGCCGCGGAGAAAATCAATTTTGGCGTATCAGCGACCTATCCTCCGTTCGAGTCGATGGATGCCAATAACCAGATTGTCGGCTTTGATATCGACCTGGCAAAAGCCTTGTGCAAACAAATGCAGGCAGAATGTACTTTTACTAATCACGCGTTCGACAGCCTGATCCCGTCGCTGAAATTCAGAAAATATGACGCCGTTATCTCCGGTATGGATATCACGCCAGAGCGTAGCAAGCAGGTATCGTTTACCACGCCCTACTATGAAAACTCAGCCGTCGTAATTGCCAAAAAAGATACCTACAAAACGTTTGCCGATCTGAAAGGTAAACGTATTGGGATGGAAAACGGCACCACGCACCAGAAATATATTCAGGATCAGCACCCGGAAGTGAAAACTGTCTCCTATGACAGTTATCAGAATGCCTTTATCGATCTGAAAAATGGCCGTATTGATGGGGTATTTGGTGACACCGCGGTGGTGAACGAATGGCTGAAAACCAATCCGCAACTGGGCGTTGCGACTGAGAAAGTGACCGATCCGCAATACTTCGGCACCGGCCTGGGTATCGCTGTACGTCCTGATAACAAAGCTCTGCTGGAAAAACTGAATAACGCGCTGGCAGCGATTAAAGCAGACGGCACATATCAGAAAATCAATGACCAGTGGTTCCCGCAGTAATTGAGACTGATGACAAAAGTAAGATTGCCTGATGCACTACGCTTATCAGGCCCGCATCAACTCTGCAATGTATTGATTTAGCATGATTTTGTAGGCCGGATAAGGCGTTCACGCCGCATCCGGCATGAACAAAGCGCACCTGATCAGCAATCTGAAGCCGCACCTGCGGCTTTTTTATTGCTTCACCAGCAGCGTCAGCACTTCATAGTGCGCGGTGTGCGGGAACATATCAAAAAGCTGTACCCGCTCAATGCGATAACCAGGCAGTTCGCGAATATCTTTCGCCATCGTTTGAGCGTTACAGCTGGAGTAAATGATAAAACGTGGTGCCATCGTTGAGAGATAATCACACAGCGGTTTACCAATGCCGCGGCGCGGCGGGTTAACCAGCACCAGCTCCGGCACCTCTCCCTGAGCGGCGGCAAACTGAGTGGAATCCAGCGCCTGAAATTGCAGACGCGTTAAGCCCAGTTCAGCGGCTGATTGCTTCGCACAGGCAATGGCTTCTGGCGCAATTTCGATCCCGGTTAACTGCATGTCAGCCGTCGCGCAGTGTAAACCAAAACCACCCACGCCGCAGAACAGATCCCACATATGTTTAACCGGCAGCTGCCGTACCCAGTCGCGCGCGGTGGCATACAGCTGGCTGGCGACCGCCGGATTAGTCTGGAAGAAACTTTGCGGGCGGATCCACAGCGGCACATCGTTAAAACGCTCTGCCAGCGACTGTTGTTCCGTCAGGTAGATCTCCGTCTCCCCTTCCATAATCGCCATATGTACCGGCTGAATATTGACGGTAATGACTTTCAGCTGCGGCAATTGTGCCTGTAACCACGGCAATGCCTTACGCAGTTGTGCCAGTTTGGTTTCAGAACGCAGTACAAAGCGCAGCATCATGCCGCCATCACTCTGGCTTTCAGTCAGCAGAATGTATTTCAGTTCGCCACGCTTACGCGCCACGTTGTAGGGCGTTAACCCCGCACGGGCGATAAACGGTTTTAGCACCGCAAAAACGGGCGCAAATGAGGCAGGATAAAGCGGGCAATCGCAAAGATCTTCCGGCGTGCCGTCGCGATGCAGCATTCCGAGCCGTGGTTTTTCAACACTGCCACTCACCACCATTTTGGCTTTATTACGAACCCCTTGTTCCGGGCCAGACACCGGCGCGCACCATTCCTCAACCGGAAAATCGGCCAGCAGATTCTTAAGATCGGCGGTTTTAGCGGAGAGTTGCTGTGGTATCGGCTGCGTTATCCACTGACAGGAACGACAGCGACCCGCGTCGTAAAGTGCGCACTGCATACATTGACCTTCACATCATCAGGGGCGACGATTATACACATTATTGCAACTGGAAGAACCGCCGACTGGTCGAGGGAACGAACAGCAGCATCAGGATGAGCATATCCGGCAGCTTCTGCAGCATCAGACTATGGAAGATTTCACGTTTTGATTCACCGGGAATGCTGAACAACTCCGGATAACCATAACCCAGCGAAGCCGCCCACAAATAACTGGCGGCCGTGATTTGTGTCAGCAGATACAGCCAGCGCGCCCAGCGACGCCCTTTCACCAGCGAAAACGCACACCAGATCTCAATAAAAACCAGCGCCAGACTGCTTAAAAAGACCAGTGTTAAACTCCAGGTTTGTACGCTGCGATGAATGAACTCGCCAATACCGCGCACGCCTAATGTATTGAAAATCATCAACACGTCGAGGCCACGGATCATAATAATGGCGAGCGCCGCCACCTGCACCAGCGCAGGCACATTCAGGCGAGCATGTGATGAAGATGTTTTCTTAAAAAATCCCAACGGTTCGTCTTCCATGAAAACAATGCCGCGACATGCGCGGCATTATGTAGCCAGGTTGGCAAATTTTAGTGTCTTCAGCCACGTCTTGCACGCTGGATATCGCGTATCCGCTGCTTTTCTGCGCGAGCCATCAGATACCAGGCGATAAATCCGACAATTCCGACCGCACCGAGAATTAACGTTGCAAGTGCGTTAATTTCTGGATTCACCCCCATCCGCACGCTGGAGAAGACCAGCATCGGTAACGTGGTGGCTCCCGGCCCGGAAACAAAGCTGGCAATCACCAGATCATCAAGCGACAGGGTAAAAGCCAGTAACCAACCAGAAATGATCGCCGGCATAATCATCGGTAGCGTAATGACGAAAAACACTTTCAGCGGCATCGCACCGAGATCCATCGCCGCTTCTTCTATCGATCGATCCAGTTCCCGCAGACGCGACGAAATAACGACTGCCACATAAGCCGTACAGAAAGTGACATGCGCCAGCCAGATGGTGAGCATACCGCGGTCCGCAGGCCAGCCAATGGCATGAGCAAGCGCGACGAATAACAACAACAGCGACAAGCCCGTGATGACATCTGGCATCACCAGCGGCGCGGTGATCATAAAGGCAAAACCATTTGATCCGCGAAACCTGCCAAAGCGCACCAGCACCACCGCCGCAATTGTCCCGAGGATCGCCGCCGCCGTCGCCGCACAGGCCGCAATTGTCAGGCTTAAACCAACCGCACTCATCATTGCGTCATCGCGCAATAACTCACCGTACCAACGCGTTGACCAGCCCGCCCACACCGTCACCAGCTTCGAGCTGTTAAATGAATAGATAACCAGCATCAGCATTGGCGCATAAAGAAAGGTGAAGCCCAGCAGCAAAATCACAATCCGCCAGGGCGAACGAACGACCGGTAAATTATTCATCCGTGTTCTCCCACACTTTTTTGCTGATACTTGTGGAACCACATAATAGGCACGATTAGCAGCAACAACATGATAATCGCCACTGCCGAGGCGACAGGCCAGTCACGGTTATTGAAGAACTCCTGCCACAGCACGCGGCCAATCATGATGCTATCCGGACCGCCGAGCAGTTCCGGGATCACAAACTCGCCAACCGCAGGAATAAAGACCAACATCGATCCGGCAATAATTCCGCCTTTGGTGAGTGGCACGATCACGGTAAAGAACGTTTTCAGCGGTCGTGCACCGAGATCCAGTGCCGCTTCCACCAGCGAATAATCAATACGCATCAACGCGGTGTAGATTGGCAGCACCATAAACGGCACATAGGCGTAAACAATGCCAATATAGACCGCCAGGTTGGTATGCAGAATGGTCAGCGGTTGATCGATAACACCCAGCCACAGCAGGAAGTTATTCAGAACGCCATTGTTTTTTAATATTCCCATCCAGGCATAAACGCGGATCAGAAACGAGGTCCACGACGGCAGGATCACCAGCAGCAATAAGATATTGCGGGTCGAGGGTTTACTGTGCGCCACCGCCCACGCCAGCGGGTAGCCAAGCAATAAGCAGCAGATGGTCGAAATCGCTGCCACCTGTAACGACTGGAGATAAGCATCGAAATAGAGCGGATCGTCGGTAAGTTGCAGAAAATTACCGAGATTAAGAGTGATTGACAGTTGCCCGTCGGCCCACTCCATCAGTTCGGTATAAGGCGGAATAGCTCGCGCCATCTCTGCAAGACTTATTTTAAAGACAATCAGAAATGGCAGCAGGAATAGCAAAATTAACCAGATATACGGCAGGGCAATCACCAGTTTGCGCCCGTGCTTCATCTGCCACTGCGTAAGCCACTGTTTTAACCCGCCCGGCTGGACAGGAGGTTCAAGTGTACTCATCTTTGCTCCTTAAACCGTCAGCACCACACAACTGTCCACTTCCCAACATAAACGAACTTCATCACCCCAGGTCGGTAGCCCTTTGCGGTGACGATGCGCGTTTTGTAGCTGGGCGCTAATCATCTGCCCGCTTTTCAGACGAACGTGATACACCGAAAGATCGCCGAGATAGGCAATGTGTATCACCTCCCCCACCGCGAAGTTACAACCATTGGCGGGCGGCTCCTCGCAAAGCATGATTTTTTCCGGTCGCAGCGCCACATGTACCGGCACGTTATCGACCACTGACGCCAGCGGATCGACTTTCAGCGGATGGACCAGCCCCGGTGAATCGAGCAACAGGCCGTCTTCCTGACGCTCTTTTAGTAGCCCTTCAAAGACGTTGACTGAACCAATAAACTCGGCGCTGTAGCGGGTAGTCGGATGCTCGTAAATCTCTTCCGGCTCGCCAATCTGAACAAATTTCCCGCGATTCATAATGGCGATACGCCCCGCCATGGTCATCGCCTCTTCCTGATCGTGAGTCACCATTACGCAGGTCACGCCGACACGCTCCAGAATATCCACCACTTCAAGCTGCATCCGGTCACGCAATTTTTTATCCAGCGCGCCCATCGGCTCATCGAGCAGTAATAGTTTCGGGCGCTTGGCAAGGCTTCGGGCCAGGGCCACACGCTGACGTTGGCCACCGGAAAGCTGGTGCGGTTTGCGTTTGGCGAACTCCTGCATATGTACCAGTCCGAGCATCTCGTTGACCCGGCTGGCAATTTCCGCTTTTGGCAATTTGTCCTGCTTCAGGCCAAAGGCGATGTTCTGTTCCACGGTCATATGGGGAAACAACGCGTAAGACTGAAACATCATATTGATGGGGCGTAGATAAGGAGGAACCCGTGACAGGTCGACGCCATCAAGCATAATCTGCCCGGCAGAAGGTTGTTCAAAACCTGCCAGCATACGTAGCAGCGTGGATTTACCACAGCCGGATGCGCCCAGCAGTGCAAAGATTTCGCCTTTATAAATGGTCAGACTGACATCATCGACCGCATGTTGACCATCGTAGGATTTGGTCAAATTACGGATTTCTAATAGTGGTGTCAGCGACTTACGACTTTTCGCCTGCGGGCGAGGGATAGCGTCATTCACGGCTGCTCTCCGGCATTGAATGTGTGCAAGCGCACCATGATGGTGCGAATTGCCGGCGGGTGTGGTGCACCCGTCCGGCATCTACAACAGCAGATTATTTTCCGCTCTTCACTTTGGTCCAGGCGCGAGTGCGCACTCGATCGATTTTTGGATCCTGCACTTGTAGTGTGAACATTTTGGCGCGAACGTCCGCAGGCGGGTAAATTCCTGGGTTATCACGGACTTCTGCACTCACCAGCGGCGTGGCTGCTTTATTGGCGTTAGCATAGAACACATGGTCGGAGATATGCGCTACTACATCCGGACGCAGCAGGTAATTCAGGAACTGATAGGCTTCGTCTTTATTTTTGGCATCCGCAGGCATGGCGAATACATCAAAGAATGCCATCGCCCCTTCTTTTGGAATCGAGAACGAGACATTCACGCCATTCTTCGCTTCCTTCGCGCGGTTTGACGCCTGCCACACATCACCCGCCCAGCCAATAGCGACGCAAATATCGCCGTTTGCCAGATCGTTAATGTATTGAGATGAATGGAAATAACGAATATTTGGACGCAGCTTTAACAGCAGATCGGTTGCCGGGCCAGTGTAATCATCCGCTTTGGTGCTGTTGGGATCTTTGCCGAGATAATTCAGCACGGTGGCAAACACTTCTTCCGGCGCATCGAGGAACGAGACTCCGCAGCTTTTCAGTTTTTCCAGATTTTCAGGTTTGAGGATCAAGTCCCAGCTATCGACTGGCGCGTTTTCGCCCAGTACCGCTTTGACTTTATCGACGTTGTAGCCAATTCCGGTGGTCGCCCACATATACGGCATGGCAAATTTATTGTCGGGATCGTGTTTTGCCACCAGCTTCAACAGTTCTGGATCGAGATTCTTCCATTCTGGCAATTTGCTTTTATCCAACGGCTGGAATACACCAGCAGTCAGCTGGCGTTCAAGAAAACTGGCTGATGGAACGACAAGATCAAAGCCGGTGCTCCCCGCCATTAACTTGCCTTCCAATACTTCGTTGGAATCGAAAACATCGTAGACGACTTTTATACCCGTCTCTTTTTCAAAATTTGCCACTGTATCTGGGGCGATATAATCAGACCAGTTATAGATGTGGAGTGTTTTTTGTTCAGCCGCGAGCGTGCCGACAGAGACGGCCATCAGAGCACCTGCAACCAGACCCGATAGCCATTTTTTATTTAAGGCGGTCATATCTCTTTCCTTCTGAAAGTTCGTTAACAAACGAACAAAAGTTGTCACACTGAAAGATATGCAATAAACGTGCATATTTTTTATCGGCGCGGCGCAAGAAAAGAGAACTCTCTCCCGGCCAGCATTGCTCGCTATATAAAAGCCTTGCAAGAATAACTTTAGCCAGGGTTTGAAACTATAGCTGTAATTAAAAAACAGTATTTAACAAATTTTTATGCGCATTTGCTCTATGTGATAAAGCAAATTCGGCATAAGGCAAGTGAAAAAACCTTTAATGGAAGGTTAAATTTAGCAGGAAATATTATAATGCGCAGTCACTGCGGCAGCGACTGCGTGCTCAAAAAGAATTATCAGTGAAGGAAATAGTTTTCGGTAACGTTATTTTGCCCTTCATCGTCAGTCGGCAACAGCAGTTGATGGGCATTGGCTTCAAGGATGACCATCGAAATCTGCTCTTCACTCTGGCGTACGAACCATGCAAATTGTTCATAGGTTACGCCCTGCATAACGGATAAAGACTGGCAAACCACCAGCTTTGGCAGATTATCATCCTGCATATCAAGAAATGCTTTCACAGTCAGCGAACTGGCATTGATGGCCGACAAATCCGCCGCCAGCGGCAACACGGCTGAAGGTCTGACTTCCGCCATGGCAGAAAACAGGATCGTGTTATCAATCAGGTCGATTTTGGCATCAAAGACACCGTCAAAATTCTGCATATGCGGCAGATGTAGCGCCTGACAGTTATCACATTCAAAAAAACTCATCCCCAGGTCATCGAGCCATTGACGCAACGTATCCAGACCAGGAACGACCAGCGATGTCATAATTTTGTACAACCTCTTCCGATAAAAAGACTGGCACAGCTTACGCAAAAAGCGCAGGCAAAACCATGATCAGTCACGTTATTGCGACTAACCACCGGTTTTTAAGCAATATTCTGCCGTGGCGTGGCGCTCAATCCAGCGGATCATTTTACCCGCGATGTCGATACCGGTGGTTTTCTCTATCCCTTCCAGACCAGGCGACGCATTCACCTCCATCACCAACGGTCCGCGATTTGCTCGCAGAATATCCACGCCAGCAACATCCAGCGCCATCGTTCGTGCGGCTTTTATGGCGATTTCACGCTCCTGCGGCGTAATACTGGCAATGCTCGCCGCGCCGCCACGATGCAAATTGGAACGAAAATCGCCCTCCTTCGCCTGCCGTTCAATTGCCGCGACCACTTCATCGCCAACGACCAGACAACGAATATCACGGCCTTTTGCTTCTTTTATATATTCCTGCACCAGAATATGCGCATTAAGACCGCGAAAAGCGTCAATTACGCTTTCTGCTGCCTGACGCGTCTCCGCCAGCACCACTCCAATCCCCTGCGTGCCTTCGACCAACTTGACCACCAGCGGTGCACCACCGACCATCTCGATTAAGTCGCTGGTATCATCCGGCGAATGCGCCATGCCTGTTACAGGCAGGTCAATGCCCTGTCGCGCTAACAGTTGCATGGAACGCAATTTGTCACGCGCACGGGCAATCGCAACCGATTCGTTCAACGGATAGCTCCCCAGCATTTCGAACTGGCGTAACGCCGCAGTCCCATAAAAGGTAATGGCGGTGCCAATGCGCGGGATCACCGCGTCAAAATGGGGTAGCTTGCGGCCTTTATAATGAATAGAAGACGCCGCAGGATTAATGTTCATATAGCAAGAAAGCGGATCGAGAATTTCAACCAGGTGACCGCGCTGTATAGCGGCTTCACGCAGCCGCTTACACGAATAGAGCGTTCCATCCCGGGACAATATGGCAATTTTCACCCTGCACCTCTCTGTCAGACCTGGTCAAAAGCCCGCGTATCATACATCGGCGTTACGGTTTTAGCGCGTCGCCCAACCTTGTTTATGCAAATAATCGAGAATAAAAGGACGGCTTTCTTTGATAATCGTCCGACGAATATGATCGCTCCAGGTATCCCGACGATTATTGCTGCCACGGGTGAGATAATATTCCGCCAGTTGCTCGTCATACTGCGCCAGAGCGTCTTTATCCAGCGGTTGATAGCTGTTTTCATGCACCACAATAGAGGCGGGTAAACGCGGTTTGAGATCCGGTTTATCCGCAGGCCAGCCAAGACACAGACCAAATAGCGGCAAAACATGCTTCGGTAACTTCAGCAGTTCTGTCACTGCTTCGATATTATTGCGTAGGCCACCAATATATACTCCGCCCAATCCCAGAGATTCCGCTGCAGTTAACGCATTTTGCGCCATCATCGCCGTATCAACGACACCGAGCAACAGTTGTTCCGCCAGGCCAAGTTGTGCATCCGGACAGATCTGTAAATGACGGTTAAAGTCGGCACAGAACACCCAGAACTCCGCCGCTTGCGCCACATGTTTTTGCCCGCCGGTCAGCGTTACCAGTTCTTCACGTAGCGTTCTATCGGTAATGCGAATAATGCTACTGCATTGCAAAAAACTAGAACTGGAAGTCGCTCGGGCGCTGTTGATAATCGCCTCACGCTGCGCCTCAGAAATGGGGTCATCAGTGAAATGGCGAATGGAGCGATGGCCACAAATAAGTTCAATGGTTGGCGTCATTATCTTTTTCTCTTTCTGAACGTGAAGATTCCAGTGGACGGTTCATCAGTTGTGGGGCAAGCCGTTTTGCCACCTGAAGAATAACCACCACCGCAGCGGGAAGCATGAGCAAAACACCGAGAAAAATCATCAGAATTTGTATCTCTGGCGTCGAAAACGGCACCGGAAGCGAAAGGTAATGGCTTAACGACAGCAGCGCCGTCACCAGTAACATCATGCCGATGAATTCCAGTATCAACACGCTTTTAGGTAATTTACCGATCGCGCGCATAAGCTTCCCTCTGCAAAGTGAATTGCTATTTTAAAACCTTTCGTTGCGTTGTGCTTCAGTTATAGCTTTAAGCAATCAATGCAACAGGTTAAACCTACTTTCAGCGAGTAAATTTTGGCGTAATCATGGCGGACATAAACAGATGAGGAGAGAAACAATGCAAACCGTTATTTTTGGTCGTCCGGGTTGCCCTTACTGCGTGCGTGCTAAAGAGTTGGCAGACAAACTAAGTAATGAACGCGATGACTTTGAATATCAGTATGTTGATATTCGTGCAGAAGGGATTAGCAAAGAAGATTTACAACAGAAAGCAGGTAAACCAGTAGAAACCGTACCGCAGATTTTTGTCGATCAGCAACACATCGGCGGCTATACCGATTTTGCTGCCTGGGTGAAAGAGAATCTTGAAGCCTGATTGCCGGATAAGCCCTCTCTGTTTGAGGGCTTTATTGATTTTTTCTGTGCTGTGACTTGAACAAACTACTAATAAACAAGAAACACAACGCCCCCAACGCACACCAGAATACGGCGCTCAATAACCATGCCAGCTCTTGCCAGAATGAGCGTGTTGGTGAAAAAAACAGACGCATAATTAACATAGAACACGGTGCCGCCAGCATTGCGCCAAACAGCGGTTTAAGGACTTCTCTACGCTGCGAAAAAAAGCTGGCAACTGCTCCAGGAAGAATGAAAAACAGCAAGCCGATTTCAGGATGCCCGGCAGCCCGAAAAGCGCCTTTCATTTGCGTCGCCAGGAACAGGCACACTACAATGAAGAGGACAAAACAGCAGATTGCCCCCGCCCAACGTTGTTTATGTTTCACTCGCTCCTCCTGACACTGCCTCTATCGAACACATTTTCGCCACTATGGCGTTCAGTAAGATAAAGCCGCTTCGCATTCCATGCTAATATAGGCCAACGCAATTTTTATAGCCGTTGGTACTTAATGTGATTACACTAGTAAAATATATTGTTTCTTTACTATTGCTTAAGTGCGCTGAATGAATTCGCGCCCTGATTTCAGGTAAAAACATTATCTTAAATTACCATTTCTTTCAACAGCTTACTCGTAAACAAGAAGTTAGTCTCCGTGAATATAAACGTCGCCGAATTGTTAAATGGGAATTACATTCTGTTATTATTTGTAGTCCTTGCGCTTGGACTATGTCTAGGAAAATTACGACTTGGTTCAATCCAACTGGGTAATTCCATTGGCGTTTTAGTCGTATCGTTACTATTAGGGCAACAACATTTCAGCATTAACACCGACGCGCTTAATCTTGGCTTTATGTTGTTTATTTTCTGCGTCGGGGTCGAAGCCGGACCCAACTTTTTTTCCATTTTTTTCCGCGATGGGAAAAATTACCTAATGTTAGCTCTGGTGATGGTTAGCAGTGCGCTGGCGATCGCCTTAGGGTTGGGTAAGCTGTTTGGCTGGGATATCGGTCTGACGGCCGGTATGTTGGCTGGCTCCATGACATCGACACCGGTTCTGGTCGGTGCTGGCGACACATTACGCCATTCCGGTATGGAAAGCGGACAGCTCACCACGGCACTGGATAATCTAAGCCTTGGGTATGCGTTAACCTATTTAATTGGCCTGGTGAGTTTAATTGTCGGTGCACGTTATTTACCGAAGTTGCAACATCAGGATTTACAGACCAGCGCCCAACAAATCGCTCGCGAACGTGGCCTGGACACCGATGCCAGCCGCAAAGTTTATTTGCCGGTGATCCGCGCCTACCGTGTCGGCCCGGAGCTGGTGGCCTGGACCGACGGCAAAAATCTGCGTGAATTGGGTATTTATCGTCAAACCGGTTGCTACATTGAACGTATTCGTCGTAACGGGATTCTGGCAAATCCAGATGGCGACGCCGTACTGCAAATGGGCGATGAGATAGCGTTAGTGGGATATCCAGACGCCCATGCCCGCCTCGATCCCAGCTTCCGTAACGGTAAAGAAGTTTTTGATCGTGACCTTCTCGACATGCGTATTGTCACTGAAGAGGTCGTCGTCAAAAACCATAACGCGGTAGGTAAACGTCTGGCACAACTAAAGTTGACCGATCACGGTTGCTTCCTTAACCGCGTCATCCGCAGCCAGATTGAGATGCCAATTGATGACAACGTTGTGCTTAATAAAGGTGATGTTTTGCAGGTGAGCGGCGATGCCCGTCGCGTGAAAACCATTGCTGACCGCATCGGCTTTATCTCGATTCACAGCCAGGTCACAGACCTGCTGGCATTCTGCGCGTTCTTTGTTATTGGCCTGATGATCGGGATGATTACCTTCCAGTTCAGTACATTTAGCTTTGGCATGGGTAACGCTGCTGGCTTGTTATTCGCCGGCATTATGTTGGGCTTTATGCGCGCTAACCACCCGACCTTCGGTTACATTCCGCAGGGGGCGTTAAGCATGGTGAAAGAGTTCGGCTTGATGGTGTTTATGGCAGGCGTTGGTTTAAGCGCCGGTAGCGGCATTAATAACGGCCTGGGCGCGATCGGTGGTCAGATGTTAATTGCCGGATTGATTGTCAGTCTGGTACCGGTGGTTATCTGCTTCCTGTTCGGCGCTTATGTACTGCGTATGAACCGCGCACTCCTGTTCGGCGCGATGATGGGCGCGCGTACTTGTGCGCCGGCAATGGAGATCATCAGCGACACCGCACGCAGTAACATCCCAGCCTTAGGTTATGCGGGCACTTATGCAATAGCTAACGTACTGCTAACGCTGGCCGGGACAATCATTGTCATGGTATGGCCAGGACTCGGATAAAACTGAAGTTGCCCTGAAAATGAAATTTTTTTGTACAATCGGCGAACTTTTCTTTGGGGCATCAGTCTTAATTAGTGCCACTGCTTTTCTTTGATGTCCCCATTTTGTGGAGCCCATCAACCCCGCCATTTTGGTTCAAGGTTGATGGGTTTTTTGTTGCCTGAAATTTATCTCCTGCCCCGCCACTCGTGCCACCATCCGTAAAATCTCCTCGCGCGATAGCGGCTTACGGTCAGTGACAAAATGCAGCGTCATCCCTTCAATAAAAGCATCCAGAGCCCGGGCCGTTCCAGGTTCAAACCATTGTTCGAGTGTTTGCTGACTGCGCTGCATCCAGTTTTGCATCACTGTTTTTAATAACGGTTTTCGACTGGCCAGCGCGTAGAGTTGATACATCAGTTCCATGTTGTCCGGCGTTGCAACCTGCGAGCTGTAGATCATTTCTGTGATGGCCTGGCAGGCGCTGGGGGCATCTCTGACATCGAGAAAAAATGCCTGATATTGCCGTGACATAGTCTGCGTAAAGCTACTGAACGCCTCCAGCAATAGCTCATCAATTCCTGAAAAATAGTAGGTCATCGACCCTAACGGTACCCCAGCAAGGGTAGCTATTTTACGGTGCGTCACGGCATGTATTCCGTAAAGTTTCACCGCCTCGAGAGTGGCCTGGATGATTTTTTCTCGCCGTTGTGGATCGTTAGCGCGACGCATGTCATTTCCTCTCTCTGCAATTGTGTACAAATGTACACAACCTTGCTAAGGTTGTCTTCTCTCTTCTTTTTTTGACGTGATCTATGACAGTAAATTCTTCACGTAATGCCTTGAAACGCCGTACCTGGGCGCTGTTCATGTTCTTCTTTTTGCCGGGCCTTCTAATGGCTTCCTGGGCAACCAGAACGCCCGCTATCCGCGACATTCTTTCTGTCTCTATCGCCGAAATGGGCGGAGTGCTCTTTGGTCTGTCAATCGGTTCGATGAGCGGCATTCTCTGCTCGGCGTGGTTAGTAAAACGCTTTGGGACGCGTAATGTCATCCTGGTCACGATGTCCTGCGCATTGATCGGGATGATGATATTAAGTCTGGCGCTCTGGCTGACATCTCCTGTGCTCTTTGCCGTTGGTCTTGGCGTTTTTGGCGCCAGTTTTGGTTCCGCAGAAGTGGCGATAAACGTTGAAGGTGCTGCCGTTGAGCGAGAAATGAATAAAACGGTTTTGCCGATGATGCATGGCTTCTACAGTCTCGGTACGCTGGCGGGGGCTGGTGTAGGGATGGCGCTGACGGCCTTTGGAGTTCCGGCAACTGTTCACATTTTGCTGGCGGCGCTGGTGGGCATCGCGCCTATTTATATCGCTATTCAGGCAATCCCTGACGGTACGGGAAAAAATGCTGCCGATGGCACGCAGCATAGTGAAAAAGGGGTTCCTTTTTATCGTGATATTCAGTTGCTATTAATTGGTGTCGTGGTGCTGGCAATGGCTTTTGCAGAAGGTTCTGCCAACGACTGGTTACCCTTATTAATGGTTGATGGCCACGGATTTAGCCCAACGTCCGGCTCATTGATATACGCAGGTTTCACATTGGGGATGACCGTTGGACGTTTTACCGGCGGCTGGTTTATTGATCGCTACAGCCGCGTTGCCGTGGTACGTGCCAGTGCACTAATGGGTGCGTTGGGTATCGGGCTAATTATTTTTGTTGATAGCGCCTGGGTCGCCGGGGTATCTGTCGTTCTTTGGGGACTGGGCGCCTCGCTGGGCTTCCCGCTGACCATTTCAGCCGCCAGTGATACCGGCCCCGATGCGCCAACCCGTGTCAGCGTAGTGGCCACGACCGGTTATCTGGCTTTCCTCGTCGGGCCGCCACTGCTGGGCTATCTCGGCGAACATTATGGATTACGTAGTGCAATGCTGGTTGTACTGGCGCTGGTTATTCTCGCGGCTATCGTCGCAAAAGCCGTCGCCAAACCCAATACAAAAACGCAGACTGCGATGGAGAATAGTTGATGGGCATTAAATTAATTGCGGTAGACATGGACGGTACTTTCTTAAGCGATCAAAAAACCTATAACCGCGAGCGGTTTATGGCCCAATATCAGCAGATGAAAGCACAAGGTATTCGCTTTGTGGTTGCCAGCGGGAATCAATATTATCAGTTGATCTCATTCTTCCCCGAAATTGCCGATGAAATTGCTTTTGTGGCGGAAAATGGCGGCTGGGTAGTGAGCGAAGGCAAAGATGTTTTTAATGGTGAGCTATCGAAAGATGCTTTTGCCACTGTCGTGGCGCATTTGCTGACGCGCCCGGAAGTGGAGATTATTGCCTGCGGCAAAAATAGCGCCTATACCCTCAAAAAATATGACGATGCCATGAAAACCGTGGCGGAAATGTATTATCACCGTCTGGAATACGTCGATAACTTTGACAACCTAGAAGATATCTTCTTCAAGTTTGGCCTGAATCTTTCCGATGAACTGATTCCACAAGTGCAGAAAGCATTACATGAAGCCATCGGCGATATTATGGTGCCAGTGCATACCGGCAACGGCAGCATCGATTTAATCATCCCCGGCGTGCATAAAGCCAATGGCCTGCGTCAACTCCAGAAATTATGGGGAATAGACGACAGCGAAGTCGTGGTCTTTGGCGATGGCGGTAATGATATTGAGATGCTGCGTCAGGCAGGGTACAGCTTCGCAATGGAAAATGCCGGCAGCGCGGTTGTTGCAGCGGCGAAATATCGTGCAGGTTCCAATAACCGTGAAGGCGTACTGGACGTGATTGATAAAGTTCTTAAACACGAAGCGCCATTTAATCAATAAAACGGCAGCACGCCCGGCAACACAACGCCTGAATGAAGGCTGCATAATTCGCAGAAATTAACTCACCGGATTATTTCAGGCGAAATGATTATGAAGAATTATGTTTTGCTGGGCGCGTTTCTCATGAGCTTTGCCGGTGCAACGATGGCGCAAAGCGTTACCGTCGATGTGCCAAGTGGATACAAAGTGGTAGTGGTCCCTGATTCTGTCAGCGTTCCACAAGCCGTCAGTGTCGCTACTGTGCCGCAAACCGTCTATGTGGCTCCTGCTCCGGCTTACCGTCCACATCCGTATGTTCGTCACCTTGCCAGCATTGGCGAAGGAATGGTTATCGAACATCAGATCGATGACCATCACCATTAATACGAAAATGCCTGATTGCATTGTGCAATCAGGCATTTTTTTACCCTTCGTGCGAATTTCCTACCTGTTTATCTTTTAAAAAGATAAACATCAGCAGCAGCCACAAAATTCCGTTGGCAAGGTTGAAGAGATTAAACAGACCATTGCCGCCGTTCAGATACGCGTGTTTACTGATCTCAATACCGACAGTGAAAATCAGCATTTGCAACATCCCCATCGCCGCAGAAACCGTACCTTTACTCATATCGCTGGCAAACAACGTCAGACGCACCAGTCCCGCATTCGCCAGACCAATACCAAAAGCATAAATACTTAACCCAGCGGTCATCCACAAATACGCGTGCGATGAGATGACCGTTGCCGCAGCGGCGACCAACAGACCAATCATAATCGGCCAACCGCCCATAATGATCAGCGAACGTACGGTGCGACGCGAGGTCAGTCGCGCCAGCAGTAGGTTCCCCGCAATTAATGCGCCGAAAATGGGAACTTGCAGCAAACCATATTCATAGCTGCTCAACTGCTCGCCGGTTATGATAATAATCGGCGACTGGGCAATCCACGCCAGCAACGGCAGACTAACAAACCCCAGTGCCAGCGCCCCCGCAACAAAGCGACCATTCTTCAGCACCAGCTTGTAGTCACGCCCGAGCTCTTTCAGCGAAAGTTTCTCTCCTATACGCGTGGCGGTTTCTGGCATGGCACGTTGCAGACCGAAGAAGGAGATCGTTGCCAATGCGGCAAATAATACAAACATCCCTTCCCAGGGCAGCACATGGATCCACGCCGCCCCCACCAACGGGCCGAGTAGCGGAGCAATCAGCGCCACGTTCGCCATCAGCGCGGTGATCTTGATACAAACCGCCTCTTCGAAGGATTCCTGAATTGCGGCGTAACCCACAGCGCCAATGAAACAGAGGCTTATGCCCTGCAAGAAGCGCAACAGCGTGAATTGTTCAATGTTTTGCGCCAGTAATATTGCCAGACAAGTGATGATAAACCACACGACGCCCGCCAGCATCACCGGACGGCGACCAATACGATCCGACAATGGTCCCAGCAGCCACTGTAAAAACATCCCACCCGCAAGGTACGCGGTCATCGAGGTAGGAACCCAATCAATGCCCGCCTGGTACTGTTCCACCACGGCCAACATACCGGGCTGAATCATATCGTTACCGATATAGGTTGAGAATTCGTAGAGCACCAGACAGAGAGGGAAAAGTAATGCCTGACGTCCAAGTCTGGCACCATTAGCTAATCTATTTTGCATGCAATTTCTTCGCCAATAATAATCGCGCAAAGTTTAATAAAAGCGCGGCTAACGAGAAAGCAATTTTTGCGCCTTAAGCACATTCTTACATTAATCGGCGATTAGACTCTCTTTTTTTAAGCTTTATTTAACTACCGCGCGTTACCATTACTTCACATAATACGGGCCGCTTATGAGAAATAAGACGATGCCGCTTTACCCTGTTTAACATGCACCTTATTCTCACAGCCTTGCCTGACGGCTCCCCATTAAACACCTTATGAGTCTGGAAGTTATGCTGGAAAATCTCAATTACTCATTATTCTCTCTAATTAATGCCACGCCAGATTCTTCTCCGTGGATGATCTCGTTGGCGATTTTTATTGCCAAAGATTTGATTACTGTGGTGCCGCTACTGGCCGGGGTACTTTGGCTGTGGGGACGTACGGCGCAACGGCAGATAGTGATAAAAATAGCGATCGCACTGGCTGTAAGTCTGTTTGTTTCCTGGTGGATGGGTCATTTATTTCCACATGACCGCCCGTTTGTCGAGAATATCGGCTATAACTTCCTGCACCATACGGCGGATGACTCTTTCCCGAGCGATCACGGCACGGTGATCTTCACCTTCGCTCTGGCATTTTTAATCTGGCATCGTTTGTGGTCCGGATCGCTTCTCATGGTGCTGGCCGTAATTATTGCCTGGTCGCGGGTCTACCTTGGCGTCCACTGGCCACTGGATATGCTTGGTGGGTTGTTGGCGGGAATGATTGGTTGCCTTAGCGCGCAGATTATCTGGCAAGCTGCGGGGGCGATGCTCTACCAGCGGCTGCAATCGTGGTATCGCTTCTGTTTCGCCTTACCGATCCGTAAAGGCTGGGTACGTGGCTGATTTCGGATAAAACGTGTAATATCAGGCGGCTCGCTTCAATAACTATTCAGAGGGAATATGGAAACACGTCGCGAAGAGCGCATCGGGCAATTACTCCAGGAATTAAAACGCAGCGATAAGTTACATCTGAAGGACGCCGCCGCCCTACTTGGGGTTTCAGAGATGACGATTCGTCGCGACCTGAATACCAACAGCGCCCCCGTCGTATTACTCGGCGGCTATATCGTTCTCGAACCACGCAGCGCCAGCCATTACCTGCTAAGCGACCAAAAATCCCGTCTGGTGGAAGAAAAACGCCGCGCTGCGAAACTGGCCGCGACGTTGGTAGAACCCGGTCAGACCCTCTTTTTTGACTGCGGCACCACTACGCCCTGGATTATTGAAGCGATTGATAATGAAATCCCTTTCACCGCCGTTTGTTATTCACTAAATACCTTTCTGGCGCTGCAAGAGAAACCACATTGCCGGGCGTTTCTTAGTGGTGGAGAATTTCACGCCAGCAACGCCATCTTCAAACCTATCGATTTTCAACAAACGCTGAATAATTTTTGTCCGGATATCGCTTTTTATTCCGCTGCGGGTGTACATATCAAAAAAGGCGCAACCTGTTTTAATCTTGAAGAGTTGCCGGTAAAACACTGGGCTATGTCGATGGCGCAAAAGCATGTGCTGGTTGTCGACCACAGTAAGTTTGGTAAGGTACGTCCGGCACGCATGGGCGACCTGAAACGCTTTGATATCGTAGTAAGCGATCGTTGTCCGGAAGATGAGTATGTGAAGTACGCGCAAACGCAGCGTATTAAGTTAATGTATTAATTAAGCATCGCCGGATGACGTCAACGCGCCATCCGGTCATCTAAAGATTAAGAGAACCAGCTACCAAACCACTGATGGAATTTCATCATCACGAAATCCCACATCCGACCAAAGAATCCCCCCTCTTCCACATTCTCCATTACGATCAGCGGACGCTGTTCAATAGATTTACCGTTAAGCTGGAAATCAATGGTTCCGACGACCTGGCCTTTTTTCAGCGGTGCGGTGAGCTGCGGTTCGGTTAATGTATAACTGGCTTTCAGGTTTTTCAGTTGTCCACGCGGAATAGTCACCGATCCGCCTTCGCCAGCACCGAGATTCACTTCACTCTTATCGCCAAACCAGACTCGCTGGGTCACAAAGGTGGCATCAGGTTTAATTGGTGTCACGGTTTCAAAGAAACGGAAGCCCCAGGTGAGCAACTTTTCGGACTCATTAAAACGGATACGATCGGTTTTCGCTCCCAGTACCACAGAGATCAAACGCATGTCGCCCTGGGTCGCGGAGGCCACCAGGTTGTAACCGGCACCTGCCGTAGTACCGGTCTTCATACCATCGACATTGACATTACTACTCCACAGCAGACGGTTACGGTTAGGCTGGCGAATCTTGTTGAAGGTAAATTCCTTCTCTTTATGAATGGCGTACTCTTCCGGTACATCGTGGATTAACGCTTTGCCCAGCAAGGCCATATCGCGTGCGGTACTGAACTGCCCCGGAGCGTCAAGGCCGTGCACCGTCTGGAAGGTGGTGTTGGTCAGGCCCAATTTTTTAGCATAACCATTCATCAAGCCAATAAATGACTCCTGACTGCCCGCGACGTAATCTGCCAGCGCAATACAGGCGTCATTACCGGACTGAATAATCACGCCTTTGTTTAAATCGGCCACTGAAACCTGATCGCCCGGTTTGAGGAACATCACCGACGAACCGCGCAGCGCCGGATTCCCCGTCGCCCAGGCATCTTTACCGACCGTCACCATATCGGTGAGTTTAATCTTATCGGCCTTGAGCGCCTGCCCAACCACATAGCTGGTCATGATTTTGGTCAGACTGGCTGGGTCCAGTTTCTCATCCGCATTACCTTCAGCCAGCACTTTTCCGCTGGCGTAATCCATTAAAATCCATGCACGCGCATCCACGCTCGGCGCGTCAACGGTCTGTTCCGCCGCGAATGCCGTTGGGGCAAAAAGAAATAAAAATGCAGAACCCGCTGCAAGACCACGAAGGAGAGAGGAGTATTGCGTCATAAATGCCACCCGAGTATCCATTCAAAAAAAATACGTTATATCGCCGTATGATAAGTTCGGTGATTAATAACGCACACACAAACTTAAAGAAACCGTAAGTTGGTAAAGTTTTTAAAGTTTATGCAATATCCTGCCGCTTCGCTGCTTCTGGCGTCATTTTTTTACCAACTGTTGCTTAAAAGTTAACTTTACTCCACCATCAGAGTCCTGTTCAGCCTGTGGCTGCCTGTGTAAAAAGGGGTGAGTATGATTACGCTGTGGGGTCGGAATAATTCAACCAACGTAAAAAAAGTGTTGCTGACGCTCGAAGAACTGGATCTGCCTTATGAGCAAATTCTCGCGGGCCGTGAGTTTGGAGTAAACCATGACGCCGACTTTCTGGCGATGAATCCCAACGGGCTGGTGCCGCTGTTGCGCGACGACGAAAGTGATTTAATTCTCTGGGAATCGAACGCCATTGTCCGCTACCTGGCAGCACAGTACGGGCAAAACCGCTTGTGGATCGACTCGCCAGCACGTCGTGCAGAAGCGGAAAAATGGATGGACTGGGCAAACCAGACGCTCAGTAATGCCCATCGCGGGATCCTGATGGGATTGGTCAGAACACCGCCTGAAGAGCGCGACCAGGCCGCCATTGATGCCAGTTGCAAGGAATGCGACGCTCTGTTTGCCCTTCTTGATGCGGAACTGGCAAAAGTGAAATGGTTCTCTGGTGATAAATTTGGCGTGGGTGATATCGCTATTGCACCGTTTATCTACAATTTGTTTAACGTCGGTCTGACCTGGACACCGCGTCCAAATCTGGAGCGCTGGTATCAACAGCTCACTGAACGCCCCGCAGTGCGTAAAGTGGTGATGATCCCCGTTAGCTAATTATTACGTGGACTTACTTTCAGTAATTCGCCATTGGACTCGTCGGTCAATACGTACAAATAACCGTCGGGCCCAGTGCGAACATCACGAATTCGCTGCCCTCTGTCCGTTAATATGCGGCCATCTTCCGTTACCTGATTGCCTTTGACGCTCATCACGATGACATCTTTGTCTTTTAACGCGCCAATAAATAATTTTTGCTGCCACTGGGGGAATTTGTCGCTGTTATAGAAGGCCATACCGCTCACGGCGGGCGAATCTTTCCAGTAGAAAATCGGTTGTTCGGTACCGGCAACGATTCCCCCTTTCGCTTCCGGTATTTTAAGTCCCGAGTAATTGATGCCCCAGGATGCCAGCGGCCAGCCGTAATTTTTGCCTTTTTCTGGGATATTAATTTCATCACCACCGCGCGGACCATGCTCATTCAGCCACAGCGCATTGCTCCACGGATTCATCGCCATCCCTTGCGGATTACGAATGCCGTAAGACCAGATCTCAGCGCGCGCACCGGATTCCTTTGCAAAAGGATTATCATCCGGGATCTCGCCCTTGTCGGTCAGACGCACCAGTTTGCCCTGTAATTTATCCAGATCCTGCGCCGTCGGGCGCTGATTGTTTTCCCCCAGACCAATAAACAAATAACCTTTGCCGTCAAACACCAACCGCCCACCAAAATGGTTACCGGTAGAAAGCTTAGGCATCTGACGAAAAACGGTGCGGAAATCCGTTATTTTTGTCAGATCATCGCTCAAACGGCCATAACCTACGGCAGTACCGGCTTTGTCATCATCTCCCTGTTCTGAATAACTTAACCAGATGCGGCGAGACTGGGCAAAATCAGGCGCTAAAGCTACATCCAACAAGCCTCCTTGCCCGTGCGCCCAGACTTCCGGCACACCAGCCAGCGGCGCAGATAATCCTTTTCCTTCTTGCCAGTGGCGTAACTCGCCACCACGCAGCGTGATTAACATACCGTGATTATCGGGTAAAAAGGCCAGCGCCCAGGGATGGTCGAGTTTGTCTTGCAATACTTCGACATTTACCGTTGCAGGCGCCGCCCAGAGAGCGGAAGAAACACAGAAAAGGGTCACAAGGAAAAGAGATTGTCGATGCATAACGCCTCCGGATTGACTCTGGCTTAAAGCGTAGTCAGTCAAAAGCGCAACAAATGCATTTTTACATAAACTTAAACATGAAGGGGGAGATGCATTCTCCCCCTTAGTTTTCAGGCCTTCTCAAGCATGGCGTGCTTCTGCAGGCTCTGGATACTCAGCGTTAAGCTCATCAGACAATTTTCAAGCTTATCGGCGTTGACGGTAATAACAGTCGGGCAATCATGATGCCCGCTCATCAAACATACTGCGGCTGTTGCTAATGCTTCTTCAGCGTGATGAAGAGCACCCCACTCTTCCTGATCCAGATGAAGATTCAACCGCAGCGATTTATCGTGCAATTCGCGATGCAGTTTAAAAAAGTTATCTCGTAGATGATTGCTTTCGCTGACGGACATGTATCCTTTGGCCTTCCTCAGATGCACGTATGCAGCGAGGTCAACTTGTGCGTCTTTCAACCGGTTCAGCAGGTCGCTTCGCTGTCTGTCAACGAACATACTTCGATCCTCCTCTTTCCAGCCTTATTGCAATTAAATAGTATGGCCATTTTTTGAGCAAAATGCTGTCAAGGATCAATACTTCACATCTTATTAATAAGAATTTACATTATTTCTCTTTCCAGTACCTCACATCCCCACGGCGCCAGTTCTAATTCTTGTGAACAAGCCTTGCCCGTTTCCGCCACTCGCCACGCTCCAGGAAGCACAACATTTTGTACATGAGCAGTGTAATTTTGTACAAAAACCCATTCCTGCTCGCCGTCTGTCCGACGCGTTGCAATAACACCAGCAGGAAGTTCAGTAGCAAGTGCTTTTGGGAGATGAAGTGTGTTGATCAACATCGCGGCAAACGCTTGATGAAATGACGCATCATTACGCGAAGCCACATAGAAAGCACGACCTTGTCCGACGTGATTTACCGTTAACGCAGGTGTACCCGCATAAAAATCCTCACCATAGCGCGCCAGAACCTGAGCACCTTCGGCGTGAATAACCGCACATAATTCCCGTGCCTGCCATTGCCCCTGCAGTCCATACGCATTCGGCTCGCAGATAACTTCGTTATGCTGATAATCATTAAGACTATCAATCTCTTCAGCCCATACGCCCATCAGGTCACGCAACGGGCCAGGGAACCCACCCAGGTGACATAAATCGGTTTCATTGACAATCCCGGACCAGTAAGTGGTAACAAAATTGCCACCAGCTTCGACATAGGCACGAGCACGCGCAGCAAATCCATCGCGAACCATATAGAGCATTGGAGCGATAACTAACTGATAACCCGTAAGATCACAATCAGCATTGATAATATCGACCGCCACGCCCTGCTCCCAGAAAGGTCGGTAATGCTCCACTACCGTTTGTTCGTAGTGGATCCCGCAATTGCGCGGCCCGGCAGCATCATTGACCGCCCAGCGGTTTTCCCAGTCGAAAATAATGGCAACTTTGGCCTGCGTTTTCGTCCCAACCAATTGTTTAAGATGAGCCAGCCGTTGCCCCAGTTGTATGACTTCGCGCCCGGTACGCGTCTCCAGATGACCGACGTGATCAACCACCGCACCATGAAACTTCTCCACGGCACCACGACTCTTACGCCACTGAAAATAGTGCACGCCGTCTGCGCCGTGAGCGACGGCCTGTAAGGAAGAAAGAATATTCATTCCCGGCTTTTTCAATTTGCTGGTTGGCTGCCAGCTTGTCTGGCTGGGCGTGGATTCCATCAGAATAAACGGTTTATTTTTCAAGGTACGCATCAGGTCGTGATACATCGCGGTTTTACAGGCTACGGCGCGTTCATCTTCCTGTTTGTGCCACATGGGGTAGCTATCCCAACTCACAAAATCAACCACTTCGGCTAATGCCCAGTAGTTGTAGTCATTGAAATACCACATAAAATTGGTCGTCGCAGGTAAATCGGGGCGTTCTGCTTTTAACGGCGCGATTTCCATTTGATAGAACTCTTTTACCTGCGATGTGACAAAGCGCCGCCAATCAAGATTCAAACCGTGGTTGGACATTTCACCTATTGGGGAAGGAGATTCAATTTGTGACCAGTCACTGTATGTATGACTCCAGAAGCCAGTCCACCATGCCTGATTAAGCGCCTCAAGAGTAGTGTAACGCGCCTGCAACCAACGGCGAAACGCCTGTTGGCATCCATTACAATGACACTCTCCGCCATACTCATTACTGATATGCCATCCCAGAACCGCCGGATGATTGGCGTATCGCTGCGCCAGCTTACGGTTAATTTGCGTCACTTTATCTTTATACACTGGCGAAGAAAGGCAGTGATTATGGCGACCACCGTGAAGCATTTTCTCGCGTGAGGCGCTAACTCTCAGAACCTCTGGATAACGAGCAGCAAGCCAGGCGGGTTTGGCTCCGCTTGGTGTTGCGAGGAAGACAGAGATCCCACCAGCATGAAGTTTATCCAGCACCTCATCCAGCCAGTCAAAGCGATACTCACCCTCTGTGGGTTCCAGGATTGACCAGCTAAAAATGCCCACCGACATGGTGTTACAACCAGCCTGTTGCATCATAGCGATATCTTTTTCCAGAATCCCAGGGACATGTAACCATTGCTCCGGATTGTAATCAGCGCCATGAAGTAACCATGGGGCTCTGGGGATGATCGGTGGGTACTTGTCCATGCTGACTCCTGAATTGTTTTAAACAGACAAAAAATGTTATTCGTTCACAATAATGTCATCTAGTAATTTATTGCTTCGTTATGCAAGGAATGTCTGGCAGGAATGTGATCAAGTACGCGTTTTTCCCTTCAAACAGGCTCGTCGGTTCAGCTTACCGGCACTGAGACAGGTGAGCGTGATACGTATGACATTCACTGCGGTATACTGTGACAAATCTTTTAGCCGGGGCGAATATGAAAACCAAAGCTGCAACCCTTGCCGATGTTGCTCGTCATGCCAATGTTTCTTATCAGACAGTGTCGCGGGTGCTTAACAATTCAGCGAACGTGTCTGCTAAAACACGTCAAAAAATTGAACAAGCCATTGCCGAACTTAAGTACGTTCCAAATCGCGTAGCTCAACAGTTGGTAGGGAAAGAGAGCAAAACGGTCGGGCTGGTTACAACTTCACTTGCCCTGCATGCCCCCTCGCAAATTGCGGCAGCAGTGAAAAAATATGCCGGAGAACAGGGATATCAGGTGCTGATATCCATGATTGACGATGTTGATATTAAAGGTATTCAGGCTGCAATTAATGAATTAAAAGCACAACGGGTAACAAAGATTATTATCAACGCACCGCTGGAAACGGCATTGGCTGAAACACTGGTTGCTGAAAACAGCGATGTATTGTGTCTGTTTCTCGACGTGGACCCTTATAGCCCGGTATTTAACGTCACTTTTAATCCCGCAGAAGGTGCACGCGCCAGCGTGAAACATCTTTACGATTTGGGGCATCGTCAATTTTGCTTGATCTCTGGCCCTGAAAATTCAGTACCAGCGCGGCTACGACTCAATACCTGGCGCGACACCCTCGCTTCACTCCAACTGACGCCGCTGGCCATTCATTATGGTAGTTGGGACGCTCAAAGCGGCTATCTGGCGACGTTACAAATGCTACGTGAAACACCACAGGTAACCGCTCTTCTGATCGCCAATGATCAGATGGCATTGGGGGCATTAAGCGCCTTACATCAACAAAAACGTAAAATCCCGCAAGATATTTCTGTCATAGGCTATGACGACACCTATGAGAGTGCATTTTTTGAACCTTCGCTAACGACGGTCGCAATCGACTTTGATTTACAAGGGAAAATTGCCGTTCAACAAATTTTACAGCCGGACGATGAACACGCGATGCTCCGCTCTTCAACCATCCTTCCCAGTCGCCTGGTCGTGCGTAACTCTGCTGGTCCCCTGCACTCACCACAGACTGATCTGATGAATATTGCTGAACACCTTCGCACACTGGCAGATGAGCTAACACGAAAGGCATAAAAGTAATACGTTCTCATAAAAAGATTTAGTGATCTGTTTCGCTAAATCTTTTTTATTATCAGCAATAATTGTGATGTAAATCTCAAACATTCATTTAACACATTGCCTAATCATCGCGGTCAGGGTCAGAGTAAAAATGAAATTGTTAACGTATGACATTTCCGGAGATGCATACCAAAACAATAACCAGTAAGCACAGCTAATGCCTGTGCCAACGGTAAATGACCCAACGCCAGTGATTGAGGATATGGCTATGTTATTGCCCGGTAAACGTAATTATATTTTGCTCAGTATTTTCGATTTTCTGTACCTCTTCGCCTGGTCGGCAACGATGGCATTTTTTGTCATATGGACGACACAGCATCTGGAAATTACCGCCACACGCACAGGATTGCTTTATTCCGTTAATGCTTTCATTGCGTTATTAATGCAGCCGTTCTTCGGTTTCATCTCCGATAAATTTGGTCTTAAGAAACAACTCATCTGGCTCCTCGTCGCATTATTACTTCCCGTAGGCCCATTCTTTATTTATGTGTATGCCCCGCTTCTGGTTCATAACTTCTGGCTGGGCGCTGTTTTGGGTGGCGTTTACCTGGGGATCATTTTTAATTCTGGCTGTGGCGTTCTGGATTCCTGGATAGATAAAGTTTCGCGCCGTTATCATTTTGAATATGGTCGCGTAAGAATGTGGGGCTCTCTGGGATGGGCCGCTGCCGCGTGGATTGTGGGTAAATACATTGATACCAGCCCTAATCTCTCTTTCTGGCTGGCAAGCTGTGCCATTGTGATCGCCGCAATCTGCTTTATGTTTACCAAAATTGAACTGACCGAGGCGGAAATTGAAAAAACCAATTCGTTGAAAGCTATCCATGCGCTTGAACTGGCGAAAAATAGTCAGTTCTGGTTTTTATTGATGTTCACTCTGTTCGTAACGCAAATTTATGACACCTACGATCAACAATTCGCACAATATTTTTCGCTGCAATTCCCGACGCCAGAAGAAGGCAATCGCTGGTACGGGATTCTGGCTTCTGTCCAGGTCTGTGGAGAAACCTTATTTCTCTGTCTGATGCCGTGGTTTGTTAACCGCACTGGCGCCAAATGGGCATTAGTGATTGCCGGAACCATTATGTCGCTACGCATTGCCGGTTCTGCTATCCAACTGGGGCCAGTGTGGATTGCGGCCGTTAAAATGATGCACGCCATCGAAAAACCACTGATCCTGGTGTCTGTGTTTAAATTTATCGCGGCTAACTTTGATCATAAACTCTCTTCGACGGTATACCTGCTGGTGCTTTTTGTGGCATCCATCGCCACGGCAATCTATTCACCCATTGCCGGCTATCTGTATGACACCATTGGCTTTGCTGAAACCTATCTAATCTTGGGGGCGATTGCCGGTTGCTTCACACTTATTTCGGTCTTTACGCTGCGGGACAAATCCAGCAGCCAGCCTGCGGAGGCGCTAACTGAAAACCCAGTAGCATGACAATCATTTGCGCCCCGATATTTGGGGCGTTTTCCTCGCCTGTTGACCAGATTACGATACAAATTTTATCCAGAACTCTGTAGAATCCCTGCCCTGACCTTTCCTGTAACTGAATATTTTTTAAGCTATGAGCAAAGTAACTCCCCAGCCGAAAATCGGCTTTGTTTCCCTCGGCTGTCCGAAAAACCTCGTCGATTCAGAGCGCATTCTGACCGAACTGCGTACTGAAGGTTATGACGTAGTACCGAGCTATGACGACGCGGATATGGTGATCGTTAACACCTGCGGCTTTATTGACAGCGCGGTGCAAGAATCTCTGGAAGCCATTGGCGAAGCGTTGAATGAAAACGGCAAGGTGATTGTGACTGGTTGTCTGGGGGCAAAAGAAGATCAGATCCGCGAAGTTCACCCGAAAGTGCTGGAAATCACCGGGCCTCATAGCTACGAGCAGGTTCTGGAGCACGTTCATCACTACGTGCCAAAACCGAAACACAATCCGTTCCTGAGCCTGGTGCCGGAACAGGGTGTTAAGTTGACCCCACGTCATTATGCCTATCTGAAGATTTCCGAAGGTTGTAACCACCGCTGCACCTTCTGCATTATTCCTTCAATGCGCGGCGATCTGGTGAGCCGCCCGATTGGCGAAGTATTAAGCGAAGCGAAACGTCTGGTGGATGCGGGCGTTAAAGAGATTCTGGTGATCTCACAGGATACTTCCGCCTATGGCGTTGATGTAAAACACCGTACTGGCTTCCACAACGGCGAGCCGGTAAAAACCAGCATGGTCAGCCTGTGCGAACAGTTATCGAAACTGGGGATCTGGACACGTCTGCACTACGTTTACCCTTATCCGCACGTGGACGACGTCATCCCGCTGATGGCTGAAGGCAAAATCCTGCCATATCTGGATATTCCGCTGCAGCATGCCAGCCCGCGCATTCTCAAACTGATGAAGCGCCCAGGTTCGGTGGATCGCCAACTGGCACGTATCAAAAAATGGCGTGAAATCTGCCCGGAACTGACCCTGCGTTCAACCTTTATTGTCGGCTTCCCTGGCGAGACGGAAGAAGATTTCCAGATGCTGCTCGACTTCCTGAAAGAAGCACGTCTGGATCGCGTTGGCTGCTTTAAATACAGCCCGGTTGAAGGCGCAGATGCCAATGCTCTGCCGGACCAGGTCCCGGAAGAAGTGAAAGAAGAACGCTGGAATCGCTTCATGCAACTGCAACAACAGATTTCCGCCGAGCGCCTGCAGGAGAAAGTTGGCCGTGAAATTCTGGTGATCATCGACGAAGTGGATGAAGAAGGCGCGATTGGCCGCAGTATGGCTGATGCGCCGGAAATCGACGGCGCGGTCTATCTCAACGGTGAAACCAAGGTTAAGCCGGGCGACATCCTGCGTGTGAAAGTCGAGCATGCCGATGAGTACGATTTGTGGGGTAGTCGAGTTTAATTAATGCCAGGCCGGGCAAATTTATTTTCCCGGCCTGCTAATAAACATTATTGCCAGCTAATCTGCGCCCTGCCGTTTTTCTTACTCTTATACAGTCGCTCATCTGCCAGCATTTTCAGCCGTTCAACGGTGGTACATTCATTTGAATGCGCTACGCCGATACTGGTGCTTAAATTAATGCTTCCCACCTGGAAATGAACGATTTCCTTTAATATCGATAGCAACTCTTCCAGCGTTCCACCTGTATAAATCACCGCAAATTCGTCGCCGCCAAAACGATAGACTTTGCCTTTATCCACCGGAATTTGTGATTTAAGGATTTTCACAACCTTAATCAACACTTCATCGCCCAGCAAATGACCGAAGGTGTCGTTAATGTTCTTGAATTTATCGACGTCAAACAGGCACAAATATCCGCCTTTTTCCGGCAAGGCTTTTAAGTCTTCGTCAAAGGATTTTCTGCCCATCGCTTTGGTCAGGTCGTCAAGAAACGCTGAGTTATACATACTGTAGAGTTTTTTGACATCCGCCGCCGAGAAGAAAAGCCCACCGTCCAGCACACGGTCAAAATGGTTATTAATAATGGCTTCTTTTTCAACAATGCCCTGATTGATCACTCTGCGTACCAGATAGAGGCAGCTGGCCCCTGATATAACCGCCACCAATGCGGCAAAGAAGATGATCAACGTACATACCTGAAAATAAACGTCTTTTTTATAGGCAAACACATACAATCCTGTCGGCAAATAGGAGAAGTGCTCCATCGCTTCCGAAACAGTGAAGATGGCGTTTTTGGCGTTATATTCATCACCAGTAACCGATTTGCCATTCTTAAAAAGTGAGAACATCAGGTTATCGCTGTCCATTGCCAGTGATTTTGACAGTAAAGAAAAGCGCTCCAGCCCAAGCAAAAATATCAGACTACGATTATGGCTAACCGGGTAGAGATAATAGACGAAGGTTTTACCGTCAAAAGAGATAAACCCCGTATTCTTAACATGCAAATACTTAACCACCTGCATGATATTTGTACAATAGTTATTCTCGTACTCCTTTACCTGAATACACTCATCACTGGAAATCAGATAAGGTCCAACATCATACAAATAAGAAGGAGAAACCGAATCGGCATAGGCTGTGCGTAAGCCAACCAGTAATTGTTCTTCCGTAGGGTTTAGCGTATTGATGAGATCAATTGCCACACTACGCCGATATTCAGCAATATTCGCCACCGCAAAAGCAGTATCAATAACGGACTGTTTCAGGCCATACACCCGTTCTTTCACCATTTGGGTGTAGATCCCGCAGGCAACTGCCGAAATCATAATAAAAATCAGCAGACTGACTGTAAGTACGAATTTATTGATTCTGGACATACCTAAACTACTCTTTTACTAACTTTCCACTTTTATCCCAGGCAGAGAATGGCATAGGCTTCTGGTACAGATACCCTTGGGCCTGAACACAGCCTAATTTGATTAATTCACGCGCAACATCTTCGCTCTCAACACCTTCTGCAATCACCGGAATCTGGTTATAGCGTGCCAGGTCGAAGATAATGCGTACAATTTTTCCCGCGGTGCCGAAAATATCGCCGGTAAATTGCGAATCTACTTTTATGCTGTCAGGGTTAATTTCATAAAAACGTTTCAGGTTTGACAGCCCTGTGCCAAAGTCATCAATCGATATCCCTACCCCTTGTTTACGCAGTTGTGCAATATTGAGATAAAAATGTTCATTAATTCGTTCGATCACTGTTTCAGTGATCTCAATACAGATACTATTCGCCTGCAGACCATGTTCTTTCATGATAGTTGTAAAATGTTCATGAAAGTGTGGTTCGTTTAGCTGCCAGGGTGACACATTAATATGCAGTAAGAAACCGTCCTTCAGGGTCGCACGCTGGCTAAAATGCCTGAATTCACGCATTGCGGTTTTAATAATTTGATAGCCAAGCTCATTGATAAACCCAATATCTTCAGCAATCGTAACAAACTTCAGCGGTGAGATTATTCCTCGTTCCGCAGAGATCCAGCGGCATAATGCTTCTGCGCCGATAATGTCTCTGGTTTTCATATCAACAATCGGTTGATAGACTAAAAACAATTCGCCTATTTCCATTGCATGGCGAATATTACGCGCAATCCAGATATTCTCTTCAATTTCGTTGAGTTTCGCGTCATCACAGAAAATAAACTCAGAGAACATATGGTCACGGATACTGGAAATCGCCAGTTTCAATTTTTCGGCATAACTCCAGGCATTTTCACCTTTCAAAGGTTCACAAATGGCAGATTTGTGTATACGCAGATTACGATAACCAAAGCTGCTGTCAAAATCATTTACCATCGCTATCTTGCGGGTAAACGTCTGTACATTTTCCCGGCACAATAATAAATAGAGATCGGCATTGAATGTCACTATATCGCAGCATTGCGCATATTTCTCGGCAATTCGCTGACACAGTTTCCTGACGATTTTATTGCGTTCCTCGACGCCAAACACAGCTTCGACGGCTTCCAGTCCGCACAGTTTGATGATCCCGACGGCCAGATATTGGCTATTATTAGATTCAATAATCGCCATGTTTTTGATAAAACCACTCTCCTGATCGTAGGAGATTAGCGAGAGCAGTTTATTCGAACGTTCAATTTCGGCATCTTTCATTTCCGCTATGGAATTTTTGATGCTGATAATCTCTTTCGCATCGCCTTCACGGATTTTCAGCGCCTGCATTTGTTCAGTAGAATCGGGCAAAAACTCCAGCGTATTGACCAGTTCTGTCATTTCGGAAAATTGTCGACGAAACACACGCGTGGTCATTAAGTAAACCAACAGCAGTACGATAATAATAAATACAAATGGTAGATAAAAGAGTTTATCTGATGCGTTAAATAAATTACCTGTTGGATAATAAAAATATATTTCGAACAACGCGTTATTTGGAACCTCTGATGTTCTTGCGATATATTCCGTGTCGAAAGAATCAATAATGTTATAATTTCCTTCGCTATTATAAATAATCAGTTTTTCACGGGCGAGTTGGTTTTTGGCGATGATCTCATGGCCTTGTTTCAAAAACAGCACTTCATCAGTCGAACTGATTTGATCAAGATATTCATTCAGATAGCGCCAGTTTAAGTCAACATGAATTTTGTCAACCGCCAGTAAGTCACGGTCTTTTCCATTAATTCGTAGGGTAAAAGAGATACACTTTTTCCCTGGTCGATCAAAGCAATTGTAGGCCGGATTCCAACTACTGACCGAGTTGTCTGATGCCACCGACCAGGGCCGCTGCGACGGGTTAAAGTCGGCAAAGATGACGCGTCCTGCCTCATCGACAAGCGGCCCATTTACTTTTTCCTGATGGTAAACAAGGATCTTATCATTCGCCCGACGTGAAAAGAGATAATATTTATTATCATCCAGTACCAATCCTACCGAATCCAGAAATGGCATCATTTCCATTTTCAGAATGACGGCACGTTTAATTTCTTCACTGTTTTTTAATAAATACAACGAGTCCTTTAACGTTAAGGCAGAACGCTCAATATCTTTAAAAAAATAACCTACGTTTTTTTGAATAAGTTCAAAGCGGCTATCGGCACGTTTTACCGCCCTTTCCGATACCAACTGATAGTTAATGATGAAAAAAAGACCAATAAATGACAGCGTAGCCAACAAAAATAAAATAATCAGTCTTATCTTTATCTTTTCGTATAAACTAAGCATGTTAATACACGTAACAAAATAACTATCAGTACGCTGCCCTGCTGCATAAATAGACTTTTACAACAGCATATTTACCCAATTACCTGATTCTACAAAATCGGCAGAAAGTTACAACATTTGCGTATAGCAATAATTTCCTATGACGCCATTACATTTTTAAGCAATATTCTGCCGTGGCTATGCTTTAATTTTCGGGTCCAGCGCGTCGCGTAAACCATCGCCCAGCAAGTTGAAAGCCAGCACGGTAAGGAAGATAGCGAGTGCCGGGAAAACCGCCACATGCGGCGCGATGACCATATCCGCTCGCGCTTCATTGAGCATAGCCCCCCATTCTGGTGTCGGCGGCTGCGCCCCCAGGCCAAGAAATGAAAGGCTGGCAGCCGAGATGATCGAAGTGCCAATACGCATTGTGAAAAAGACGACAATGGAAGAGACAGTCCCGGGCAAGATATGGCGCAACAAGATGGTCATGTCGCTGGCACCAATACTGCGCGCCGATTCAATAAAAGTTTGCTGTTTCAACACCAGCGTGTTGCCGCGCACCAGACGGGCAAAAGCCGGAATGGAAAAGATGGCGACTGCGATAATTACGTTGGCAATACCGCTTCCTAACACCGCAACAACAGCAATCGCCAGTAAAATACCCGGGAAGGCAAACAGCACATCGCAAATACGCATAATCAATCGGTCCCACCAGCCTTCGTAATATCCCGCCAGTAAGCCCAATAGCGTACCGATCGCCGCACCAATAAAGACAGCAAACACACCCGCCGCCAGCGAGATTTGCGCGCCGACCAGGACACGGCTGAAAATATCACGCCCCAGCGAGTCGACACCAAACCAGTGTTGCAAAGAAGGTCCGTTATTCAGGTTGTCATAATCGAAAAAATTTTCGGCATCATAGGGGGCGATCCAACGGGCAAAAATTGCCACCACAATCAGCAAAATGACGAACAGTGCGGCGGCCATCGCCATATGCTGACGGCGAAAACGTCGCCAGAACTCATGCCACGGTGTACGTACCTGGTCAGGTTTTACCAGTGGCATAGCGTTTAACACCGCCTGACGTCGCCAGTTAAATAGTCGCATCCTTACTTGTACCTGATAGCCGGGTTAATGGCGGCGTAAAGCACATCCACCACTAAGTTGATAAGAATAAACTCCAGCGAGAAGAGCAGAATTTCTGCCTGAATCACCGGGTAATCACGCATTTCTACGGAGTCAACGAGTAAGCGTCCAAGTCCGGGCCAGTTGAAAACTTTCTCCACCACAATGGAACCACCGAGCAAAAAGCCAAACTGCAATCCCATCATGGTGACCACAGGGATCATGGCGTTGCGTAAACCATGCTTGAGGACAACCCAGGTTTCGCTTACCCCTTTTGCCCTCGCGGTACGCATATAATCCTCACTTAAAACATCAACAAACGAGGCGCGGGTAAAACGCGCCATCACTGCCGCCACCGCCGCGCCGAGCGTCAGAGAAGGTAATATGTAATGCTGCCAACTGTCTGCACCTACGGTAGGCAACCAGCCCAGTTCAACAGAGAAAACCTGAATCAGCAGTATTCCGAGCGCAAATGCCGGAAATGAAATCCCTGATACTGCGATGGTCATACTTAATCGATCCGGCCAACGGTTACGCCAGACGGCGGCGATAATACCCGCCGCCATGCCGAACAGCACCGCCCATGTCATACTGGTAATGGTCAACCACAGCGTAGGCATGAAACGGCTGGCGATCTCCTCGGCAACCGGACGACGCGACACCATCGACAGACCAAAATCCCCCTGCACGGCATTGCTGATATAGTGCCAGAACTGGTGATACAGCGGCTGATCCAGCCCCAGTTGCTGACGCACCAGTTCGATGACCTGCGCATCGGCTTCTGGACCGGCAATCAATCGCGCCGGGTCGCCGGGTAGCATATGGACAAACAAAAACACCAGCACCGAGACAATAAACAGCGTCGGAATCAGCCCCAGCAAGCGTTTGATAACGTAATTAAGCATTCCTCTCCCTGCGCTACTTATTGCAAATCCGCATCTTCAAAGCTAAAGCCAGTGTCTGGCATAATCCAAAAACCGCTCAGTTTTTTGCTGTGTGCCGACACCAGTTTTTCTACCACCAGCGGGATCCACGGCGACTCTTGCCAGATGGTATCCTGCGCCGCCTTATACAAGCGCGCCTTTTCCGCCGGATCGTTGGTTTTCAGCGCCTGGGCAAGCTCGTCATCCACCTGCTTATTGCTGTAAAACGCAGTATTAAACAGCGTCGGTGGCCAGTTCTGCGAGGCGAACAGCGGCGATAGCGCCCAGTCAGCTTCACCGGTCGAGGCCGACCAGCCAGTATAGAACATTCGCACGCCGCTCTCTTTCTGCCCTTTACCTTCAACTTCTGCCGCCCGCTGCCCGGCATCCATCGCCGTCACCTGGGCTTTAATCCCCACCTGCGCTAGTTGTTGCTGGGTAAATTGCAGCACTTTCTGCGCGGTACTGTGATTATGTGATGACCACAACGTGGTACTGAAACCGTTGGGATATCCCGCCTCTTTTAATAGTTCGCGCGCTTTAGCCGGATCGTAAGGCCACGGTTTATAACTTTGCGCGTAGGCAATACTCGGTGGCACCACACCAGTGGCAGGAACTGCATATCCCGCGAAGGCCACTTTCACCAGTGCCTGACGGTTGATTGCGTAATTCAGTGCCTCACGCACTTTTGGGTTATCGAATGGTTTCTGCGTCACGTTCATACTGATATAACGCTGCATAATCGACGGGCTGGCCATCAGCTCGATATTTTTGTTCTTGTCCAGTAGCGCAGCTTGTTCATAAGGGATAGGGAAAGCAAACTGCGCTTCACCGGTTTGCAGCATTGCCGCGCGGGTATTGTTGTCCGCCACCGGACGCCAGGTGATGCTGTCCAGTTTGGGCAAGCCTGGCTGCCAGTAACCCGCAAATTTTTTAACCTTCACAAAATCGGTCTGGTTCCAGGTATCCAGTTCATACGGTCCGGTTCCGACCGGGTGAAAACCAATCTCCTTGCCATATTTTTCCAGCGCCGCCGGTGAAATCATCGCGGTCGCCGGGTGAGCGAGGATGTTAATAAACGCGGAGAACGGTTGCCTGAGCGTAATCTTCACCGTTGTCGGATCGACCGCTTCAGTTTTGGCAATATTTTTGTACAGGTTATAGCGTTTTAGATGATTTGCCGGATCGCTGGCTCGGTCCAGATTCGCTTTGACGGCTGCGGCGTTAAAGTCGGTGCCGTCCTGGAACTTAATCCCTCCGCGCAATTTCACGGTGTAAGTGAGGCCGTCATCGGAAACGGTATAACTCTCCGCCAGCACGTTTTTCAGTTTCATCTCTTTATCCAGACCGAACAGTCCCTGATAAAAAGATTTCGCTACGGCCTGAGATAACGTGTCATTCGCGTCATACGGATCGAGCGTAGTGAAGTTCGATCCCACTGCCACAACCACATCTTTGGCAGCGAATGCACAAGGTGCCATCAACGCTGCGGCAATGCCCAGCGCCACTAACCCACTACGGTGTACAGCTCTTGCCATTTTATTCTCCGCCTGAATGTTATCTACGCAAAAATGCGTACTCTGATTGTGGTTGTGCGACGTAATGCCCTGGCCCGACGCATTGCAACGAGACGGCGGCAACTTCTTCGCCACGCAGATGAATATTGCTGGGAAGATCATCCGACAGCAGCACGCGCTGCGGTCGTAGTCGGGACGGTTCAGCGACCGGAACTGCCGCCAGTAATTTACGTGTATAAGGGTGCTGCGGATTTTCAAAGACCGCACGCCGTGGACCAATTTCAACGATTTGCCCAAGATACATCACCGCCACACGATGACTAATCCGCTCTACAACGGCCATATCGTGGGAGATAAACAGAAAGGCGATGCCAAACTCGCGCTGGAGATCCAGCAACAAGTTGATGATTTGCCCACGGATAGAAACATCCAGCGCCGAGACGGCTTCATCGGCAATGATCACTTTTGGATTCAATGCCAACGCGCGAGCAATGCAGATGCGCTGACGCTGACCGCCGGAAAACTCATGCGGGTAACGCCACGCATGTTCAGGTAACAGGCCAACGCGTTCCAGCAACCACGCAACGCGTGCAGCAGCTTCTTCACCTTGCAATAAACCGTGTACGCGCAGCGGTTCCATAATCGAATCGCCAACCGTCTGGCGCGGGTCCAGCGAGGCGTAAGGGTCCTGAAAAATAAACTGGATGTCGCGACGCAATGCCTGAAGTTTGCCAAGTGAAAGGGTATCGATTCGCTGCCCTTTGAAGATGATTTCGCCGCCCTGGGATTCAACCAGGCGCAGCAACGCCCTACCGGTGGTTGATTTGCCACTCCCGGACTCTCCCACCAGCGACAACGTTTCGCCAGGCCAGAGATCAAAACTGACCTTCTCAACCGCATGCACTTCTCGCGTAACGCGATTCAGTAAGCCACTACGTAAAGGGAAACGGGTCACCAGATTACGCACCTGTAAAACAGGGTCGCCATCAACCACCGTTTTCTGCTCGACAGGTCGTTCCTGTTTAGCCGGATGTTCAAGTGATATCAGCGGGAAACGGCGAGGATAATCTTCCCCTTTCATCGCCCCCAACCGCGGCACGGCAGCCAACAGCGCGCGGGTATAAGGATGCTGTGGCGCATGAAAAATCTGTTCGACGCTGCCCGTTTCGACCGCTTCGCCCTGATACATCACCAGCACCCGATCGGCTATCTCCGCCACCACGCCCATGTCGTGAGTAATAAAGATGACGCCCATCGACATCTCTTTTTGCAATACTTTGATTAATTGCAGGATCTGCGCCTGAATGGTGACATCCAGTGCGGTGGTCGGTTCATCCGCAATCAGCACCGCCGGGCGACATGACAGCGCCATTGCAATCATCACTCGCTGGCGCATCCCGCCGGAGAGTTGATGCGGATAACGGGAAAGAATGGTTTGGGCTTCCGGGATGCGAACCTGATCCAGCATCCGCTTCGCCTCTACCATCGCCTGTTCACGACTGGCGTTTTGATGCAAACGGATAGACTCGGCGATCTGCTCACCCACAGTAAATACCGGATTCAGCGAGGTCATCGGCTCCTGAAAAATCATCGCGATATCTGCGCCGCGCACATGTTGTATTTGCCTGGCACTCTGCTCGTTAAGCTCAATCACTTCACGACTGCGTCGCCGCAACAGCATTTTATCGCACTGCACCAGACCGCCTGATTGTTCCAATAGACGCATCAATGCCAGTGCTGTGACAGATTTACCGGAACCTGATTCCCCGACAATGGCCAGCGTCTCGCCGCGTCGCAGCCGAAAAGAAAGATTGCGCACCGCAGCCACTTTCTGCTGGTCCTGCATAAAGGCAATGTTGAGATTATCGACCGCCAGGACATCACCGGCATCAAGTTCATCACTGTGTGGCAACGGTGTCCCCTTTTTCGCGGTAGATACCAGTGGTTGGTGTATCGCCTGCATAGCCCCAGGCGCGATACATTCCTTCGGTGTTAAACGGTAGTGCGACGTTACCTTCGTGGTCGATAGCGATTAAGCCACCGCTGCCGCCAAGCGCTGGGAGTTTTTCCATCACCACCCGCTCGCAGGCTTCCGCGAGGCTTAGACCGCCATAATCCATTAACGCGCCGATGTCATACGCCGCCAGCGAGCGGATGAAGACTTCGCCCGTACCAGTACAAGAAACCGCCACACTGGCGTTATTGGCGTAGCATCCGGCACCCACTAAAGGACTATCGCCCACTCGTCCGGGTAATTTATTGGTCATTCCGCCCGTGGACGTAGCGGCCGCCAAATTGCCGTCTAAATCCAACGCCACGGCCCCCACCGTACCCATTTTTTGTTTTTCATCCAGCGGAGCGCCGCTATGATCGAGGACGGCTTCCCCACACTCACGCGCCGCCATCAGTTGTTCATAACGCAAAGGCGTGGAGAAAATCTCCGGCGAGACGCGCTCCATGCCATGAGAAAAAGCAAAGTTTTCCGCCCCCTCACCAATCATCATCACATGCGGGCTTTGCTCCATCACCAGACGAGCGGCAAGAATTGGGTTGCGCAGATGGCAAATGCCCGCCACCGCCCCCGCTTTCAGTGTGTTGCCATCCATCACGCAGGCGTCCAGTTCATGCGTTTCATCACGCGTAAAGACGGCGCCAATTCCGGCGTTAAAGAGCGGACACTCTTCCAGCAGGCGCACCGCTTCTGTCACCACATCCAGCGCGCTTTCGCCCGCTTCGAGCATTTGCTGTCCGGTTTCAACAATGGCAGACAGCGCCTCAATGTAGCGTAATTCCTGTTGCAGACTCATCTGTGCGCGGCTAATTGCGCCTGCGCCGCCGTGGATTGCAATGACTGCTTTGCCCATAGTCTTCGTCCATTAAGGGTGGCTCGCCACTTTTGCTATAAATATCAGAATTTTTATGAATTACTCATTCAATTTTTGAATATAGAAAGATGTATATGGCATGTAAAGGCGAGTGTCTGCTCTACGACCGAGGTGGCATACAGTCTGTGGCGTTTTTCTGACATAATAGGCAAATTCGATTTTGCCTCCGCAGGAGTGTTTTCATGGAATTTACCACCGGATTGATGTCGCTCGACACCGCGCTTAATGAGATGCTTTCTCGCGTTACCCCACTGACCGCCCAGGAAACGCTACCACTGGTACAGTGTTTTGGCCGTATTCTGGCGAGCGATGTGGTTTCGCCGCTGGATGTCCCAGGGTTTGATAACTCCGCAATGGACGGTTACGCGGTACGTTTGGCCGATATCACCTCCGGGCAACCGCTGCCCGTTGCCGGGAAGTCGTTTGCCGGTCAGCCTTATCATGGCGAGTGGCCCGCTGGCACCTGCATCCGCATTATGACTGGCGCACCAGTACCGGAAGGCTGCGAAGCAGTGGTCATGCAGGAACAGACTGAACTAACGGACAATGGCGTACGTTTTACCGCTGAAGTGCATAGCGGGCAAAATATTCGCCGTCGCGGTGAAGATATCTCTGCGGGCGCGGTTGTTTTTCCGGCAGGTACTCGCCTGACTACCGCTGAACTGCCAGTGATTGCTTCGCTAGGGATTGCCGAAGCTCCGGTGATTCGTAAAGTGCGAGTGGCGCTATTTTCCACGGGTGATGAGTTGCAGTTACCCGGTCAGCCTCTGGGCGATGGGCAAATTTACGATACCAACCGCCTCGCGGTGCATTTGATGTTAGAACAGCTGGGTTGTGAAGTAATCAACTTAGGGATTATTCGCGACGATCCACATGCCCTGCGCGCCGCATTTATTGAAGCCGACAGCCAGGCGGATGTGGTGATCAGTTCCGGTGGTGTTTCGGTTGGTGAAGCGGATTACACCAAAACCATTCTCGAAGAACTGGGCGAAATTGCGTTCTGGAAACTGGCGATTAAACCGGGCAAACCGTTCGCGTTTGGTAAACTCGCGAATAGCTGGTTCTGCGGCCTGCCGGGCAATCCAGTTTCTGCGACGCTGACCTTCTATCAATTAGTACAACCTTTGCTGGCCAAATTAAGCGGCAATACCGCCAGTGGCCTGCCCGCGCGCCAGCGCGTACGCACGGCATCTCGTCTCAAGAAATCCCCTGGACGTCTTGATTTCCAGCGCGGCGTGCTGCAACGCAACGCCGACGGCGAACTGGAAGTCACGACCACCGGGCATCAGGGTTCACATATATTTAGCTCCTTTAGCCTCGGCAACTGCTTTATCGTGCTGGAGCGCGATCGCGGCAATGTTGAAGCGGGCGAATGGGTGGAAGTCGAGCCATTTAATGCGTTGTTCGGAGGCCTGTAATGGCGGAACTCAGCGATCAGGAGATGCTGCGCTACAATCGGCAAATCATCCTGCGTGGTTTTGATTTTGACGGTCAGGAAGCATTGAAAGATTCCCGCGTGCTGGTAGTTGGCCTGGGCGGCCTCGGCTGCGCAGCCTCGCAGTATCTGGCAAGCGCCGGTGTCGGCAACCTGACGCTGCTCGACTTCGACACGGTTTCGCTCTCAAATTTACAGCGCCAGACGCTGCACAGTGATGCCACAGTCGGGCAACCGAAGGTAGAATCAGCCCGTGACGCACTGGCGCGGATCAATCCACATATCGCGATTACGCCGATAAACGCGTTGCTTGATGACGCTGAACTGGCTGCGTTGATTGCTGAACACAATCTGGTGCTCGACTGTACGGATAACGTTGCGGTACGTAATCAACTGAACGCGGGCTGTTTTGCCGCGAAGGTGCCGCTGGTTTCCGGCGCGGCAATTCGTATGGAAGGGCAAATCACGGTCTTTACTTATCAGGACGGTGAGCCGTGCTATCGCTGCCTTAGCCGTTTGTTTGGCGAGAACGCGTTAACCTGCGTGGAAGCGGGCGTAATGGCACCGTTGATTGGGGTGATTGGTTCATTGCAGGCAATGGAAGCGATCAAACTGCTGGCAGGTTATGGCAAACCTGCCAGCGGGAAAATCGTGATGTACGATGCGATGACTTGTCAGTTTCGCGAAATGAAACTGATGCGTAATCCGGGGTGTGAGGTGTGCGGGCATTAATTGCCAGCTCCGGGCCTGATAAGATGCGGCAAGCGTCGCATCAGGCATTTGCTCCAGGCGCCAGATGCGGCGTGAACGCCTTATCTGGCCTACGGTTCGGGCGCAGATTTCCAGGTCTGATAAGACGCGGCAGGCATCAGTGCACTCCGCCACGTCATCAGCAATTTATGAGGATGCAGAAAGTCCGGTTAAATCGACGTTCTGCCAAACGCCCCCTGCCAGTCCTGCTCAAACTTCGCCACAGCGGCATCAACTGCCGGATAGCTAATCATCTGTTGCGCGACATCCAGCGGCAGTGTGATTGATTCGCATCCTGCCAGTAAGCAGTCCAGCGCCTGACGCGGGGTTTTGAAACTGGCTGCCAGCACTTTCGCCTGTGGCGCGTGCATTTTCAGTAACTGGTGTAAGTCAGTCACCGTCTGAATACCACTCCCGCCCTGGGCATCAATTCGGTTGACGTAAGGCGCAACATACTCCGCACCCGCCAGCGCCGACAGCAGCCCTTGCGCTGCCCCATACACCGCCGTACCCAGCGTCGGAATACCTTCCGCTTTTAATAGCTTAATCGCTGCCAGCCCCTCTGCAGTCACAGGTACTTTAACCACGATATCCGCAATAATAGAACGCAGTTTACGCGCATCGTTCACCATACCTTCAGCAGTAGTAGACATGACCTGGGCAAACAAACGCCCCTGTCCGCCCATCGCCTCATGTAACTCAGGAAGTAAAACTTCCAGAGGCTTCTTACCTGCCGCCACAATACTTGGATTAGTGGTCACACCCGCCAACGGAAAAACACGAGCCAGCGTCTTCACTGCGGCGACGTCTGAAGTATCCAGATACAGTTCCATAGTCATCCTCTAAATCTACTTTTGTATGAAATCAGACTATCACGAAAAAACTATCTGAACAGTTGATGCACATCAATCTAACTTTCATTCGAAAGTATTTTAATGTTTGAACGAAAAAGAGGGGCATTTATGATTTTCAACATTCAGCGCTATTCGACCCACGACGGTCCCGGTATCCGCACGGTAGTTTTCCTTAAGGGGTGCTCGCTGGGCTGCCGCTGGTGTCAGAACCCGGAAAGCCGCGCCCGCACGCAAGATCTGCTGTATGACGCACGACTGTGTCTGGAAGGCTGCGAACTATGCTCAAAAACCGCTCCGGAAGTGATTGAGCGCGCGCTGAATGGTTTACTCATTCACAGGGAAAAGTTAACGCCTGAACATCTGACGGCGCTGACCGACTGCTGTCCGACTCAGGCATTAACCGTGTGCGGTGAAGCGAAAAGCGTTGAGGAGATCATGGCGACCGTTCTGCGCGATAAACCATTTTACGATCGCAGCGGCGGCGGTTTAACGCTTTCCGGTGGTGAGCCGTTTATGCAGCCGGAAATGGCGACGGCGCTGCTGCAAGCCAGCCACGAGGCCGGTATTCATACTGCGGTAGAAACCTGTCTGCATGTGCCGTGGAAATATATCGCCCCTTCTCTGCCCTATATCGATCTGTTTCTTGCCGATTTAAAACACGTTGCCGACGCGCCGTTTAAACAGTGGACTGACGGCAGCGCCGCCAGAGTGCTGGATAATCTGAAAAAACTCGCGGCGGCGGGCAAAAAAATCATTATTCGCGTGCCGCTGATTCAGGGCTTTAATGCCGATGAAACCTCTGTGAAAGCCATTACCGATTTTGCCGCCAGTGAACTGCACGTTAACGAAATCCATTTCTTGCCCTACCACACGCTGGGCATCAACAAATATCACTTACTTAATCTGCCCTATGACGCCCCGGAAAAACCGCTTGATGCGCCAGAACTGCTCGACTTTGCCCAGCAGTATGCCTGCCAGAAAGGGTTAACCGCGACCTTACGAGGATAACAACCATGACCACACTGAAACTGGACACGCTCAGCGACCGCATTAAAGCGCACAAAAATGCGCTGGTGCATATTGTGAAACCGCCGGTCTGTACCGAGCGCGCACAGCACTATACTGAGATGTATCAACAACATCTCGACAAGCCAATCCCGGTACGTCGCGCGCTGGCGCTGGCGCACCACCTGGCTAATCGCACCATCTGGATCAAACACGATGAGTTAATCATCGGCAACCAGGCCAGTGAAGTCCGCGCCGCGCCGATCTTCCCGGAATATACTGTCTCCTGGATCGAAAAAGAGATTGATGATCTGGCGGATCGTCCGGGTGCTGGTTTTGCGGTCAGCGAAGAGAACAAACGTGTTCTGCATGAAGTGTGCCCATGGTGGCGCGGTCAGACCGTACAGGATCGCTGCTATGGCATGTTTACCGATGAGCAAAAAGGCCTGCTGGCGACTGGCATCATTAAAGCGGAGGGCAATATGACCTCCGGCGATGCGCACCTGGCGGTCAATTTCCCGCTGCTGTTGGAAAAAGGGCTTGATGGTCTGCGCGAGAAAGTGGCAGAGCGCCGCTCACGTATCAACCTGACTGTGCTGGAAGATTTGCACGGCGAGCAGTTCCTGAAAGCGATTGATATCGTACTGGTGGCAGTCAGTGAACACATTGAACGTTTCGCTGCTCTGGCGCGAGAAATGGCCGCCACCGAATCCCGCGAAAGTCGTCGCGATGAACTGCTGGCGATGGCAGAAAACTGCGACATCATCGCCCACCAGCCGCCGCAAACTTTCTGGCAGGCGCTGCAACTGTGCTACTTCATCCAGTTGATTTTGCAGATTGAATCTAACGGTCACTCGGTGTCGTTTGGTCGTATGGATCAGTATCTCTATCCGTACTATCGCCGCGACGTTGAACTCAACCAGACGCTGGATCGCGAACACGCTATCGAGATGCTGCATAGCTGCTGGCTGAAACTGCTGGAAGTGAACAAGATCCGCTCCGGCTCGCACTCAAAAGCCTCTGCGGGAAGTCCGCTGTATCAGAACGTCACCATTGGCGGGCAAAATCTGGTTGATGGTCAGCCGATGGACGCGGTGAATCCACTCTCTTACGCAATCCTCGAATCTTGCGGTCGCCTGCGTTCGACTCAGCCTAACCTCAGCGTGCGTTACCATGCGGGAATGAGCAACGATTTCCTCGATGCCTGTGTGCAGGTGATCCGCTGCGGCTTCGGGATGCCGGCGTTCAACAACGACGAAATCGTGATTCCGGAATTTATTAAACTCGGTATTGAACCGCAGGACGCTTACGACTACGCAGCGATTGGTTGTATCGAAACCGCCGTCGGCGGTAAATGGGGCTATCGCTGCACCGGCATGAGCTTTATCAACTTCGCTCGCGTGATGCTGGCGGCGCTGGAAGGTGGTCGTGATGCCACCAGCGGCAAAGTGTTCCTGCCACAAGAAAAAGCGTTGTCAGCGGGTAACTTCAACAACTTCGATGAAGTCATGGACGCGTGGGATACGCAAATCCGTTACTACACCCGCAAATCAATCGAAATCGAATATGTCGTCGACACCATGCTGGAAGAGAACGTGCACGATATTCTCTGCTCGGCGCTGGTGGATGACTGTATTGAGCGAGCGAAAAGTATCAAGCAAGGCGGCGCGAAATATGACTGGGTTTCTGGCCTGCAGGTCGGCATTGCCAACCTCGGCAACAGCCTGGCGGCAGTGAAGAAACTGGTATTTGAACAGGGCGTGATTGGTCAGCAACAACTGGCTGCCGCGCTGGCGGAAGACTTCGACGGCCTGACTCACGAGCAGTTGCGTCAGCGTCTGATTAACGGCGCGCCGAAGTACGGCAATGACGATGATAGCGTCGATACGCTGCTGGCTCGTGCTTATCAGACCTATATCGACGAACTGAAACAGTATCATAACCCACGCTACGGTCGTGGCCCGATCGGCGGCAATTATTACGCAGGTACATCATCTATTTCCGCCAACGTACCATTCGGCGCGCAGACTATGGCAACGCCGGACGGACGTAAAGCGCATACCCCGCTGGCAGAAGGCGCAAGCCCGGCCTCCGGCACCGACCATCTCGGCCCAACGGCGGTCATCGGCTCAGTGGGTAAACTGCCTACCGCAGCGATTCTCGGCGGTGTGTTGCTCAACCAGAAACTGAACCCGGCGACGCTGGAGAACGAATCTGACAAGCAGAAACTGATGATCCTGCTGCGCACCTTCTTCGAAGTGCATAAAGGCTGGCACATTCAGTACAACATCGTTTCCCGCGAAACATTGCTGGAAGCGAAAAAACATCCGGATCAATACCGCGATCTGGTGGTGCGCGTAGCAGGTTATTCCGCCTTCTTCACCGCGCTCTCTCCAGACGCGCAGGACGATATCATCGCCCGTACCGAACATATGCTGTAACTCTTCCGCCCGGCGGCCACCGTCGCCGGGCTATATCATTCACAGTATCAATTTCTCGCTCAATTACATTCGAAATAAATTTGTGCCCTGCGTCACATTGTTATTACACTGTGGCGGTTTGCATTCATTGCCAGGAGCACTTCTTATGAGCGTAAAAGTTATCGTCACAGACATGGACGGTACTTTTCTAAACGACGCCAAAACGTACAATCATGAGCGTTTTATGGCGCAATATCAGGAACTGAAAAATCGCGATATTGAGTTCGTTGTCGCCAGCGGTAACCAGTATTACCAGCTCATTTCCTTCTTCCCTGAGCTAAAAGATGAAATCTCTTTTGTTGCAGAAAACGGCGCTCTGGTTTACGAACACGGCAAGCAGCTTTTTCACGGCGAACTGACCCGACATGAATCGCGGATTGTTATTGGCGAGTTATTGAAAGATAAACAACTGAATTTTGTTGCCTGTGGTCTGCAAAGTGCATACATCAGTGAAAATGCCCCGGAATCATTCGTTGCATTGATGGCAAAACACTACCATCGCCTGAAACCTGTAAAGGATTACCAGGACATTGACGACGTACTGTTCAAATTTTCTCTGAACCTGCCGGATGAACAGATCCCACAGGTGATAGACAAACTGCACATTGCACTCGACGGCATTATGAAACCGGTGACCAGTGGTTTTGGGTTTATTGACCTGATTATACCTGGCCTGCATAAAGCGAACGGTATTTCGCGGTTACTGAAACGCTGGGATCTGTCGCCGCAAAATGTGGTAGCGATTGGCGACAGCGGTAACGATGCGGAGATGCTGAAAATGGCGCGTTATTCCTTTGCGATGGGCAATGCTGCGGAAAATATTAAACAAATCGCTCATTACGCTACCGATGACAATAATCATGAAGGCGCGCTGAATGTGATTCAGGCAGTGCTGGATAACATCGCTCCTTTCAATCGTTGATCTTCCCCCGGGCCGGAGTGACCACTTCGGCCTCTCGCCTTTTTGCTCGCTTTGTGCGGTGACTCAAGATCTTTATCTTGCGTTAACTTATTTTTAACTTAAAGTATCAATCGTAATCATTTTACTTTCGAACGAAAGATGAGAGGTTGATATGACTTTTTCCTGTGAGACGCTGCCCACAGATGCGAAAGCGGCTATCCGAGAAATGAAAGCTGCGCTGCGGGAACAGCTCGGTGATGTACAACAGGTTTTCGATACACTCTCTGCAAAAATCGAAACGCGTGTTGCTGAAATCGATGCCCTAAAAGCGCAAGGGCTGCCGGTTTGGCCGGAAGTTTCTTATAGCGATATTGCCGCAGGGACAGTAAGCGATGTCACTCGCAATGAAATTAAACGTCGCGGCTGTGCAGTAATAAAAGGTCATTTCCCTCGCGAGCAGGCGCTGGCGTGGGATCGTGCCATGCTCGATTATCTCGATATCAATCATTTTGATGATGTTTATAAAGGCCCTGGCGACAGTTTTTTCGGCTCACTGGAGGCTTCTCGTCCCGAAATCTATCCCATTTACTGGTCACAAGCACAGATGCAGGCGCGGCAGAGCGAAAATATGGCTGCTGTGCAATCTTTCCTGAACCGCCTGTGGAAGTCTGAAAGCAACGGCAAGCAGTGGTTTGATCCTGATATCAGTGTGATTTACCCGGACAGGATCCGTCGCCGTCCTCCAGGTACTACATCTAAAGGTCTGGGCGCGCATACCGATTCTGGTGCGCTGGAACGGTGGTTATTGCCCGCTTATCAGCGCGTTTTTGCCAATGTGTTCAATGGTAATTTCGATGATTACGATCCCTGGGATGCTGCACACCGGACCGATGTCGAAGAGTACACGGTGGATAACACGACCAAATGTTCAGTGTTCCGCACGTTTCAAGGCTGGACTGCGCTCTCTGATATGATATCGGGTCAGGGATTGTTGCATGTGGTGCCTATCCCGGAAGCGATGGCGTATGTTTTATTGCGCCCGCTGCTGGATGACGTACCGGACGATGAACTGTGCGGGGTTGCACCTGGCAAAGTTCTTCCCATTTCAGAGAAATGGCATCCACTATTGATTAAAGCGCTGACATCCATTCCCGCGATAACAGCAGGGGATTCCGTCTGGTGGCACTGCGATGTGATTCACTCCGTCGCGCCAGTAGACAATCAACAGGGTTGGGGCAACGTGATGTATATCCCTGCTGCGCCAATGTGCGAGAAAAATCGGGCTTATGCACACAAAGTCAAAATGGCGCTGGAAAAAGGCGCATCACCGGGCGACTTCCCGCGGGAAGATTATGAAGCAAACTGGGAAAGCCGCTTTACACTGGATGATCTGAACATTCACGGTAAGCGCGCACTGGGCATGGACGTGTAAGAGTTGATGGATTATTGGAAGTGAGGTTAAGGAAGTAGGTTCGATGTTGCTCAGATTGCTGACAAAGTGCGCTTTGTTCATGCCGGATGCGGCGTTACCGCCTTATCCGACCTAAAACGGCTTGCAGATTCAATACATTGCAGGTCCTGCGTAGGCCTGATAAGCATAGCGCATCAGGCAATCTTGCGTTTGTCCTCAGCCACCGTCACCCCGACTGTATCGGGGTGACGGGCAATAACTTACTCGATCCCTCTGCTACGCAGGTAATCTTCGTAATTACCGCTAAAGTCGATCACGCGTTCCGGAGTGATTTCCAGAATGCGGGTCGCCAGGGAGCTTACAAACTCACGGTCGTGAGAAACAAAGATCAGCGTACCCTGATACAGTTCCAGCGCCATGTTCAGTGACTCGATGGATTCCATATCCAGGTGGTTGGTCGGTTCGTCCATGATCAGAATATTCGGTTTCTGCATCATTAACTTACCAAACAGCATCCGCCCTTTTTCCCCACCGGAAAGCACTTTAGCTGGCTTTTTGATGTCGTCCTGGCTGAACAGTAAACGACCGAGAATGCTGCGTACCGCCTGCTCGTCATCGCCTTCCTGCTTCCACTGGCTCATCCATTCGAACACGGTCAGATCATTTTCGAACTCATATTCGTGGTCCTGGGCATAGTAACCAATGCGCGCGTTCTCAGACCATTTTACAGTGCCGCTGTCCGGTTGCAGATCGCCCACCAGCGTTTTTAACAGGGTCGATTTACCGACGCCGTTGGTACCCAGTACCGCCAGTTTTTCACCGACTTCCAGCAGCAGGTTAAGATTTTTAAACAGCGGACCGTTATCAAAACCTTTAGTCAGACCTTCCACTTCCAGCGCATTACGGAACAGTTTCTTATCCTGCTCAAAACGAATGAACGGGTTCTGACGACTGGAGGCTTTTACCTCTTCCAGTTTGATTTTATCAATCTGACGCGCGCGCGAAGTCGCCTGGCGAGATTTCGAGGCGTTGGCGCTAAAGCGGCTAACGAAGGATTGCAGCTCAGCAATCTGCGCTTTCTTCTTGGCATTATCAGCCAGCAGACGTTCACGCGCCTGAGTCGCGGCCGTCATGTACTCATCGTAGTTGCCCGGATAAACGCGCAGTTCCCCGTAGTCCAGATCCGCCATGTGGGTACAAACCATGTTGAGGAAGTGACGGTCGTGCGAAATGATGATCATAGTGCTGTCACGCTCGTTCAGCACCTGCTCCAGCCAGCGAATGGTGTCGATGTCCAGGTTGTTGGTCGGTTCGTCGAGCAGGAGAATGTCCGGATCTGCAAACAGCGCCTGCGCCAGCAGCACACGCAGCTTCCAGCCAGGCGCAACTTCACTCATCGGGCCGTAGTGTTGTTCCAGTGGAATACCGACGCCAAGCAACAATTCCCCCGCACGCGATTCTGCAGAGTAACCGTCCATTTCGCCGTATTTCACTTCCAGATCGGCCACTTTGTAGCCATCTTCTTCGCTCATTTCCGGCAAAGCATAGATGCGGTCGCGCTCTTGCTTCACTTCCCACAACTCTTTATGCCCCATGATCACCGTATCCAGCACGGTGTACTCTTCAAAGGCAAATTGATCCTGGCGCAGCTTACCAATGCGCTCATTCGGATCGAGGGAAACGTTGCCCAGCGTCGGCTCAAGGTCGCCGCCGAGGATTTTCATAAAGGTGGATTTACCACTACCGTTCGCGCCAATCAGGCCGTAACGGTTGCCGCCGCCAAATTTGACGGAAATGTTTTCAAACAACGGCTTACTGCCGAACTGCATGGTGACGTTACTGGAAACTAACACAGGCGTATCCTGAAAAGAGATATGACAAACCGCGCATTATGCCATAAGTCTGAAAGAAGATCCCGTCCGTCGCTTAAGGTCTACACTCTTCCCAAAGGCAAAAAATGTGATTTAGTACACATCTGATTTCACTGTTAGCTGGAATGAACATATAATGCGCTTCCAATACTCTAATATTCTCAACCTAATGGCCTGCCAGGCACTAAATCTCGCTTAACATGAATATGAAATTGAAAACATTATTCGCAGCGGCCTTCGCTGTTGTCGGCTTTTGCAGTACCGCCTCTGCGGTAACTTATCCTCTGCCAACCGACGGGAGTCGCCTGGTTGGTCAGAATCAGGTGATCACTATCCCTGAAGGTAACACTCAGCCGCTGGAGTATTTTGCTGCCGAGTACCAGATGGGTCTTTCCAACATGATGGAAGCGAACCCTGGTGTGGATACCTTCCTGCCGAAAGGCGGCACCGTACTGAACATTCCACAGCAGTTGATCCTGCCAGATACCGTGCATGAAGGTATCGTCATTAACAGCGCAGAGATGCGTTTGTACTACTATCCGAAAGGGACCAACACCGTTATCGTGCTGCCGATCGGGATTGGTCAGTTAGGTAAAGACACACCTATCAACTGGACCACCAAAGTAGAGCGTAAGAAAGCAGGCCCGACCTGGACACCGACCGCAAAAATGCACGCCGAGTACCGCGCAGCAGGCGAACCACTTCCGGCTGTCGTTCCGGCTGGCCCGGATAACCCAATGGGGCTGTATGCACTGTACATCGGTCGCCTGTACGCTATCCACGGCACCAACGCTAACTTCGGTATCGGTCTGCGCGTAAGCCACGGTTGTGTGCGTCTGCGTAACGAAGACATTAAATTCCTGTTCGAGAAAGTGCCAGTCGGTACTCGCGTGCAGTTTATCGATGAGCCGGTAAAAGCGACTACCGAGCCAGACGGCAGCCGTTATATTGAAGTCCATAACCCGCTGTCTACCACCGAAGCCCAGTTTGAAGGTCAGGAAATTGTACCGATTACTCTGACGAAGAGCGTGCAGACAGTGACTGGTCAGCCAGACGTTGATCAGGTTGTTCTGGATGAAGCGATTAAAAATCGTTCCGGGATGCCGGTTCGCCTGAATTAATCGTTAAAACTTAAGCAAAAGGCGGAGTGATAATCCGCCTGAGGCTGCTAATGGCAATACATAATTGCCTGATGCGCTACGCTTATCAGGCCTACGCAGAACCTGCAATATATTGAATCCGCAAGATTTTGTAGGCCGCATCCGGCATGAACAAAGCGCGTATTACCAACACTCAGAGGCGGACTAATAATCCGCCTTTTTAATTTGTCAGACCTTACCCCGCCGGGATCATAACCAACAAAACATATCCCACCAGCGCCGCCCACAACAGCATCGGTATTGAATAGAGATGGAAACGCCACCAGATACGGCGATCGTTCGCCATCCGTAGCGCAATCAAATTTGCCAGCGATCCGGGTAATAAACCAAAGCCACCTACGTTTACCGCCCATGCCAGTAGTAAAGACGGTGGCACATAATTGAGCAGCAAAATCGTGCCCGGCACGTTACTGATTACCTGCGATAAACCAATCGCCGTCAGCCATAATCCAGGTTCAGATAAATGACTCACGTTGCTCAACACGCCCTGTAATACCGGAAGTTGGGTCAGTAAATGGACGTCGATAAACATCGCCATAAACACCAGCAGCAACGTCCAGTCCACGCTCAGCACCACGCGACGCGCCAGAAGCGCAAAGCCCGCCGCCACAATCACCAACCCCCACAGCTCTTGTTTCAACTCCAGCGCCATAAGGAAGACGATATACAGCCCCAGACAACTCCACACCAGCCGAGGCTTCCACTCCGGCATCTGCGAACCAGTATGGTATTGCAGCGCCTTTCCAGGGAAACAACACCAACACAGCAGCAGTAGTGTCAGCATCATCGCACCAGCCAGCGGGGCCATTTGGGCAATAAAACCGACAAACGAAAGATCAGAGCGTCCCCAGATTAGGATATTTTGCGGATTGCCAATCGGCGTCAGCAACGATCCGGCATTCACCGCCAACGCCTCGAAAATAATCAGCCGATTAACCGGGATCTCACACAGTCTTTTTAGCGTGATGGTCAGCGGAACCACAATAAACAGCGCGACGTCGTTGGTCAGAAACGTAGAAAGCAGCGCCGCTGCCAGCACCATAAACATCGCCAGTCGACGCTCAGTAGCAAAACGGCGCACCATCTTTCGCCCAAGCACATCAAAATAGCCGCTTAACTCGACGCCTTTGGTCAGCAGCATCAGGCCACTTAAGGTGATGATGGTGTGCCAGTCAATAGCGCCAGGCCAGGACTTAGGTGTGAAAGGAACGAAAAAACTTAATCCGATGCCAACGAGAATTAATAACTGAAAAAAGCGATCGCCTTGCAGCGAGCGTAAAAAAGGCAGGCTCATTTAGCACCGTGTTTCTGGGTAAACAGACGAAAGGCGTCCAGCGTCTCCTCACTGACATGGTGTTCCATGCCTTCCGCGTCACGACGGGCGATTTCCGGGCTAACGCCCAACACCAACAAGAAATTTTCGACGACCTGATGACGCTCGCGACTTTCCTGCGCCAGCTTCTCTCCTTCTGCCGTTAAAAACACGCCACGCCAGGGGATCATTTCAATCAATCCCATTGTTGCCAGTCGCTTAAGCATTTTAGCCACCGTAGGTTGAGAGACTCCCAGACGGGCGGCCATATCAACCTGGCGCGCTTCTCCCACCTCCATCATCAGGTCAGAAATCAGCTCAACGTAATCGTCGATAAGTTCACGGCGATGTGCCTCTCTGACCTGGCGGAATCCTTCAACGTGCTCTTCCACGTTCACTAACTGCGTCACTTTTTTTGCTGTTGGCGTACCTGCGCGACGACTCATTGTGCTTCCTCATTATGGTGACACATACATAGCGTTCTCATTTCGTGCGCACATTGTAAACCAGAGTTGCGAAGGTACAAAAAATTAACGTTTTAGCAATAGCTATATAATATAGCCTGTGCTATATCTGTATGTAATGCAATCATCCCTCATGGAACGACGGGATTAGCAAGTCAGGAGGTCTTATGAATGAGTTCAAGAGGTGTATGCGCGTGTTTAGTCACTCTCCCTTTAAAGTACGGTTAATGCTGCTCTCGATGTTGTGCGATATGGTCAACAACAAACCGCAGCAAGATAAACCTTCCGATAAATAGCGGCGTCGCGGTACGCCGCTTTACTCCTGCTTTATTGCAGGCATAGATTGTTCTGGAATGACCCCCCACTTTTTATCGGATTTGCTATTCTCTTCGCAAAAGATTTGTTCCTCAGTAGTTGACCTGAACGGCAGCTCGCTCTATCTTCTTGCAGCCCTGCGTATATTGCGGCTCGCAGATGCGGACCCTTCCCCCTCTTCACGCACTCTTGCAGGTATTGACCCTTGACGCCAGGGTAAGCACATGGCGTTTGTTACGATAGTGGCATATGAACTTAACCCTTAAAGAATCGCTTGTTTCCCGTAGCCGGGTTTTTAGCCCGTGGACTGCATTCTACTTTTTACAGTCGCTATTGATTAACCTTGGTTTAGGTTATCCCTTTAGTTTTCTCTATACCGCCGCTTTTACTGCCATTTTGCTTTTGTTATGGCGGATGTTGCCGCGCGTGCAAAAAACCTTAATAGGCGTCTGTTCGCTGGTGGCGGCCTGTTATTTCCCTTTTGCTCAGGCGTATGGTGCGCCTAACTTCAATACATTGCTGGCGCTGCATTCCACCAATATGGAAGAGTCGACCGAAATTCTTACGATCTTCCCGTGGTATAGCTATCTGGTCGGCTTATTTATTTTTGCGCTCGGCGTGATTGCGATCAGGCGGAAAAAAGAGGATGAAAAAGCACGCTGGAATAAATTCGACAGCCTGTGTCTGGTATTCAGTGTGGCGACATTTTTTGTCGCTCCGGTTCAAAATCTCGCCTGGGGCGGTGTATTTAAACTCAAAGACACCGGTTATCCGGTATTTCGTTTTGCCAGGGATGTCATCGTCAACAATAATGAGGTGATTGAAGAGCAAGAACGGATGGCGAAACTTTCCGGGATGAAAGATACCTGGACAGTCACTGCGGTTAAACCCAAATATCATACTTATGTGGTGGTCATTGGCGAAAGCGCACGTCGCGATGCCCTCGGTGCCTTTGGCGGTCACTGGAACAATACCCCGTTTGCCAGCAGCGTTAACGGCCTGATTTTTTCTGATTATATTGCTGCCAGTGGCTCCACGCAGAAATCTCTCGGATTAACGCTTAACCGCGTAGTCGATGGCAAGCCACAGTTTCAGGATAACTTTGTGACCCTGGCCAACCGAGCAGGATTCCAGACCTGGTGGTTTTCTAATCAGGGGCAAATAGGCGAATACGATACAGCTATCGCCAGCATCGCTAAACGTGCAGATGAAGTGCAATTTCTGAAAAACGGTAATTTTGAAGCAGATAAGAACGCTAAAGACGAAGAACTACTGACAATGACCGCTCAGGTATTGGCGGAAGAACACTCGCAGCCGCAACTGATTGTTTTGCATCTGATGGGCTCACATCCTCAGGCCTGTGACCGGACACAAGGCAAATACGAAACCTTTGTACAATCGAAAGAAACATCGTGCTATCTCTACACCATGACGCAAACTGACGATTTACTGCGCAAACTGTACGACCAGTTACGCAACAGCGGCAGCAGTTTCTCCATGGTTTATTTTTCAGACCACGGTTTAGCCTTTAAAGAACGCGGAAAAGAAGTGCAATACCTGGCCCACGATGATAAATATCAGCAGAATTTCCAGGTGCCTTTTATGGTCATTTCCAGCGACGATAAAGCGCATCGGGTGATTAAAGCCCGCCGTTCAGCCAATGATTTCTTAGGTTTTTTCTCACAGTGGACGGGAATTAAAGCGCAGGAAATCAACATCAACTACCCGTTTATTTCCGAGAAGAAAGCCGGGCCAATCTACATCACCAACTTCCAGTTACAGAAGGTGGACTACAACCATCTCGGAACCGATATTTTCGACCCGAAATCCTAAGATAAAAAAATCCGCCCCGAGGGGCGGATTTTTTATATCACCGAAGTGATTAGAAGCGGTAACCAACACCGGCGATCCAGGTGCCTACGTCAACGCTACGAATACGGCTCTGCTCGTAAGAGAAGTCCAGAGCAACGTTTTCGATCGGGTTGAACTGCAGACCTGCGCCGTAGGAGAAACCGTAGTCGCTGGTGTCGTGTTTATAGGTCGGGTAGTTGGTGTCCTGGAATTTACCGTAGCCCACACCTACAACACCGTAGATGCTCGCCCAGTCGTTGATGCGGTATGCCGGACCAGCAGTGATGCCGTAGTACTGGGTTTTGTTGTAATCGCCTGCACTGTTAGTACGACTTTTTTCAGTGTAAGTGAAAGAACCGATCACACCCAGCGGGCTGTTGTCTTCTTCATAGCGGTATTTCAGGTTGAAACCGCCCATTTTGTTCATTTTGCCCTGAGCGTCGCTCTGAGCGTAACCGCCAGTTACGGTAGAAGTAGCAGCTACGGAAGTACCTGCGGTGAAAGCCAGAACTGCGGCCAGTGCTGAAAGACATGCAATTTTTTTCATAACCACCTCAAATGTGATTCAAATAAGTCCTAAGCTTTAAATATATCAAAAATTAATGGGAAACTCTTCGCGATTTGTGATGTCTAACGGGCCATTTCATGTAACAGAACGTTTCCACATGCCGCTATCCATCTAAATTTACATCATTTTTTCAGTAAACTGCGTAAGTATTACGCATATTTTCACTGTCGTTCATCCAGATTATTCCTAATCACCAAGCTGATGAATCAATCAATCCTGGCGCATTTTAGTCAAAACGGGGAAAAATTTTTCAACAAATGCTCAACCAGTTTTAGTTATATCCAGTACACTCCTCGCTTTACCTGACTATACAAATTTATGGGGGAACGGATGCCAGGGACATTACGTAAAATGCCGGTCTGGTTACCGATATTATTATTGCTCGTTGCCATGGCGTCTATTCAGGGCGGGGCCTCATTAGCAAAGTCGCTTTTTCCACTGGTCGGCGCGCCGGGCGTGACTGCACTGCGCCTGGCGCTGGGAACACTGATTCTTATCGCATTCTTTAAACCGTGGCGACTGCGGTTTGCCAAGGAACAGCGCTTGCCGCTGTTGTTTTACGGCATCTCACTGGGTGGAATGAACTATCTTTTTTATCTTGCTATTCAGACCGTACCACTTGGGATTGCGGTGGCGCTGGAGTTCACCGGACCACTGGCAGTGGCGCTGTTCTCTTCACGCCGCCCCGTAGACTTTGTTTGGGTTGTGCTGGTGGTACTCGGCCTGTGGTTCCTGCTACCGCTGGGGCAGGATGTTTCGCATGTCGACCTAACCGGCTGTGCGCTGGCGCTCGGTGCCGGTGCTTGTTGGGCTATCTACATATTAAGTGGGCAACGCGCCGGTGCGGAACACGGCCCGGCGACGGTGGCAATCGGTTCGCTGATTGCGGCGCTTATTTTCGTGCCGATTGGCGCATTCCAGGCCGGAGAGGCGCTCTGGCACTGGTCGGTTGTTCCATTGGGTCTGGCTGTCGCTATCCTCTCTACCGCTCTGCCCTATTCGCTTGAGATGATTGCCCTCACCCGTCTGCCGACCCGGACATTTGGTACGCTAATGAGTATGGAACCTGCACTGGCTGCCGTTTCCGGAATGATTTTCCTCGGTGAGACATTGGCGCCAATACAACTGCTGGCCCTCGGCGCGATTATTGCCGCCTCAATGGGCTCAACGCTGACAGCGCGCAAAGAGACTAAAATTAAAGAATTAGATATTAATTAAAGCTAGCTTTCTGCATGGTTATGCATAAC
>NZ_VATN01000010.1:96592-142246 GCF_005781105.1 Escherichia sp. E2586
GTTATGCATAACCATGCAGAATATTACACGACTCTTCATCCCTGCCCTTTTTATATATCTTGTTATCCTAAAACCTATTCTCTCTGAATAGCTCGCGTAAAAAAGAAAATAAGAATCGCCTCCAGCAATATACATAACTATGTGAATTTATATGGCTTTTATTTTTCACGCTTGTTACCGCTATTAGTGTGATAGGAACAGCCAGAATAGCGGAACACCAGGGTGGTGCTATACTTAGTCTCGTTAATTACTGGGACACAACATCAAGAGGATATGAAATTATGAGTACCGCTAAATTAGTTAAAGCAAAAGCGACAAATCTGCTTTATACCGGCAACGATGTCTCTGACAGCGAGAAGAAAGCGACAGTTGAGTTGCTGAATCGCCAGGTTATCCAGTTTATTGATCTCTCTTTGATTACCAAACAAGCGCACTGGAACATGCGCGGCGCTAACTTCATTGCCGTACATGAGATGCTGGATGGTTTCCGTACCGCACTGACCGATCACCTGGATACTATGGCAGAGCGCGCGGTGCAGCTAGGCGGCGTTGCCCTTGGTACCACTCAAGTTATTAACAGCAAAACCCCGCTGAAAAGCTACCCGCTGGACATCCACAGCGTTCAGGATCACCTGAAAGAGCTGGCTGACCGTTACGCGATTGTTGCCAACGACGTGCGCAAAGCGATTGGCGAAGCGAAAGATGACGACACCGCAGATATCCTGACCGCCGCTTCCCGCGACCTGGATAAATTCTTGTGGTTTATCGAATCTAATATCGAATAAATCCATCGCAGATGGTGCAAAACTTAAGTAAGCGATAAAGGCGGCTTCCTGACAGGAGGCCGTTTTGCATTGCTGCCCGCCTCTACGCACTTTTTTAGTGCAACTCATCGTCTTTCCCGCCTGTCAAAGTAAAACATTTGTATCAACAACATCACACAATCGTTACATAAAGATTGTTTTTTCATCAGAATTTACGCTAAATAACCTATGTGTTGAGTGCACTATTTTTGCGCACCACTTTGGCGCCCCAATATGGTGCAGACCGGAGATGTTGCCCCATAAATTGTGCAACCCGTTTTAACTGCGCCTATAAAAATCAAAGAGTTGTAAAACTGGCACGATTTTTTCATATACGTAAATGTCACGCAGGGGATCGTCCCGTGGATAGAAAAAAGGAAATGCTATGAAGTCTGTATTAAAAGTTTCACTGGCTGCACTGACCCTGGCTTTTGCGGTTTCTTCTCATGCCGCGGATAAAAAACTGGTTGTGGCGACGGATACCGCCTTCGTTCCGTTTGAATTTAAACAGGGCGACAAATACGTTGGTTTTGATGTGGATCTGTGGGCTGCTATCGCCAAAGAACTGAAGCTGGATTACGAACTGAAACCAATGGATTTCAGCGGCATCATCCCAGCACTGCAAACCAAAAACATCGATCTGGCGCTGGCGGGCATTACCATTACCGACGAGCGTAAAAAAGCGATCGATTTCTCTGACGGCTACTACAAAAGCGGCCTGTTAGTGATGGTGAAAGCCAACAATAACGATGTGAAAAGCGTGAAAGATCTCGACGGTAAAGTGGTTGCTGTGAAAAGCGGCACCGGCTCCGTTGATTACGCAAAAGCGAACATCAAAACCAAAGATCTGCGTCAGTTCCCGAACATCGATAACGCCTATATGGAACTGGGTACCAACCGCGCAGACGCCGTCCTGCACGACACACCAAACATTCTGTACTTCATCAAAACCGCCGGGAACGGTCAGTTCAAAGCGGTAGGTGACTCTCTGGAAGCACAGCAATACGGTATTGCGTTCCCGAAAGGTAGCGACGAGCTGCGTGACAAAATCAACGGCGCGTTGAAAACCCTGCGCGAGAACGGCACATACAACGAAATCTACAAAAAATGGTTCGGTACTGAACCGAAATAATGATTGCCTTTAATTTATGGCCCGGTGGCCTTTTGCATACCGGGCCAGCGTTTCTCCCCGCCAACCTTCTGGCTCGGGTATTTACACCACGGTAACAGGAACAACATATGCAGTTTGACTGGAGTGCCATCTGGCCTGCCATTCCGCTTCTGATTGAAGGCGCCAAAATGACCCTGTGGATTTCGGTCCTCGGTCTGGCTGGCGGCCTGGTTATCGGACTGGCGGCAGGTTTTGCACGCACCTTCGGTGGTTGGATAGCCAACCACGTCGCGCTGGTCTTTATTGAAGTGATCCGCGGCACACCTATCGTCGTCCAGGTGATGTTTATCTACTTCGCCCTGCCGATGGCGTTTAACGACTTACGCATCGACCCGTTTACTGCGGCGGTGGTCACCATCATGATCAACTCCGGCGCGTACATTGCGGAAATCACGCGTGGTGCGGTGCTGTCAATCCACAAAGGTTTTCGTGAAGCAGGACTGGCGCTCGGCCTTTCACGTTGGGAAACCATTCGCTACGTCATTTTACCGCTGGCACTGCGCCGTATGCTGCCGCCGCTGGGTAACCAGTGGATCATCAGCATTAAAGATACCTCGCTGTTTATTGTTATCGGCGTGGCGGAACTGACCCGTCAGGGGCAAGAAATTATTGCCGGTAACTTCCGCGCCCTTGAGATCTGGAGCGCCGTGGCGGTGTTCTATCTGATTATTACCCTGGTGCTGAGCTTTATTCTGCGTCGTCTGGAAAGAAGGATGAAAATCCTGTGATTGAATTTAAAAACGTCTCCAAGCACTTTGGCCCAACCCAAGTGCTGCACAATATCGATTTGAATATTGCCCAGGGCGAAGTCGTGGTGATTATCGGGCCGTCCGGTTCCGGTAAATCGACCCTGCTGCGCTGCATCAACAAACTGGAAGAAATCACCTCCGGCGATCTGATTGTCGATGGTCTGAAGGTTAACGATCCGAAAGTTGACGAGCGCCTGATTCGCCAGGAAGCGGGTATGGTGTTCCAGCAGTTTTACCTTTTCCCGCATCTGACGGCGCTGGAAAACGTCATGTTTGGCCCGCTACGCGTGCGTGGCGCGAACAAAGAAGAGGCGGAAAAACTGGCACGTGAACTGCTGGCGAAAGTCGGTCTGGCGGAACGCGCCCATCACTACCCTTCCGAACTTTCTGGTGGTCAGCAGCAGCGTGTAGCGATTGCCCGCGCGCTGGCGGTGAAACCGAAAATGATGCTGTTTGATGAACCGACTTCCGCTCTTGACCCGGAATTGCGCCATGAAGTGCTGAAGGTTATGCAGGATCTGGCTGAAGAAGGCATGACGATGGTGATCGTGACCCACGAAATCGGTTTTGCCGAGAAAGTAGCTTCGCGCCTGATCTTTATCGACAAAGGCCGGATTGCGGAAGATGGCGATCCGCAGGTGTTGATCAAAAATCCGCCGAGCCAGCGCTTGCAGGAATTTTTACAGCACGTCTCTTAATAAGACACATTGCCTGATGCGCTACGCTTATCAGGCCTACAGGATATATGGCAACTTATTAAAATTGCATGAACGTGTAGGACGGATAAGGCGTTCACGCCGCATCCGGCAAAAAAGCCCGCACGTTGTCAGCAACCTGCTTAATATCCCTTCCTCCCTTTCACCCGAAAGGGAGGCACACCAGATTCCTCTCATTTAAAATCGCCCCTCCCCCAGCATCTATACTTATCTTTTTGCTCTGTTTTCTCACTGGAGGAGTCATGCGGTGGATCCTGTTCATCCTCTTCTGCCTGCTGGGCGCACCTGCCCACGCGGTATCCATACCCGGCGTTACAACCACAACGACAACGGACTCAACGACTGAACCGGCCCCGGAACCGGATATCGAACAAAAAAAAGCGGCTTATGGCGCACTGGCGGATGTGCTGGATAATGACACCTCGCGTAAAGAGTTGATCGACCAGTTGCGCACCGTCGCCGCGACGCCCCCTGCGGAACCGGTCCCGAAGATCGTGCCGCCAACGCTGGTTGAAGAGCAAACCGTGCTGCAAAAGGTCACCGAAGTCAGCCACCATTATGGTGAAGCCCTTTCCGCCCGCTTCGGGCAACTTTATCGCAATATCACCGGCTCCCCGCATAAGCCGTTTAATCCACAAACCTTCAGCAATGCGCTGACCCATTTTTCAATGTTAGCGGTTTTAGTGTTTGGTTTTTACTGGCTGATTCGCCTGTGCGCACTGCCGCTGTATCGCAAAATGGGCCAGTGGGCGCGGCAAAAAAATCGTGAGCGCAGTAACTGGTTGCAGCTTCCGGCGATGATTATCGGGGCGTTTATTATCGACCTGCTGTTACTGGCTCTGACATTATTTGTCGGTCAGGTTTTAAGCGATAACCTGAATGCGGGTAGTCGCACCATCGCCTTTCAACAAAGTCTGTTCCTTAATGCTTTCGCCCTGATTGAATTTTTCAAAGCCGTACTACGCCTGATTTTTTGCCCAAACGTGGCGGAGCTGCGCCCGTTCACGATTCAGGACGAGAGCGCCCGTTACTGGAGTCGCCGCCTTAGCTGGTTAAGCAGTTTGATAGGTTATAGCCTGATTGTGGCAGTGCCGATTATCTCTAATCAGGTGAATGTACAAATTGGCGCGCTGGCAAACGTAGCAATCATGCTGTGCATGACCATCTGGGCGCTGTACCTGATCTTTCGTAATAAAAAAGAGATTACCCAGCATTTGCTCAACTTTGCGGAGCATTCGCTGGCCTTTTTCAGCCTGTTTATCCGCGCCTTTGCGCTGGTCTGGCACTGGCTGGCAAGCGCCTATTTTATCGTGCTGTTTTTCTTTTCGTTGTTCGATCCGGGCAATAGCCTGAAATTTATGATGGGCGCGACGGTGCGCAGCCTGGCGATTATTGGTATCGCAGCGTTTGTTTCCGGTATGTTTTCCCGCTGGCTGGCGAAAACCATCACCCTCTCGCCACATACTCAGCGTAACTATCCGGAGCTGCAAAAACGGCTGAATGGCTGGCTTTCGGCGGCACTGAAAACGGCGCGTATTCTGACAGTCTGCGTGGCGGTAATGTTGCTGTTGAGCGCATGGGGATTGTTCGATTTCTGGAACTGGCTGCAAAACGGTGCGGGGCAAAAAACGGTAGATATCCTGATCCGTATCGCGCTCATTCTTTTCTTCTCAGCGGTTGGCTGGACGGTGCTCGCCAGTTTGATCGAAAACCGACTGGCCTCGGATATCCATGGTCGCCCGCTGCCCAGCGCCCGCACACGTACCCTGCTGACGCTGTTTCGTAACGCGCTGGCAGTGATCATCAGTACCATCACCATCATGATTGTGTTGTCGGAAATCGGCGTCAACATTGCGCCGCTGCTGGCAGGTGCAGGGGCGTTGGGGCTGGCTATCTCTTTCGGTTCGCAAACGCTGGTGAAAGATATTATCACCGGGGTATTTATTCAGTTTGAAAACGGTATGAACACCGGAGATTTAGTGACCATCGGGCCGTTGACGGGTACGGTGGAACGAATGTCGATTCGATCCGTTGGCGTGCGCCAGGATACCGGGGCGTATCACATCATTCCGTGGTCTTCGATTACCACCTTTGCCAACTTTGTCCGTGGCATTGGTTCAGTGGTGGCAAATTACGATGTTGATCGCCATGAAGATACTGATAAAGCCAATCAGGCGCTGAAAGATGCGGTAACGGAACTGATGGAAAACGAAGAAATTCGCGGGCTGGTTATTGGTGAACCGAACTTTGCCGGGATTGTCGGCTTAAGCAATACCGCGTTTACACTGCGTGTGTCGTTCACCACGCTGCCACTCAAACAGTGGACGGTACGCTTTGCCCTCGACAGCCAGGTGAAAAAGCATTTCGACCTGGCGGGTGTTCGCGCGCCAGTGCAGACTTATCAGGTGCTGCCGGCTCCGGGCGCGGCCCCGGCAGAACCGCTGCCACCGGGGGAGCCAACGCTTTAACGCTGGCGATTGACAAAACGGCGACGCTGCTCGTCGTTCATAAAGGTCCAGGCAATAAAGCGACTCTGCTTTTGCCCCTGGGCCATCTCTTTTTTTACCACCTTCACCGCGCCCACGTCCGTCAGTGCACGATACAACGGCGGTAAGTTTTCACCACGAGATACCAGCGAGGTAAACCACATCACTTGCTTCGCGAAGCCTTTGCTCTCTTCAATCATCTTTTTGATAAAGGCGACTTCACCGCCTTCACACCACAGCTCTTGTTGCTGACCACCAAAGTTCAGCGCATCGTCTTTATTCAGCCCAAGGTTACGGCGTTTACGCTCACTACCTGCCCGTGCCGCAGCGGCGGAATCGTGGAATGGCGGGTTACACAAGGTCGCGTCGTATTGCTCGTTTTTGTGGATGATACCGTTAAAAATCGCCCCGCTCTCTTTCTGCCGACGCAGACGAATGGCGCGGTTAAGCCCCGGATTAGCACTGATGATCGCCTGCGCACTGCTTAACGCCTGGCTGCTGGTTTCGCTGCCGGTAAAACGCCAGCCATATTCATGTACGCCAATCAGCGGGTAAATACAGTTCGCACCAACGCCGATATCCAGAATGCTGGCATTAGCTGGAATTGTTCCGCTTGCTTCTGCCAGTAAATCGGCAAGGTGATGAATATAATCCGCCCGGCCCGGTACTGGCGGGCAGAGAAAACCGTCCGGAATGTCCCAGTTCGCTACGGCGTAAAAATGGGCCAGCAACGCCTTATTGAGCGCCTTCACCGCCAGCGGATTGGCAAAGTCTACGCTTTGCTCCCCGGCGGGTGTAAGCGTGAGGAATTGCTTGAGTTCAGGATTGACCTGACAAAGCGTGGCGAGATCGTAGCGGCTGTGATGACGGTTGCGCGGATGCAACCCCGGTTTCTGGGCGGACATAGCATTCTCCTTTAAGCAGCGGCGTAAGATACCCGCATAACGCGACAGGGTAAATATCTGGCTGCATTTATCATTCCCCAAAACCTTAACATGACTATGGTTTATGGCAATTCACCATAAAAATCAGCATCATGCATGTCATTGATTTGTCTTATTTTGTAAAAATATATCGTTCAAAAAACAAGCACATCTCTGTCAATTTTTTGCGTCATTTGCATCGCACAGGCGACCTACACTTATCAGGCACTACTCGTTGTATTTCTGAGGATGTCATTATGAAAAAGTGCCTCGCACTACTGATTGCCACCGTCCTGAGCGGAATCTCTCTCACGGCTTATGCCGCGCAGCCTCTGAGTAACCAGGACAGCGGTCAGCTACGGCCCGCCGGTACCGTTTCGGCGACCGGCGCATCAAACCTAAGCGATCTGGAGGATAAATTGGCAGAAAAAGCGCGCGAACAAGGCGCGAAAGGTTATGTCATTAATTCCGCAGGCGGAAATGACCAGATGTTCGGTACTGCAACCATCTACAAATAACCCCACCAACGTAACTGCATTCGCCTCTGGATGCAGTTTTCGTCTGTTTTGTAATCAAAAAACATCAAATATGAACGCAATGTAAATAAATGTATTTCTTTTTCGCGCAATGGGTGATAGAAAATCGCTCCAAGTGATAATGCTTATCAAAATTATTATCAGTTTCACGAATACTATTACGGGATTAACAGTGGCATCGCATCCGCAGAGATGCTTTCTCGTGACAGTGAAAACTTAAACATATAAGAAAAAGTCACCTGCTAAATGGAAAACAATCGCAATTTCCCTGCCAGACAATTTCATTCGCTCACGTTCTTTGCCGGTCTTTGTATTGGCATCACGCCTGTGGCACAGGCACTCGCCGCCGAAGGGCAAACTAACGCGGATGACACGCTGGTTGTCGAAGCATCAACGCCTTCGCTTTATGCGCCACAACAATCTGCCGATCCGAAATTCTCGCGTCCGGTAGCGGATACGACCCGCACGATGACGGTGATTTCTGAACAGGTGATTAAAGATCAGGGCGCGACTAACCTTACCGACGCACTCAAAAACGTCCCCGGCGTAGGCGCATTTTTTGCTGGTGAGAACGGTAACTCCACCACTGGCGACGCCATTTATATGCGCGGTGCCGATACCTCTAACAGTATTTATATTGATGGCATTCGCGATATCGGCAGCGTCTCGCGCGACACCTTCAATACCGAGCAGGTCGAAGTGATTAAAGGGCCGTCCGGCACCGACTACGGGCGCAGCGCGCCGACGGGCTCGATCAATATGATCAGCAAGCAGCCGCGCAATGATTCCGGCATTGACGCCTCCGCCAGTATTGGCAGCGCCTGGTTCCGCCGCGGCACGCTGGACGTCAATCAGGTGATTGGCGATACCTCCGCGGTGCGTCTGAATGTGATGGGCGAAAAAACGCACGATGCCGGACGCGACAAAGTCAAAAATGAGCGTTACGGCGTCGCCCCTTCTGTCGCTTTTGGCCTTGGCACAGCGAATCGTTTGTATCTTAATTATCTGCATGTCACCCAGCACAACACGCCAGACGGCGGCATTCCGACCATCGGTTTGCCGGGCTATTCCGCCCCATCTGCGGGAACAGCGTCACTGAATCATTCCGGAAAAGTAGATACGCATAACTTTTATGGCACGGATTCCGATTACGACGATTCGACCACCGATACCGCCACCATGCGTTTTGAGCACGACATCAACGATAACACCACCATTCGCAATACGACTCGATGGTCGCGCGTGAAGCAGGATTACCTGATGACGGCGATTATGGGCGGGGCGTCGAATATTACCAAGCCCACCAGCGATGTGAATACCTGGACCTGGTCACGTACGGCGAACACCAAAGATGTGAGTAATAAAATTCTCACCAACCAGACCAACCTGACTACCACATTTTATACCGGCTCTGTCGGTCATGATGTCAGTACTGGCTTGGAATTTACCCGTGAAACGCAGACCAACTACGGCGTTAATCCGGTGACGTTACCGGCGGTGAATATTTATCATCCTGACAGCAGCATTCATCCCGGCGGCCTGACGCGCAACGGCGCAAACGCCGATGGTCAGACGGATACCTTCGCAATTTATGCCTTCGATACGCTGCAAATCACCCGTGATTTTGAGCTGAACGGCGGGATCCGTCTGGATAATTATCATACTGAATATGACAGTGCCACCGCCTGCGGCGGCAGTGGACGCGGCGCAGTCACCTGCCCTGCTGGCGTGGCAAACGACTCTCCGGTCACCACCATCGACACTGCCAAGTCGGGCAATCTGGTGAACTGGAAAGCCGGGGCGCTGTATCACCTGACGGAAAACGGCAATGTCTATATTAACTATGCCGTTTCCCAGCAGCCGCCAGGCGGCAACAACTTCGCCCTTGCGCAGTCTGGCAGCGGTAACAGCGCCAGCCGCACCGACTTTAAACCGCAAAAAGCCAACACCAGTGAGATTGGCACCAAATGGCAGGTGCTGGATAAACGCCTGTTGCTTACCGCCGCGCTGTTCCGTACTGATATCGAAAATGAAGTTGAGCAAAACGATGACGGAACTTACTCGCAATACGGTAAGAAACGCGTCGAAGGCTATGAGATATCCGTGGCCGGGAATATCACGCCCGCGTGGCAGGTGATTGGCGGATATACCCAGCAAAAAGCGACCATTAAAAATGGCGCGGACGTGGCTCAGGATGGTTCATCATCACTGCCATATACGCCGGAGCACGCCTTTACCTTATGGAGCCAATATCAGGCAACCGATGATATTTCCGTTGGCGCGGGCGCGCGTTACATCGGCAGTATGCATAAAGGTTCAGACGGCGCGGTGGGAACGCCAGCGTTTACCGAAGGTTATTGGGTCGCCGATGCCAAACTGGGGTATCGGGTTAATCGCAATCTCGACTTCCAGCTAAACGTCTACAACCTGTTTGATACCGATTACGTCGCCTCGATCAACAAGAGCGGCTACCGTTATCACCCGGGCGAACCAAGAACGTTCCTGCTCACCGCCAATATGCATTTCTGATTCAGATGTGGGGCGCACGGCCCCACTTTTTGGAGAACTTGTATGATGTACCACATTCCAGGCGTGCTATCGCCACAGGACGTCGCCCGGTTTCGCGAACAACTGGAACAAGCCGAATGGGTTGATGGACGCGTCACCACCGGTGCACAAGGCGCACAAGTTAAGAGCAATCAGCAAGTGGACACCCGCAGCGCCCTGTACGCCGCACTGCAAAATGAGGTGCTGAACGCGGTTAACCAACATGCTTTGTTCTTTGCCGTTGCCTTGCCGCGTACCCTTTCCACACCGCTGTTTAATCGCTATCAGAACAATGAAACTTATGGTTTTCATGTGGATGGCGCAGTACGCAGCCATCCACAAAACGGCTGGATGCGCACTGACCTTTCTGCCACGCTGTTTTTGAGCGATCCACAAAGCTACGACGGCGGAGAACTGGTCGTTAATGACACCTTCGGACAACATCGGGTAAAACTCCCGGCTGGCGATCTGGTGTTGTACCCCTCCAGCAGCCTGCACTGCGTGACACCCGTAACCCGCGGCGTGCGAGTGGCATCATTTATGTGGATCCAGTCGATGATCCGCGATGATAAAAAGCGCGCCATGCTGTTTGAACTGGACAACAATATTCAGTCGCTGAAAAGCCGCTATGGCGAAAGTGAAGAGATCCTGTCGCTGCTCAATCTTTATCATAATCTGCTGCGGGAATGGTCGGAGATCTGACGCTTGAACTGCCCGAGTTCGTCCCTATATTAGCTACACTTAACTGTACAAGCATTGATATGGAGGGGACGATATGGCATCCGGTTGGGCTAACGATGACGCCGTCAACGAACAGATCAACAGTACAATTGAAGATGCGATTGCTCGCGCTCGGGGTGAAATTCCGCGTGGCGAAAGCCTGTATGAATGTGAAGAGTGCGGTGCCCCCATCCCGCAAGCCCGTCGGGAAGCCATTCCTGGCGTGCGCTTATGCATTCATTGTCAGCAGGAGAAAGATTTACAAAAACCAGCTTATACAGGATATAATCGCAGAGGTTCGAAAGACAGCCAGTTACGTTAACTGCAACTGGCGGGATGTATAGCGAGTATAATTTGTATTTTGCGTGGCATTCCGTGCCTTTAACGCTGCCGTGACTGCCACGCGATATAAAACGGGTCCATAAGTACAACAAATAAATGATTTATCAATATGTTAGATATCAATCAATTTATTTGAACAAGGCGGTCAATTCTCTTCGATTTTATCTCTCGTAAAAAAACGTGATACTCATCACATCGACGAAACAACGTCACTTAAACAAAAATCACCTGCGAGAGATTAATTATGAAAACTATCAATACTGTTGTTGCTGCTATGGCTCTTTCAACTCTGTCATTTGGCGTGTTTGCCGCGGAACCGGTAACGGCATCCCAGGCACAGAGCATGAACAAAATCGGCGTAGTTTCTGCCGATGGCGCATCCACCCTCGATGCCCTGGAAGCGAAACTGGCTGAGAAAGCGGCAGCTGCTGGGGCTAGTGGATACAGCATTACTTCCGCCACCAACAACAATAAATTAAGCGGAACTGCGGTTATCTATAAGTAATTCGTAAGTCGGATAAGACGTTTACACCGCATCCGACAACAGATGCCTGATGCGACGCTACCGCGTCTTATCAGGCCTACAAATTCCGAACCGTTGGTCGGATATGGCGTTAACGCTACATCCAGCAAAAGTATTTCCCTGTCTGTTTGCCGACAGACGCATATGCTCTAACCCTCATTGATCCTATGTTACCCTTGTTTGCCCGTCCGTCACTGGACGGGCTTTTTTTTAGCTGGCTAACTGCTGACAGAAGGCCTGCAACGTCTCTTCCGGCATACCAACCTGTCGCGCCGCATCACAAATGGCCTGCCAGCTTCCCGCATCCAATGGGATCCCCAACTCCTGCCGTTCGCGACGGGTGTTCACTTCCCACTCACCCGGTAGCAAAATCGGCTTATCTTCATCATGCGGCGAAGCTTTCACCCACTCGGCAAAGGCTTCGGTCTGCGCGCTACAATCCGGCGCGCCGAACAGTTCCGGGTTGATGATGATAGTGGTCATGCAGTTAAGAATGGTATCGGGACTGGTTTGTAACGTTTCCTGATGCGTCGTTTTACCGCCAGAAAGCGCCCCGCCAAGAATTTCACACATCGCCGCCAGCGCGTAGCCTTTATGTTCAGCAAAGGTCAACAACGACCCCAACGGCGACTCCTGCATGACCGCCGGATTTGTCGTCGGGACGCCGTTAACATCAATCAGGCAGCCTGGCGGCACGGGAACACCTTTATGCCAGGCGACGCGAGTTTTACCAAATGCGATGGCGCTGGTGGCGTAATCAAGCAACAGCGGGAAGTTATCTTTACGTGGAAAAATCACACAGAACGGATTGGTGCCAAAGCGGCTGTCGCGGCCGTGGAACGGTGCAACCATTGGAATACCAACCACGTTAACAAAGTGGATAGAGACAAACCCCGCCGCCGCGCACTGTTCCGCCCAATAACCGATTCGGCCGATATGATGCGAGTTATGTAGCGCCACGGCGGCAATGCCGTGCTGATGCGCTTTCTCAATCCCCAGCGCCATCGCTTCGTGTGCCGCCACCTGACCAAATGCGCGATCGCCATCAAGCGTGACCACAGCCCCCGCCTCTTTGATAATTTTGGCGTGATGGTTGATTTGCAAAGAACCCAGGCTCCAGGAATGCACATAGCTTGGGATCATGCCAATACCATGTGAATCATGCCCAGCCAGATTTGCCGCGATTAAATGATCGGCAACTAATTTTGCTTCCTGTTCCTCGCTCCCCATCTGACGAAATACAGCCTGAATAAAACGGTGTAGCGTCTGCGCATCAAAGCGATGACCACTTTCCATGGTTAACTCCTGTTTATGTTATATGCCTGTTGCTTTTTTATGCTGCGCGCCAGACGCGGGAAGGTCAATAAAGATGCAGGAATTTCATATTGCGGTGGGGTAAAGGCCGGATGACAGTGCTCATCCGGCGGAGAGAAAAATTAAAATGCCTGATTAACGCGCGCCAGGCCGTCGCTAATGGTTGCCACTTCGCCCGCCGCCAGCAGGCAGCAAGCCATCTGGATTTTCAGCGATTCGGGAATCGGTTCGTTGCCAGCCAGGCAACGTTCAATCCACTGCGCCGTGGTTTCCGGGTCTTTGGCTTGTGGCAGTAGCTCGCTGCCAGCAGTGTCCTGTTTTTCATACAGCACCCGCATCCCTTCACGGTCGATCAGATTGATTTGCGGGCAGCGTTGCGGATTAGCATACACTTCACCTTCAGTGCCATGCATTAACAGCGCTCGTCCGCCAATATCGCTAAAGAACTTCGCGACGCGTCCGATGTATTCCGGATGCGAAACGCTGGAAAGACGCAGCGCCTCACCTTCGGCAAATGGCGTCGCCAGTTTCGCCAGGGTATGCGCACTGTTACGCACGCCCATCCGCCAGCGCATCGCCAGTTGTTTTTCCAGCGGCGGGCAAAACGCGCCTACACGCATAAACACCGGTTGATGTTCGTCGAGCTTCGCCTGCGCCTGCCCGGCATGTAGCGTTGGCGTAATACCCATCAGTTCGAAAATGGTTTCGGTCAGCACGCGGGTTGGATCTTCGCTAACGCCATGAACCACCACAGGAAAACCGAGTTTGTGTAGCAGAAGTGCCAGCAACGGCGTCAGGTTGGCCTGTTTACGCGCACCGTTGTAACTGGGGATGACAATGGGCATCGGCTTGCCGGTAGGCGGCGTCAGCTTGATGGTGTGATTTTGCATGGCTTCGTAAAAGCCGAGCATCTCTGCTTCCCCTTCCCCTTTGATACGCAGCGCAATCAATACGCCGCCCAGCTCGAGGTCAGGGACTTCACCGTTGAGCATATGGGCATACAGACCGCGCGCAGTATCCCGGTCTAAATCGCGCGCGTGGTTTTTCCCGCGCCCGATCTCTTTAATGATTTTGCGATAGTCCATTTACGACTCCTTACCTGACTCACATCATTAACGCCGCCGACGGCGTGGGGATTTCGCTTTTTCTTTCTTTTTAACTATACCTTCAGGGACTTCCGGTTGCTCAATCGGAAATACCGGTAATGCATCCAGTAGTCGCTTGCCATAGTTTTTGGTCAGCAAGCGTTTATCGTAAATCACCACTTCCCCCCAGCAGCCGTGGCTTCGGATCAAACGCCCAACCTGCTGGATCAGGTTAAACGAGGCGCTCGGCAGGCTTTGCACCTCAAACGGATAGCGGTTGAGGCTTTTCAGCCATTCTCCTTCGGTGATCACCACCGGGCTGTCAATAGGCGGAAAAGCGATTTTGTGGATATGCACCTGGCTGAGAAGATCGCCTTTCAAATCCAGCCCTTCGGCAAAAGACTGTAAACCCACCAGTACGCTGCGCTCACCGTTGGCGACGCGTTTGCGATGCAGTTCAACTAAACGGTAACGCGGCTGATCGCCCTGCACCAGCAACATCAACCGTAAATCCGTCACGTAGTCGAGAAACCGCTGCATCGCACGCCCACTGGCAAACAGCACTAACATACCGAGATGTTTTTTACTCTCTACCTGCTCACGGAAGAACGCCGCCATTTCAGCAATGTGCTGTTCTTCGTTGTCAATGGAAGGCTCAAAGCGCATCCGGGGAATAACAATTTTGCCCTGTTCGCAGTGGTTGAAGGGAGAATCCAGCGCCACAAAGCGGTCGCCTGCTTTCTCTTTCAGCCCGCTCATCTCCTGCAAACGCGAAAAACTGTTCAGCGAACGCAAGGTCGCGGAGGTGACAATAATGTGCGGAATGCTGCGCCACAGCAGCCTTTCCAGTTGATCGCTAACACGTATTCCCACGCAGTGAAACCAGAGATGCAGCTGCCCTTCGCGCTCTTCCCGCGTCGCCCATTTGGTCACGGGCGCACCGGAAGATTGCGCCAGCGAAGCCAACCGCCAGAGTTTGCTTTGCGCCTCAAACATCCCCAGCGCGCGGTTCATCTGCAAAATCAAACGGTGCAGACGCACAATGTCATGAGTACCAGTTTTCTCGCTTAAATCGTTAAGAAATAACTCCGCCAGACCACGCAGCATCTCGGTGAGTTTTGCCAGCCGCTGGCAGATCTCCAGCACTTCATCAGGCAGTTCGCCCATCGCAAAACGGTGCTCTGCCTCCTGCCCGGCAGGCATGTAGAGATTGAGGATGTTGTTTAACGAGGCGATAAGCTCATACAACTCTTCACAATGCGCATTCAAACGCTCAGGGATCGCTAGCGGTGGGATTGTCTTCGGGCGAAACTGCTCCATGCAGGTAGCGACCAGTTTGGTGAACAAGTCCAGCTGTAGCCGATACCACGGTGCGGTGATTTCGGCGCTCATCTCCAGCGCATCCCGCGCCACATCCGGCAGGTGATGACCTTCGTCCAGCACCAGCAGCAGATTTTTCGGGTCAGGTAATACGGCTTCGCTTTCCATCGCCGCCATCACCAGCGCATGGTTTGCCACCACCACTTCCGCTTCCTGAATCTCCCGACGGGCAACAAAAAACGGGCATTCGCGATAGTAATAACAGTTGCGGTTAAGGCAACTGGCCTTGTCGGTACTCAAACGACGCCAGAGATCGTCATCTATAGCGATAGATGTATGATCGCGCAGACCATCCCATTTATAAGTGTCGAGATCGCCCTTCAGCTTCGCACAACGTTTTTGCTCTTCCTGATTATTTGGCGTCAGTTCGTCGTCAAGAAACGCCAGCAGATCCTGTTGCGTGGGTTCAGTGCTGGCGAGCGCCGTCAGATTACGCGGGCAAACGTAGCGCCCACGCCCAAAAGCGGCAGTGAATTTAAGATCGGGAATGATCTTTTTCAGCAGCGGTAAATCTTTGCTGTAGATCTGATCCTGCAACGCCACGTTGGCGGTACTCACCACCAGCGTTTTTTGCTCTTCGCGGGCAATGGCGATGCCGGGAATCAAATAGGAGAGCGTTTTCCCAACGCCGGTGGGCGCTTCAATCGCCAGATGCCGCCCTTCTTCTCCGGCCAGCGTTTTGGCGACGTCCGCAATCATCTGCCGCTGCGGCGCACGGGGAATAAAGTCGGGGATCTGTTCCTGAAGCGCCTTATACCAGGCGGCGATTTGCGCTTTAAGCGCGGCGGTTAATGCCATGAGAAAACCTGAAATACTGTATAAACAGCCAATATTGTGGCATTTTTCGGTTTTCAGGGGTAATGGTTTTTCTGTTTCTGGAAAGCGGCTCGCAATAACCATCAACATAATGCGGTTTAATGCTCGTTCGAGCACAAAGGATCCAACACGTCATGCAAGACACCATCATAAATTTCTACAGCACCGGCGATGACTACGGTGATTTTTCTAACTTTGCCGCCTGGCCCATCAAGGTTGACGGGAAAACCTGGCCCACCTCAGAACACTATTTTCAGGCACAAAAATTCCTTGATGAAAAATACCGCGAAGAGATCCGTCGGGTTTCTTCCCCTATGGTCGCCGCACGCATGGGGCGCGATCGTTCTAAGCCTCTGTGTAAAAACTGGGAGTCGGTCAAAGAACAGGTGATGCGTAAAGCACTTCGCGCTAAATTCGAACAGCATGCAGAACTGCGTGCGCTTTTGCTGGCAACCGCGCCCGCAAAACTGGTTGAGCATACGGAAAATGATGCTTACTGGGGAGACGGTGGTAATGGTAAGGGCAAGAATCGACTGGGCTACCTTTTAATGGAGTTGCGCGAACAATTGGCTATAGAGAAGTAACGTCTCGGGTGGCTTATGGGCGGTAAAACAGAGAAATTTTTTCCCGTGTTCTCAAATTGCTGACAAGTGCTTGTTGTGAAATGCCGGATGCGGCGTAAACGCCTTATCCAACCTACAAAGGCATGCAAATTCAATATATTACAGAGTTCACGTAGGCCTGATAAGCGTAGCGCATCAGGCAGTTTTGCGTTTGTTCATCAGCCTGATGCCGGGCTATGCCCGGCATCAAAAGATTACTGCGCAGCGGCAGGTTTACGCGGACGGCGACGACGTTGTTGCTCGCCTGCCGGTTTGGCATCGCCGAGGCGACGAGACGGTTTTTCTGCGGGCTTCGCATTACCAGACTTCGCACCACCTTCAGCGCGGCGTGGTTGCTGTTGACCGCGACCACCACCTTGCCCACGACCGCCGCCACCACGTTGCTGGCGACCATTCTGGATTGGTTCCGCTTTGATTGACGGGTCCGGCTCATAGCCAGGAATCGCAATGCGCGGGATCTCTTTTTTCAGCAGTTTTTCGATATCACGCAGCAGTTTGTGTTCATCAACACATACCAGCGACAACGCTTCACCAGTAGCTGCCGCGCGACCGGTACGCCCGATACGGTGGACATAATCTTCCGGTACGTTTGGCAGTTCATAGTTGACGACGTGCGGCAACTCTTCGATATCCAGACCGCGCGCAGCGATGTCAGTTGCCACCAGTACGCGAATATCGCCCGATTTAAAATCGGCCAGCGCACGAGTACGCGCACCTTGCGATTTATTACCGTGGATCGCCGCACTGCGGATACCATCTTTATTAAGCTGTTCCGCCAGATGGTTAGCGCCATGTTTGGTACGGGTAAACACCAGCACCTGCTGCCAGTTCCCTTTACCAATCATATGCGACAGCAATTCGCGTTTGCGTTTCTTATCAACAAAGTGAACGTGCTGGGTCACCTGATCAGACGCGGTATTGCGGCGTGCCACTTCGATTTCCAGCGGGTTGTGCAGCAGCTTTTCTGCCAGGGCTTTAATATCGTCAGAGAAAGTGGCGGAGAACAGCAGGTTCTGGCGCTTCGCTGGCAGTTTTGTTAACACGCGACGAATATCGTGGATAAAGCCCATGTCGAGCATGCGGTCAGCTTCATCGAGGACGAGGATTTCTATCTGGTCCAGCTTCACCGCATTCTGATGTTCCAGGTCCAGCAAACGCCCCGGCGTTGCCACCAGCACATCAACGCCGCCACGCAGTTTCATCATCTGCGGGTTAATGCTCACACCACCAAACACCACCAGCGAACGAATGTTCAGGTATTTGCTGTAATCACGGACGTTTTCGCCAATCTGCGCCGCCAGTTCACGGGTCGGGGTAAGAATGAGCGCACGAACCGGACGACGCCCTTTGGCGTGCGGCTCGCGGGAAATCAGGTGTTGTAGTAGCGGCAACGTAAAGCCCGCTGTTTTGCCCGTGCCGGTCTGGGCACTGGCCATCAGGTCGCGGCCTTCCAGCACCGCAGGGATCGCCTGCTGCTGAATAGGGGTGGGTTCACGGTAACCTTGCTCGGCAACGGCGCGCAGGATATCAGGGCTTAAACCCAAAGAATCGAAAGACATAACTACTCCGAACCGCCCCGACCGTTACCGGTGTAGTTTTCAGGGAGATACTGAAAAGGAAAATGACAAAAACCACAATGTCATGAGGGAGCGGAGTGTAGCAGTTTTTGTGACGCAGCGCATAAATTATCCCTGTGACTGGCGTTGCTAAAATTCCTGGCCATACTGGACAACGCTAAAAATGAGTCATAATCTTAATCAATCATTTGATTAAGAATGGGCTGTGCTATGAATAGTCCTGCCATGACAACCAAAGGTGAACAGGCGAAAAAACAGCTGATTGCTGCAGCACTGGCACAGTTTGGTGAGTATGGAATGAACGCCACCACCCGCGATATCGCCGCCCAGGCCGGGCAGAATATCGCTGCCATTACCTATTACTTCGGTTCGAAAGAGGATTTGTACCTCGCCTGCGCCCAGTGGATTGCCGATTTCATTGGCGAGCAGTTCCGTCCGCACGCCGAGGAAGCCGAACGCTTGTTCGCACAACCACAGCCGGATCGCGCCGCTATCCGCGAACTGATCCTTCGCGCCTGCAGGAACATGATCCAACTGCTCACCCAGGATGACACCGTCAACCTCAGCAAGTTTATCTCCCGTGAACAGCTCTCTCCCACGGCGGCCTACCATCTAGTGCATGAACAGGTGATTAGCCCGCTACACAGCCACCTGACACGCCTGATTGCCGCCTGGACCGGCTGCGACGCCAACGACACCCGCATGATCCTCCATACCCATGCGTTGATTGGTGAGATTCTGGCGTTTCGTCTCGGCAAAGAAACGATTCTGTTACGTACCGGCTGGACCGCGTTCGATGAAGAAAAGACCGAACTGATTAACCAGACGGTAACCTGTCATATCGACCTGATTTTGCAAGGATTATCGCAAAGGAGTTTGTAGTGATGAAAAAACCTGTCGTGATTGGACTGGCGGTAGTGGTACTTGCCGCCGTGATTGCCGGAGGCTACTGGTGGTATCAAAGTCGCCAGGATAACGGCCTGACGCTGTATGGCAATGTGGATATTCGCACCGTAAATCTGAGCTTCCGTGTCGGTGGTCGCGTTGAATCGCTGGCGGTGGACGAAGGTGATGCGATCAAAGCAGGTCAGGTGCTGGGCGAGCTGGATCACAAGCCATATGAGATTGCGCTGATGCAAGCGAAGGCTGGCGTTTCGGTGGCGCAGGCGCAGTATGACCTGATGCTTGCCGGGTATCGCGATGAAGAAATCGCTCAGGCTGCCGCAGCGGTGAAACAGGCGCAGGCCGCCTATGACTATGCGCAGAACTTCTATGCCCGGCAGCAAGGATTGTGGAAAAGCCGCACCATTTCGGCAAATGACCTGGAAAATGCCCGCTCCTCGCGCGACCAGGCACAGGCAACGCTGAAATCAGCACAGGATAAATTGCGTCAGTACCGTTCCGGTAACCGTGAACAGGACATCGCCCAGGCGAAAGCCAGCCTCGAACAGGCACAGGCGCAACTGGCGCAGGCGGAACTGAATTTACAGGACTCAACGCTGGTAGCCCCCTCTGATGGCACGCTGTTAACCCGCGCGGTAGAGCCTGGCACGGTCCTCAATGAAGGTGGCACGGTGTTTACCGTCTCACTGACACGTCCGGTGTGGGTGCGCGCTTATGTTGATGAACGTAACCTTGACCAGGCCCAGCCAGGTCGCAAAGTGCTGCTTTATACCGATGGTCGCCCGAATAAGCCCTATCACGGACAAATTGGCTTTGTCTCGCCAACCGCTGAATTTACGCCGAAAACCGTCGAAACGCCGGATCTGCGTACCGACCTCGTCTATCGCCTGCGTATTGTGGTGACCGACGCCGATGATGCGTTACGCCAGGGAATGCCGGTGACGGTGCAATTCGGTAACGAGGCAGGACATGAATGATGCCGTTATCACGCTAAACGGCCTGGAAAAACGCTTTCCGGGCATGGAAAAGCCCGCCGTCGCGCCGCTCGATTGTACCATTCATGCCGGTTATGTGACGGGGCTGGTGGGGCCGGACGGTGCGGGCAAAACCACGCTGATGCGGATGCTGGCGGGATTACTGAAACCCGACAGCGGCAGCGCCACGGTGATTGGCTTTGATCCGATCAAAAACGACGCTGCGCTGCACGCCGTTCTCGGCTATATGCCGCAGAAATTCGGCCTGTATGAAGATCTGACGGTGATGGAGAACCTCAATCTGTACGCGGATTTGCGCAGCGTCACCGGTGAAGCACGTAAACAGACTTTTGCTCGCCTGCTGGAGTTTACGTCTCTTGGCCCGTTTACCGGACGGCTGGCGGGCAAGCTCTCCGGCGGGATGAAGCAAAAACTCGGCCTGGCCTGTACCCTGGTGGGCGAACCGAAAGTGTTGCTGCTCGATGAGCCCGGCGTCGGCGTTGACCCCATCTCACGGCGCGAACTGTGGCAGATGGTGCATGAGCTGGCAGGCGAAGGAATGTTAATTCTCTGGAGCACCTCGTATCTCGACGAAGCCGAACAGTGCCGTGACGTGTTACTGATGAACGAAGGCGAGCTGCTGTATCAGGGAGAACCGACGGCCCTGACGCAAACCATGGCCGGACGCAGCTTTCTGATGACCAGCCCGCACGAGGGCAACCGCAAACTGCTACAACGCGCCTTGAAACTACCGCAGGTCAGCGACGGCATGATTCAGGGGAAATCGGTACGCCTGATCCTCAAAAAAGAGGCCACGCCAGACGATATTCGCCATGCCGACGGGATGCCGGAAATCGACATCAACCCAACCACGCCCCGCTTTGAAGATGCGTTTATTGACTTGCTGGGCGGTGCCGGAACCTCGGAATCGCCGCTGGGCGCAATATTACATACGGTGGAAGGCACACCTGGCGAGACGGTGATCGAAGCGAAAGAACTGACCAAGAAATTTGGTGATTTTGCCGCCACCGATCACGTCAACTTTGCCGTTAAACGTGGGGAGATTTTTGGTTTGCTCGGGCCAAACGGCGCGGGTAAATCCACCACCTTTAAGATGATGTGTGGTTTGCTGGTGCCGACCTCTGGTCAGGCGCTGGTACTGGGGATGGATCTGAAAGAGAGTTCAGGTAAAGCGCGCCAGCATCTCGGCTATATGGCGCAAAAGTTTTCGCTCTACGGCAACCTGACGGTCGAACAGAATTTACGCTTTTTTTCTGGTGTTTATGGCTTACGCGGTCGGGCGCAGAACGAAAAAATCTCCCGTATGAGCGAGGCATTTGGCCTGAAAAGTATCGCCTCACATGCCACCGATGAACTGCCATTAGGTTTTAAACAGCGGCTGGCACTGGCCTGTTCGCTGATGCATGAACCGGACATTCTGTTTCTCGATGAACCAACTTCCGGCGTTGATCCCATCACCCGCCGTGAATTTTGGCTGCACATCAACAGCATGGTAGAGAAAGGCGTCACGGTGATGGTCACCACCCACTTTATGGATGAAGCGGAATATTGCGACCGCATCGGCCTGGTGTACCGTGGGAAATTAATCGCCAGCGGCACGCCGGACGATTTGAAAGCACAGTCGGCTAACAATGAGCAACCCGATCCCACTATGGAGCAAGCCTTTATTCAGCTGATCCACGACTGGGATAAGGAGCATGGCAATGAGTAATCCGATCCTTTCCTGGCGTCGCGTGCGGGCGCTGTGCGTCAAAGAGACGCGGCAGATCGTTCGCGATCCGAGTAGCTGGCTGATTGCGGTAGTGATCCCACTGCTACTGCTGTTTATTTTTGGATACGGCATTAACCTCGACTCCAGCAAGCTGCGCGTCGGGATTTTACTGGAACAGCGTAGCGAAGCGGCGCTGGATTTCACCCACACCATGACCGGTTCGCCCTACATCGACGCCACCATCAGCGATAACCGTCAGGAACTGATCGCCAAAATGCAGGCGGGAAAAATTCGTGGTCTGGTGGTGATTCCGGTGGATTTTGCGGAACAGATGGAGCGCGCCAACGCCACCGCACCGATTCAGGTGATCACCGACGGCAGTGAGCCGAATACCGCTAACTTTGTGCAGGGGTATGTCGAAGGGATCTGGCAGATCTGGCAAATGCAGCGAGCGGAGGATAACGGGCAGACTTTTGAACCGCTTATTGATGTACAAACCCGCTACTGGTTTAACCCGGCGGCGATAAGCCAACACTTTATTATCCCCGGTGCGGTGACCATTATCATGACGGTCATCGGCGCGATTCTCACCTCGCTGGTGGTGGCGCGAGAATGGGAGCGCGGCACCATGGAGGCTTTGCTGTCTACGGAGATTACCCGCACGGAACTGCTGCTGTGTAAGCTGATCCCTTATTACTTCCTCGGTATGCTGGCGATGTTGCTGTGTATGCTGGTGTCGGTGTTTATTCTCGGCGTGCCGTATCGCGGGTCGCTGCTGATTCTGTTTTTTATCTCCAGCCTGTTTTTACTCAGTACCCTGGGGATGGGGCTGCTGATTTCAACGATTACCCGCAACCAGTTCAACGCCGCTCAGGTCGCCCTGAACGCCGCGTTCCTGCCGTCGATTATGCTTTCCGGCTTTATATTTCAGATCGACAGTATGCCCGCGGTGATCCGCGCGGTGACGTACATTATTCCCGCACGTTATTTCGTCAGCACCCTGCAAAGCCTGTTCCTCGCTGGGAATATTCCAGTGGTGCTGGTGGTGAACGTGCTGTTTTTGATCGCTTCGGCGGTGATGTTTATCGGCCTGACATGGCTTAAAACCAAACGTCGGCTGGATTAGGGAGAAGAGCATGTTTCATCGCTTATGGACGTTAATCCGCAAAGAGTTGCAGTCGCTGCTGCGCGAACCGCAAACCCGCGCGATTCTGATTTTACCCGTGCTGATTCAGGTGATCCTGTTCCCGTTCGCCGCCACGCTGGAAGTGACCAACGCCACCATCGCCATCTACGATGAAGATAACGGCGAGCACTCGGTAGAACTTACTCAACGTTTTGCCCGCGCCAGCGCCTTTACCCATGTGCTGCTGCTGAAAAGCCCGCAGGAAATCCGCCCGACCATCGACACACAAAAGGCGTTACTACTGGTGCGTTTCCCGGCTGACTTCTCGCGCAAACTGGATACCTTCCAGACCGCGCCGTTGCAGTTGATCCTCGACGGGCGTAACTCCAACAGTGCGCAAATTGCCGCTAACTACCTACAACAGATCGTCAAAAATTATCAGCAGGAGCTGCTGGAAGGAAAACCGAAACCCAACAACAGCGAGCTGGTGGTACGCAACTGGTATAACCCGAATCTCGACTACAAATGGTTTGTGGTGCCGTCGCTGATCGCCATGATCACCACTATCGGCGTAATGATCGTCACTTCACTTTCCGTCGCCCGCGAACGTGAACAAGGTACGCTCGATCAGCTACTGGTTTCGCCGCTCACCACCTGGCAGATATTCATCGGCAAAGCCGTACCGGCATTAATTGTCGCCACCTTCCAGGCCACTATTGTGCTGGCGATTGGTATCTGGGCGTATCAAATCCCCTTCGCCGGATCGCTGGCGTTGTTCTACTTTACGATGGTGATTTACGGTTTATCGCTGGTGGGATTCGGTCTGTTGATTTCATCACTCTGTTCAACACAACAGCAGGCGTTTATCGGCGTGTTCGTCTTTATGATGCCCGCCATTCTGCTTTCCGGTTACGTTTCGCCGGTGGAGAACATGCCAGTATGGCTGCAAAACCTGACCTGGGTTAACCCTATTCGCCACTTTACGGACATTACCAAGCAGATTTATTTGAAGGATGCGAGTCTGGATATTGTGTGGAACAGTTTGTGGCCGCTACTGGTGATAACGGCCACGACAGGGTCAGCGGCGTACGCGATGTTTAGACGTAAGGTGATGTAACTTCTTATCTTTCGCCAGTAACGACACTACCGCCGGGCCGGCAAGGATCGCCAGCCCTGCAACGGCCAACAAATAGTTATTTTCCAGTACGCGGGACAGCAGCCACAGCACAATCAGCGCCGCGCCAAAATACCAGGTGGTGGTCAGCTCTTCCAGCACATCCGCCACCTCACGCCAGCGTTGCTCGGGGTGACGCTGAAACACCAGCATCATTACCACAGTGACACAATACAGCACGCATAATCCCACGCCGACGTGAACCAGAGTTTTACTCATCCAGCCCACCACCAGCAGCGCCACTACCAGTAAATGCAACATAATCTGCCAGCAACTTAGGCCAGTTGCGACACGAACACGTTGTTGCCACTTCATGGCTTCTCTCCTGAAGAATTTATCTCTACTTACTCAGAGTACCGAACTTTACGGAAAATTCCGTAAGACCGCACCTTTTTGTGACGCCGACTACACTATTTCAATGAGATAAGAGGCCAAAACGGGAAAATTATGCCCGACCAAACACAACACTTTTCGTTCAAGGTACTCACCATCAATATTCACAAAGGCTTTACCGCGTTCAACCGACGCTTCATTTTGCCGGAACTTCGCGACGCCGTGCGCACCGTCGGCGCCGATATAGTTTGCCTGCAGGAAGTGATGGGCGCGCACGAAGTTCATCCGCTACATGTGAAAAACTGGCCCGATACCTCGCACTACGAGTTTCTCGCCGACACAATGTGGAGCGATTTTGCCTACGGTCGCAATGCTGTGTATCCGGAAGGGCATCACGGCAACGCCGTACTGTCGCGCTATCCCATTGAACATTATGAGAATCGTGATGTTTCGGTCGATGGTGCGGAAAAGCGCGGCGTGCTCTACTGCCGCATTGTGCCGCCGATGACCGGGAAAGCGATTCATGTGATGTGCGTACATTTGGGCCTGCGTGAGGCGCACCGTCAGGCGCAGATTGCGCTGCTCGCCGAATGGGTGAATGAGCTGCCGGACGGCGAACCGGTATTGGTGGCGGGTGATTTCAACGACTGGCGGCAAAAAGCTAATCATCCGTTAAAAGTGCAGGCCGGGCTGGATGAGATATTTACCCGCGCCCACGGGCGCCCGGCGCGCACGTTTCCGGTGCAATTTCCTCTACTACGACTGGACAGGATCTACGTCAAAAATGCCAGCGCCAGCACGCCAACCGCGTTGCCGCTGCGGACATGGCGACACCTTTCTGATCATGCCCCTTTAAGTGCGGAGATTCATTTATGAAATGTAGCTGGCGCGAAGGCAATAAGATCCAGTTGCTGGAAAATGGCGAGCAATATTATCCCGCGGTGTTTAAAGCAATTGGCGAAGCGCAAGAACGCATCATTCTTGAAACGTTTATCTGGTTTGAGGATGACGTCGGCAAACAGCTGCATGCGGCGCTACTGGCAGCAGCGCAACGCGGAGTAAAAGCGGAAGTCTTGCTGGATGGCTACGGTTCGCCGGATCTCAGCGATGAGTTTGTCAATGAACTGACGGCGGCTGGCGTGGTGTTCCGCTACTACGATCCCCGCCCTCGCCTTTTTGGTATGCGCACCAATGTGTTTCGCCGGATGCATCGCAAAATTGTGGTGATCGACGCGCGTATCGCCTTTATTGGCGGGCTGAATTACTCCGCTGAGCATATGTCCAGCTACGGTCCAGAGGCTAAACAGGATTACGCGGTACGCCTCGAAGGGCCGATTGTTGAAGATATTCTACAATTTGAACTGGAAAACCTGCCGGGGCAGAGCGCGGCACGACGCTGGTGGCGACGTCATCATAAAGCGGAAGAAAACCGCCAGCCAGGAGAAGCGCAGGTATTGCTGGTCTGGCGCGATAACGAAGAACATCGCGATGATATCGAACGTCACTATCTGAAAATGCTCACTCAGGCGCGGCGGGAAGTCATTATCGCCAACGCCTACTTCTTCCCCGGCTATCGATTTTTACACGCCTTACGTAAAGCGGCACGGCGCGGGGTGCGGATCAAACTGATCATTCAGGGCGAACCGGATATGCCCATTGTCAGAGTCGGCGCACGCTTGCTGTATAACTATCTGGTTAAAGGCGGCGTTCAGGTGTTTGAGTACCGCCGCCGCCCGCTACATGGCAAAGTCGCATTGATGGACGATCACTGGGCAACGGTGGGTTCCAGTAATCTCGACCCGCTCAGTTTGTCGCTGAATCTCGAAGCAAATGTCATCATCCACGATCGAAACTTTAATCAGACGCTGCGAGACAATCTTAACGGCATTATCACCGCCGATTGCCAGCAAGTGGATGAAAGTATGCTGCCAAAACGGACCTGGTGGAACCTGACCAAAAGCGTGCTGGCGTTCCACTTTTTACGCCACTTCCCGGCGCTGGTGGGCTGGCTTCCGGCACACACGCCACATCTGGCGCAAGTTGATCCCCCCGCACAACCGGCAATGGAAACGCAGGATCGGGTCGAAACTGAAAGTTCGGGGATGAAGCCCTGATGAGTAAATCACATCCGCGCTGGCGCTTAGCAAAGAAGATCCTCACCTGGCTGTTTTTTATCGCGGTGATTGTGTTGCTGGTGGTCTACGCCAAAAAGGTGAACTGGGAAGAGGTCTGGAAGGTCATCCGCGACTACAATCGCGTTGCGCTGCTCAGTGCGGTTGGGCTGGTGGTCATCAGTTATCTGATTTACGGCTGCTATGACCTGCTCGCCCGCTTCTACTGCGGTCACAAACTGGCGAAACGCCAGGTGATGCTGGTGTCGTTTATCTGCTACGCCTTCAACCTGACACTCAGTACCTGGGTCGGCGGCATTGGTATGCGCTATCGTTTGTACTCCCGGCTAGGGTTACCGGGCAGCACTATTACACGAATTTTCTCGCTCAGTATTACCACCAACTGGCTGGGCTATATTTTACTGGCAGGGATTATCTTTACCGCAGGCGTGGTGGAGCTGCCGGATCACTGGTATGTCGATCAAACTACGCTGCGTATTCTCGGCATTAGCTTACTGATGATTATCGCGGTTTATTTGTAGTTTTGCGCTTTCGCGAAGCACCGCCATATGACCATCAAAGGGCAAAAGCTGGTGCTGCCTTCATGGAAATTCGCCCTCGCCCAGATGCTGATTTCCAGCGTTAACTGGATGGTAATGGGAGCGATTATCTGGCTGTTACTCGGTCAAAGCGTGAACTATTTCTTTGTACTGGGCGTGTTGCTGGTTAGTAGTATTGCTGGGGTAATTGTGCATATTCCGGCGGGAATTGGTGTGCTGGAAGCGGTGTTTATCGCGCTACTGGCTGGGGAGCATACATCCAAAGGCACAATTATCGCCGCCCTGCTCGCTTACCGTGTGCTGTATTACTTTATCCCGCTGCTGCTGGCGCTGATCTGTTACCTGTTGCTGGAAAGCCAGGCGAAGAAGCTACGGGCGAAAAATGAAGCGGCGATGTGAAGTTCGGTTAAGTTCTTTAGTATGTGCATTTACGACTAATGAAAAAACCGCGTATGCCTTTGCCAGACAAGCGTTATCGCTATTGCTGCAAGTATCCCAAAGAAGCCGATAAAATAGTAATAGAGTGTTAATGCACCTATAAAAGCGCAACGAACCGGACTCCATAATTCTTCACTATGGCATTTTCCCGCCAGTTCAAGGAGCTTATTTCGTCCATGAAAGATGGATGCGAAAAACACAACCGCCACGCCATAAATTGCTTTTTATACCAGACTCTTGTTTGTTATCGTTTTAAATAAAAAAATCCCGACACATGGCCGGGATATTGGTGGTGAAAAAAGAATTAACGACGATTGCCAAAAATTCGCAGCAACATCAGGAACAGGTTGATGAAGTCCAGATACAAGGTTAATGCGCCAAGAATGGAATATTTGCGCAGGTTCGACGCGTCACGGGTATCAATCTGCTCACCCATATTTTTCAATTTCTGAGTGTCATACGCCGTCAATCCGACAAAGACAATCACGCCGATGTAGGTGACCGCCCACATCAACGCTTCGCTTTTCAGCCAGAAGTTGACCAGCGATGCCAGCACAATGCCGATCAACGCCATAAACAGCATATTGCCGAAGCCGCTTAAATCGCGTTTGGTTGTGTAACCGTACAGGCTCATTGCGCCGAACATCCCGGCAGTAACGACGAAGGTGCTGGCGATAGAGGCAGCGGTATAGACAATGAAAATACTGGAAAGCGTCAGGCCCGTCAGCGCTGAATAAAGCATAAAGAGCATGGTTGTCACACCTGCACTCAGCTTTTGAATCATCGCTGATAACACAATAACCAGAGCTAATTGTGCTATTACCAGACCAATTAAAAAGATGCGGTTGGTGAATAACAGCTCCATAACGGCGGCGGAATTGGCCGCATACCAGGCAACAAACGCGGTAAGCAGCAAGCCTACCGTCATCCAGCCATAGACCTGTGCCATATAGGTTTGCAGGCCAGCTCGGGTTTGTACGATTGAATCAGAACGTGGGAATCTGTCCATGACTTTCTCCTGAAGATATAAGGAATATCTTAAGGATACTGCAAATGATGGGGCTGTGCATCGACGCAGCGTAAACGCATGTACTGAGCGGTGAAATTGCCGGATGCAGCTGTGCGGTATCCGGCCTGCTAAAAACTACCAGCGTTTTGCCGCCTGCTGATCGCTCTCCCGAGCTTCGACCCAGCGGTCGCCTTCCGGCGTGGCTTCGCGCTTCCAGAACGGCGCGCGGGTTTTGAGATAGTCCATAATAAACTGCCCGGCTTCGAACGCACTGCTGCGATGCGCACTGGTAACACCGACAAAAACAATTTCATCACCCGGCCATAATTCACCAATGCGGTGAATTACCGTGACGCGCCCCAGCGGCCAGCGGTTACGCGCTTCATCAACGATTTCCGCCAGTGCTTTTTCTGTCATTCCCGGATAGTGTTCGAGGGTTAATGCTTTGACGCTGTCTCCCAGGTTATGATTGCGCACCTTACCGGTAAACGTGACCACTGCACCGTCTTCGTCACGCTCCGCCAGCCACGGGTACTCTTCCCCTACACTGAACGGCTGCGGGCCGACAACAATTTTGGTTTCTGCCATTTTAACCTCCGGTTACCGGCGGGAAGAAAGCCACTTCGTCGCCGTCAGTCAGCGGATGGTCAAAACTCACCAGCGTCTGGTTGACGGCAGCCAGCAATTTGCCATCTTCCAGCGCCAGCGCCCAGCGATCGCTCTGCGCAGCCAGGTGCTGGCGTAACGCTTCAACGGTTGGGAAATCCGCAGCCACTTCGGTTGCATCTGTTCCCACTAACTCGCGCACCTGGGCGAAAAAAAGAACTTTAATCATCCGCTTCCACCTTAAAGTCACCTGATTTGCCGCCGCTCTTTGCCAGCAAACGTACCGGACCAATCACCATATCTTTTTGCACCGCTTTGCACATGTCATAAATGGTCAGCGCCGCCACGGAGGCCGCGGTTAACGCTTCCATTTCAACGCCGGTTTTCCCGGTCAGGCGGCATAAGGTTTCTATACGCACCCGATTGTGCTCCGGCTCGGCTTGTAAATTGACTTCGACTTTACTGAGCATCAGCGGATGACACAGCGGGATCAGATCCCAGGTGCGTTTTGCCGCCTGAATACCGGCAATACGTGCTGTAGCAAACACGTCGCCTTTGTGGTGGCGACCATCGATGATCATCGCCAGCGTCTCGCTGCGCATGGTGACAAAGGCTTCCGCCCGCGCTTCACGTACAGTTTCCGCTTTGGCGGAGACATCCACCATGTGCGCTTCGCCAGCGGCGTTGATATGGGTCAGTTGCGACATACTTATTTCTTCAAATGTGGATGGAAATTGCATGGACGTGTACGGGCATCCAGTTGCGGCGCGATGATATTTTCCCACGCGGTGCGGCACGCTTTGGTCGAGCCCGGCATGGCGAAAATCAGTGTCTTGTTAGCGACGCCCGCTACCGCACGGGATTGCAACGTTGCGGTGCCAATCTCTTCAAATGACAGCATACGGAACACTTCGCCGAAACCTTCGACTTCACGGTCGAACAGCGGCAGCAGTGCTTCGGGAGCCTGATCGCCTTCCGTCAGGCCTGTGCCGCCAGTAATCAACACCACCTGTACATCGTCGCTGGCGATCCACGCAGATACCTGAGCGCGAATAGCGTAGCGGTTTTCTTTGACAATGGCTTTATCGACAACGTGATGGCCCGCTTCCTGCGCCGAATCGCGCAGATAGTGACCGGAGGTATCGTCTTCTTCACCGCGACGATTAGAAACCGTAAGAATAGCAATACGGGTCGGGATAAATTCAGTGCTTACCTGACTCATCTGATCTCTCCTTTTGACGTTTTAGCCGCCAATGTACGATAAGTTTTGCGTAATACCGGTGTTGTTTTGATGCAGGAAATGGGTCTGTTTTTTCTCCCGCAGCGCCGCTGAAATACGCGCTTCCAGCGCCTGTTGCTGGGTATCGTCTTCCAGCAGATCGCGCAGGTTAACGCCGCCCTCACCAAACAGGCAGAGATGGAGTTTACCAATGGAGGAAACGCGCAGGCGGTTGCAGGTGGCACAGAAGTCTTTTTCATACGGCATGATTAGGCCAATCTCTCCGGCGTAATCCGGATGACAAAAGACTTGCGCGGGACCGTCACTACGTTGACGTAATTGGTGGATCCAGCCGCGACGCAGTAGCTCGTCACGCAGAACCTGACCAGAGATGTGATGCTTACGGAAGAGCTCGCTGCCCTCGCCCGTTTCCATCAGTTCAATGAAACGCAGCTGGATAGGACGATGCTGGATCCAGTTCAGAAAAGTGTCGAGCTGGTGATGGTTGACATCGCGCATCAGCACGGTATTGACTTTGACCTTCTCAAAGCCCGCCTCAAATGCAGCATCGATGCCAGCCATGACCTGATTGAATTTATCCTGGCCGGTAATGGCATGAAACTGACGAGCGTCGAGACTATCAACACTGACGTTAATGCCCGTCAGTCCGGCATCGCGCCAGTTCGCCACGTCGCGTTCCAGACGGTAACCATTAGTGGTGACCGCAATCTGACGGATGGCGTCATTTTCCCGCACTGCGGCGATGATATCGGTAAAGTCGCGACGTAAAGACGGCTCTCCGCCTGTCAGACGAACTTTTTCGGTGCCCAGACTGGCAAAGGCGCGCGTAACCCGGCGAATTTCATCGACGGTCAGAAAGCCTTTATTGGTGACGCCGCTCGGCTTGTAGCCATCCGGCAGGCAATATGTGCAACGAAAGTTACACACATCGGTAATCGACAGGCGCAAGTAATAAAACTTACGCGCAAATGCATCAGTCAGTTGTGAAGCCATGTACACCTTTCCAGATACGGGAGGCGAAGTCATTTCTTCCTTCGCCCTGGTGGCAACCTTTCAAAGCATTGTCACGGCCAAAGCACCATATCAGTTGACCCAGGTGCAGAGGCTAGAGTGTTTAGTGGTTATGCCGATACTAGCGCGTAAATGAGATTTTTACCATTCACCCTTTTCGCTATGTAATCATGTATATAGCGTCATGATCGGCCTATTTCGCTACAGAATAAGGGAAAATGGCGGTTTTACTTTGATATACATCATCAGGGACGCAGAGCGAATATTGTCCTTTGGGGGTAGAAAACCATGAGTTGTATCCTCAATATTGGCAGGCTAATTGCTGTTTCCCCGTAATTTGCGCTACTGTAGCGCGGATAATCTGACTTCAGGAATGTATATGCGCAATCGTACGCTGGCTGACCTTGATCGTGTCGTTGCTCTCGGCGGGGGGCATGGACTGGGACGCGTTCTCTCATCACTTTCGTCTTTAGGCTCTCGCTTAACGGGTATCGTCACCACCACGGATAACGGTGGCTCGACGGGACGTATTCGTCGCTCGGAAGGCGGAATTGCCTGGGGCGATATGCGCAACTGTCTCAACCAACTGATAACGGAACCGAGCGTCGCCTCCGCGATGTTTGAATACCGTTTTGGCGGCAATGGCGAGCTTTCCGGTCATAATCTCGGAAACTTGATGTTAAAGGCGCTGGATCACCTTAGCGTGCGGCCTCTGGAAGCCATCAATTTAATTCGTAATCTGTTGAAAGTGGACGCGCAATTAATTCCGATGTCAGAGCATCCCGTTGATCTGATGGCCATTGACGATCAGGGACATGAAGTTTACGGCGAGGTCAACATCGACCAGCTAACTACGCCGATTCAGGAACTACTGTTAACCCCCAACGTACCTGCCACCCGTGAAGCGGTGCTGGCAATTAATGAGGCTGACCTGATAATCATCGGGCCAGGCAGTTTTTATACCAGCCTGATGCCAATCCTGCTGCTTGAGGAAATGGCGCAGGCACTACGCCGCACGCCAGCCCCGATGGTTTATATTGGCAATTTGGGAAGAGAATTAAGCCTGCCTGCGGCGAATCTGAAGCTTGAAAACAAGCTGGCGATTATGGAGCAGTATGTCGGTAAAAAGGTGATTGATGCGGTTATTGTTGGGCCGAAGGTCGATGTTTCTACAGTTAACGACAGATTAGTCATTCAGGACGTACTGGAGGCCAGCGATATCCCCTATCGTCATGACCGCCAGTTGTTACATAACGCACTGGAAAAGGCATTACAGGCTTTGGGTTAACGGAAAGCCGAAAGAAAATTCCGGCTTCTTATTGAAGACAAAGTACACGTTGTTCATGCCGGATGCGGCGTGAACGCCTTATCCGGCCTACAAACCGCGCAAATTCAATGTATTGCAGAGATCATGTAGGCCTGATAAGCGTAGCGCATCAGGCAATTTTGCTTTTGCCATCTCTCTTCTTCGTTATCCTGTCACGAAGCCGCAATAAACAACTCACGCAGCTGATGCAACTGGTCACGAATTTGCGCCGCCTCTTCGAACTCCAGATTTTGCGCGTGTTGCATCATCAGCCCTTCCAGTTCATGGATTTTCTGCTGCAACGCTTTAGGCGACATATCCATCGGTACATTATCCGGCTCAACAATCGGACGCGATTTTCCTCTGCCCTTCGCTTTGGTTTTGGCAATGTTCTGCCCCAGCGCCAGGATATCGACCACTTTCTTGTTCAGCCCTTGCGGCGTAATTCCGTGTTCCTCGTTGTACTTCTGTTGTTTCTCGCGGCGACGTTCGGTTTCGCCAATCGCTTTCGCCATTGATGGGGTGATCTTATCGCCATAGAGAATCGCTTTACCGTTGACGTTACGCGCCGCGCGACCAATGGTCTGAATCAATGAACGTTCGGAACGCAGGAAGCCTTCTTTGTCTGCGTCGAGGATCGCCACCAGCGAAACTTCTGGCATATCCAGACCTTCGCGCAGTAAGTTGATCCCCACCAGCACATCAAACTCGCCCAAGCGCAAGTCGCGGATAATTTCCATACGCTCGACGGTGTCGATATCCGAGTGAAGATAACGCACGCGTTCACCGTGTTCTTCCAGATATTCGGTGAGATCTTCCGCCATCCGCTTAGTCAACGTCGTGACCAGTACGCGTTCGTTAATTGCCGCCCGCAGGCGAATTTCTGAGAGAAGATCATCAACCTGGGTCGCTACCGGGCGCACTTCGATAATCGGGTCCAGCAGCCCTGTTGGACGCACGACCTGATCCACCACGTCGCCACCGGATTTCTCCAGCTCGTAATTACCGGGTGTTGCAGAAACATAGATGGTTTGCGGGGCTAATGCTTCGAACTCTTCAAATTTCAGCGGACGGTTATCCAGCGCCGAGGGCAGGCGGAAACCGTACTCCACCAGCGTCTCTTTACGCGCCCGGTCGCCTCGATACATGCCGCCAATTTGCGGAATAGTGACGTGGGATTCATCGACCACCAACAGGCCATCGGCGGGGAGATAATCAAACAGCGTCGGCGGTGGCTCACCGGGTCCACGACCGGAAAGAAAGCGCGAATAGTTTTCAATGCCTGAGCAATAACCGAGCTCGTTCATCATCTCCAGATCAAACTGGGTACGCTGAGTCAGGCGTTGTTCTTCCAGCAGCTTGTTATTTGCCAGCAGCACTTTGCGCCGATCGGCCAGCTCTTCTTTGATCTCTTCCATCGCCTGCACAATACGTTCACGCGGGGTGACGTAGTGTGTTTTCGGATAGATGGTAAAGCGGGGGATGGTTGAGATAATCTGCCCAGTTAATGGGTCGAAAAGCGACAGCCGCTCTACCTCTTCGTCGAACAATTCAACACGTAGCGCAACGTCGTCGGACTCCGCCGGAAAAATATCAATCACTTCCCCGCGAACACGGAAAGTCCCGCGCTGGAACGCCTGGTCGTTACGGGTGTATTGCAGTTCCGCCAGGCGCCGCAGAATCGCGCGCTGATCGATAATCATGCCGACCGTCAGATGCAGCATCATCTTAAGATATAAGTCAGGGTCGCCCAGACCGTAGATGGCTGAAACAGAGGCGACCACCACCACATCGCGCCGCTCCAGCAAAGCTTTGGTCGCTGAAAGCCGCATCTGTTCAATATGTTCGTTTACCGAGGCATCTTTTTCAATGAAGGTGTCCGAGCTCGGCACATAGGCTTCCGGTTGATAGTAGTCGTAGTAAGAGACGAAGTATTCCACCGCATTTTCCGGGAAAAATTCTTTCATCTCGCCGTACAACTGGGCTGCCAGCGTTTTGTTGGGCGCCAGCACCATCGTCGGGCGCTGAAGGTCGGCAATGACGTTAGCAATGGTAAATGTTTTCCCGGAGCCCGTTACGCCGAGTAGAGTCTGGTGAGCCAGGCCATCTTCAAGCCCTTCTTCGAGGCGTCGAATTGCCTCAGGCTGATCGCCAGAAGGTTTAAAAGAGGAATTCAGTTTGAACGGTTTACTCATGAGTCGCTACCTGAAGGAGTGGGCGGGCAGGTATGTAATTTTACTCGTCGTGTTTAATAATGCCAACAAATTATACTGGATAAAAAAACAGTTTCACGCCACATTATTTCTGTTACACCGTCAACGAAGGTATCAATCATGAGCATAATTTGCTCAGTGACGAGATAAAACTCCAGGATTGCGGGGTTATCCCCAAAGCAACGGCTTTTTTAACAATTGTCAAGATGGCTGATGACGGATTTATGGCAAGAGATGTCACTTTCATGACTGCCATTGCTTTTATATAATTAATTGAAAAATAACAAATATTTCCTTAAGCCTTCTTTCGCGTCAATTCGCGTGCAAGCCGCGTATTCTCTCGCTTGCATCGCGTTTTCTAACTCTAATGCACATGGTTATCCACAGGAATAGTGGATAACTGCCTGCAGCCCGTATGCCCTGCCGCCTGGGCAATTCCCACACTAACCGCATATTGTGGGGGTAAATATTTTTTCTCAATTCTTTTGAAATTTAATTGGTTGAATTGCAGGCAGCAGACGACGCGATCTCGCTCGCAATTTAACCAAATATATTGCTACAACAATGCGGTGAGATTGAGGTACTTTCCGGTTAGCGCGTTTTCAGGGGGTTCATCAAGCCATGGGATCTCCCCAAGCAGCGGTGCGGAAATCATCCGCTTGAGCGTGGCCATATATTCAGCGTGACGTTTGCCCGGTGGAGTCACATCGTTCGCTACCCACCCTGCAAGGGTAAGTCCGGCTTGCTGTACAGCCTGTGCGGTCAGCATCGCGTGATTAATACAGCCGAGTTTCACGCCCACAACCAGTATCACTGGCAGTTGTTCTTGCATTACCCAATCCGCGAAAGTGAAAGACTCAGAAAGCGGCGTAAACCAGCCTCCTGCACCTTCTACCAGTACCCAGTTTGCATGCTGTGCCAGCGCGTGTAACCCGGCGCTCATAACCACGGGGTCGATGGGTCTGCCCTCTTGCGCGCTGATGATGTGCGGCGAGGTCGGTTCTGCGAAGGTGTAAGGGTTTACCGTGGCGTAATCCAGTTGCAGGCTACTGTTGCGTTGCAACGCCAGTGCGTCGCTATTACGTAAGCCTTCTACTGTCATTTCGCTGCCGGAGGCAACAGGTTTGTAACCTGCCGTCCGGTAGCCTGCCGCCTTCGCGGCTTGTAAAAGTGCGCAGCTGGCGACGGTTTTCCCCACTTCGGTATCCGTTCCGGTGACAAAATAACGTTTACTCACGAGCAATCACTCCCAAAAAAAGATGATACGTCAGAGGATATCGCCCCTGTTGTTGCGGCCAGGCCAGTTGCAATCGCTGCAACTGCGAACGCGTTAATATTCGCGGGTCGCGCCCTTCATGAAGATGCGTTGCGCCAATGCCTTTCAGCGAACGCATGGCACTGAGCGCATCATCAAACCACAGCGTGATGGGCTGAATATAATGTTGATAATGCACGGCGTTTAGCGACTGTTCGATTTCATCTGGCGGTAAAAAGCGATTAGCATGCGGGCGCTCGTCCACCGCCTGCCACGCCTGATGCAGTTCGGGTAACGATCCCTGCACCAGCGTGGTAAACGCGACCACGCCTCCGGGGCGCACCACCCGATACAGCTCGCGGAGTGCCATGGATAAATTACCGCACCACTGCACCGCGAGATTGCTCCATGCAAGATCGAACGTCGCAGTCGCTAACGGCAGGGATTCGATATCGCCTGCCAGATAATGATCTGCGGCATCTTGTTGGCGTGCCTGCGCAAGCATAAGTGGCGAGAGGTCTAACGCCGTCACCTGTGCATGACGTTCGCGCCAGTGGCGGCTCATCCAGCCAGGTCCACAGCCAGCATCCAGTACATGGGGGTATTTACGCTGTGGGAGCATTGCCAGTAATGCATCGGCACTCTGGCGCTGTAGATCTGCGTGTTGCTCATAGTGCGCGGCTGCCCGACCAAATGCCGCCGCAATGGCTTGTTTATTGACCGTTGCCATGCAGCACCTCCAGCAGGCGGTCGATATCCTGTGTTTCATGTGCCGCAGTCAACGTCAGGCGCAGTCGCGCAGTGCCGACGGGTACGGTTGGCGGGCGAATCGCCGTGACCCAGCAGTCTTGCTGGCGCAGTTTTTCTGCCAGTTGTAACGCACGGCTGTTATCACCGACGATTAATGGCTGGATGGCGCTACGTGAATCCGCAAGAGTAAACGGCAAACCCTGCACTCCGGCACGAAAACGCGTAATGAGTGCCGCCAGTTTTTCGCGCCGTGCATCACCCTCATCACTACGAATGACCGCCAGCGATGCACGTAATGCCTGCGCCTGAGCGGGCGGCATACTGGTGCTGTAGATAAGATGGCGGGCGAATTGCAGCAGATAATTCGCCACGCTATCAGAACAAAGCACCGCCGCGCCGCTGACGCCAAATCCTTTGCCAAAAGTGACTACCAGCAGTTCCGGCTTCACCTTTTGCTGCCAACAACTGCCTCGCCCCTGTTCACCGATAACCCCCGTGCCGTGGGCATCATCGACCATCAACCAGCCATTGTGCTGTTGCGTTACCTGTTGAATTTCCGTAAGCGGCGCGCTATCGCCGTCCATACTAAACACACCTTCTGTCACCACCAGTTGCTGCCCCAGACAGGAGGCAGCAAGCAGACGTTCCAGATGAGCGACATCGTTATGAGTAAAACGGCGAAGCTGCGACGGGCTTAAACTGGCAGCCTCCAGCAAGGAGGCGTGGCTAAGCCGGTCGGCAACAATACGATCCTCTTTCGCCATCATCGCAGTAATGACCGCCTGATTAGCGGCAAAACCAGAGATAAACAACAGCGCCCGCGAATAGCCCAGCCACTCGGCCAACTCTTCTTCCAGCGACTGATGCGCCACGCTATAACCGCTGACATGACCGGAACCGCCGCTACCGACGCCAAATTGTTCCGCCCCCTGCTGCCAGGCACGGATAATTTGCGGATGATGGCTTAAACCGAGGTAATCATTGCTGGAAAAGTTCAGATACTGGCGCTCGTCCGCCACCAGCCAGCGTCCGGCTCCTTGCGCCACCGGATAACGGCGACGCAGGGCATCGGCAGCACGCCGCGCATCGAGCGCCGCGTTGATTTTCTCCTGCCAGCTCATAGTGCTGCCGCGTTGTAATATTCGTCGGTGTCCGGGGTCATCAGCGCCTGCTCCAGACGCTGTTGTTGCTCGTTATCGCCCGCCAGAACGGCGGTTTGCTGCGGATTCAGCCCCAGTTTGCGGAACAGTTGCAGGTCTTTATCTTCTTCCGGATTCGGCGTAGTCAGCAGTTTGCAGCCGTAGAAAATCGAGTTTGCGCCAGCCATAAAGCACATTGCCTGAGTCTGTTCGTTCATCTGCTCACGTCCGGCAGAAAGGCGCACGTAAGAGGTCGGCATCATGATCCGCGCTACGGCAATGGTGCGAATAAAATCAAAGGCATCGACATCATCGTTATCGGCCAGAGGCGTGCCTTTCACCTTCACCAACATGTTGATTGGCACGCTTTCCGGCGGCGTCGGCAGGTTTGCCAGTTGCAGCAATAATCCGGCACGATCTTTTACTGTTTCGCCTAAGCCGACAATGCCGCCAGAACAGACTTTGATCCCGGCATCGCGCACTTTTTCCAGCGTATCGAGACGTTCCTGATAAGTGCGTGTGGTGATGATATTGCCGTAAAACTCCGGCGAGGTGTCGAGGTTGTGGTTGTAGTAATCCAGCCCGGCATTCGCAAGGCGCTGCGCCTGAGATTCACTCAACGTACCCAGCGTCATACACGCCTCCAGGCCCATCGCTTTTACCCCCTGCACCATTTGTTCCAGGTACGGCATATCGCGTTCGTGGGGATTCTTCCACGCCGCGCCCATACAGAAACGCGTCGATCCCGCCGCTTTCGCTTTGCGCGCCGACTCCAGCACCTGTTCGACTTCCATCAACCTCTCGGCTTCCAGTCCGGTTTTGTAGCGCGAGCTTTGCGGGCAATATTTGCAATCTTCCGGACAAGCTCCGGTTTTAATCGACAGCAAAGTGCTGACCTGCACCTGACGAGGATCAAAATGCTGGCGGTGGACCTGCTGTGCTTCAAACAGCAGATCCAGCAACGGTTTTTCAAATAATTCTGTGACTTGCGACAATGTCCAGCGTGGGCGGTGAGCCATGGGGCTTCTCCAAAACGTGTTTTTTGTTGTTAATTCGGTGTAGATTTGTAAACCTAAATCTTTTCAATTTGGTTTACAAGTCGATTATGACAACGGACGATCTTGCCTTTGACCAACGCCATATCTGGCACCCATACACATCCATGACCTCCCCGCTGCCGGTTTATCCGGTGGCGAGCGCCGAAGGTTGCGAGCTGATTTTGTCTGACGGTAGACGCCTGGTTGACGGTATGTCGTCCTGGTGGGCGGCGATCCACGGCTACAATCACCCGCAGCTTAATGCCGCGATGAAGTCGCAAATTGATGCTATGTCGCATGTGATGTTTGGCGGTATCACCCATGCGCCAGCCATTGAGCTGTGCCGCAAACTGGTGGCAATGACGCCGCAACCGCTGGAATGCGTTTTTCTCGCGGACTCCGGTTCCGTGGCGGTGGAAGTGGCGATGAAGATGGCGTTGCAGTACTGGCAGGCCAAAGGCGAAGCGCGCCAGCGTTTTCTGACCTTCCGCAATGGTTATCATGGCGATACCTTTGGCGCGATGTCGGTGTGCGATCCGGACAACTCAATGCACAGCCTGTGGAAAGGCTATCTGCCAGAAAACTTGTTTGCTCCGGCTCCACAAAGCCGTATGGATGGCGAATGGGATGAGCGCGATATGGTGGGCTTTGCCCGCCTGATGGCGGCGCATCGTCATGAAATCGCGGCGGTGATCATTGAACCGATTGTCCAGGGCGCAGGCGGGATGCGCATCTACCATCCGGAATGGTTAAAACGAATCCGCAAAATGTGCGATCGCGAAGGTATCTTGCTGATTGCCGACGAGATCGCCACCGGATTTGGTCGTACCGGCAAACTGTTTGCCTGTGAACATGCAGAAATCGCGCCGGACATTTTGTGCCTCGGTAAAGCCTTAACCGGCGGCACAATGACCCTTTCCGCCACGCTCACCACGCGCGAGGTTGCGGAAACCATCAGTAACGGCGAAGCCGGTTGCTTTATGCATGGGCCAACGTTTATGGGCAATCCGCTGGCCTGCGCAGCAGCAAACGCCAGCCTGGCGATTCTCGAATCTGGCGACTGGCAGCAGCAGGTGGCGGCTATTGAAGTACAGCTGCGCGAGCAACTTGCCCCCGCCCGTGATGCCGAAATGGTTGCCGATGTGCGCGTGCTGGGGGCAATTGGCGTGGTCGAAACCACTCGCCCGGTGAATATGGCAGCGCTGCAAAAATTCTTTGTCGAACAGGGCGTCTGGATCCGGCCTTTTGGCAAGCTAATTTACCTGATGCCGCCCTATATTATTCGCCCTGAACAGTTGCAGCGCCTGACCGCAGCAGTTAACCGAGCGGTACAGGATGAAACATTTTTTTGCCAATAACGAGCAGTCAGCCTGAAGGTTTCTGGCTACACTTTCTGCAAACAAGAAAGGAGGGTTCATGAAACTCATCAGTAATGATCTGCGCGATGGCGATAAGTTGCCACATCGTCATGTCTTTAACGGCATGGGTTACGATGGCGATAATATTTCGCCGCATCTGGCTTGGGATGATGTTCCTGCGGGAACGAAAAGTTTTGTTGTCACCTGCTACGACCCGGATGCGCCAACCGGCTCCGGCTGGTGGCACTGGGTAGTGGTTAACTTACCCGCTGATACACGCGTATTGCCGCAGGGGTTTGGCTCTGGTCTGGTAGCAATGCCAGACGGCGTTTTGCAGACGCGTACCGATTTTGGTAAAACCGGGTACGATGGCGCCGCGCCGCCGAAAGGCGAAACGCATCGCTACATTTTTACCGTTCACGCGCTGGATGTAGAACGTATTGATGTCGATGAAGGTGCCAGCGGCGCGATGGTCGGGTTTAACGTCCATTTCCACTCTCTCGCCAGCGCATCGATTACCGCGATGTTCAGTTAATCACTCTGCCAGATGGCGCAATGCCATCTGGTATCACTTAAAGGTATTAAAAACAACTTTTTGTCTTTTTACCTTCCCGTTTCGCTCAAGTTAGTATAAAAAAGCTGAACGAGAAACGTAAAATGTTATAAATATCAATATATTATATTTGATTTAGCATAAAAAACAGACTACATAATACTGTAAAACACAACATATGCAGTCACTATGAATCAACTACTTAGATGGTATTAGTGACCTGTAACAGAGCATTAGCGCAAGGTGATTTTTGTCTTCTTGCGCTAATTTTTTGTCATCAAACCTGTCGCACTCCAGAGAAGCACAAAGCCTTGCGTCCAATGCAAAGCTTTGTGTGTCTGTTTTGTCTCAACAACCACTTCAATTATCTATCTGTTTAACCGGGATATTATCTCCTACAGCCTGTCAGAAAGGCCGGTGATGGAGATGATTAATACGATGCTGCACGATACATTCTCAGTCCTCGGGCCGGAGGATACACCGTTGCTGCACACGGATCAGGGCTGGCAATATCGAATGGCAGGCTATCAGGCAAAGTTAAAGGTCCATGGAATGACACAAAGTATGCCGCGAAAGGGAAACTGTCTGGATAACGCAGTGATGGAGAACTTCTTCGGCACACTGAAATCGGAGTGTTTTTACCTGAACAGGTTCAGCGATCTGAATGAATTGAGGAAAGCGATAGAGGACTATATTCATTATTATAACCACGAGCGGATCAGCCTGAAATTAAAAGGCCTGAGTCCGGTAGAATACCGAACCCAAGCCCTGAAAGCCGCTTAAAATGAATTGTCCAACTTTATAGGGTCAGTCCATAGACTGCAGGCTTTTAGATTACGTAATTTAAAAACAATAGTTATAGAAACAAATTACCAGCCTACAGCAATACCCCCTCCGACTACTGCTCCATCAGTATTATTCCACGAAGACGATGCACGAATATTGGTGTTTTCATTAAGTTTATATTGAACACCAACAGCTACTGCATTACCGTTTCTATAGTTACCAACCCCAACACCGGCACTAAATGTCTGATTATTCACATACGGGATATTGGTCATTGCTGCCACAGAAGCAATACCTGCATTAGCTTTTTTAGCATTAGCTTCTATCTTATCATTCAACTGCTTAAATGTTGAATTTATCTTCCCATCAATTTGGTTAAATTTTGCATCAGTATATGCGAATGATTCTTGTTTTGCTGATTGTATGTTTTTATTAATAACGCCGTTATTTTTCGTAACTTCCTGATCAGTGTATGCCATTGATTCACTTTTCGCATTATTAATATTCTGATTTATCACAGCATTGTTTTTGGTAACTTGCTGATCTGTATATGCCATTGATTCGCTTTTGGCATTATTGATATTCTGATTTATCACAGCATTATTTTTGGTAACTTGCTGATCTGTATATGCCATTGATTCATTCTTGGCATTACTGATGTTTTGATTAATTACAGTATTATTTTTAGCTATCTCATTCCCGGTATAATCTTTCAGCTGCTTAACGTTAACGCCATCAGTATCCTCAGTGCCTGCGGCAACATGAGTTAATTGTCGATTAGTGTTACCCGTACCAAAAGATACACTATACTCTCTGTCAGTTGTACTTCCCCCGCCGATGGCAACACTATTATTATGTTCAGCCACACTCTGTGAGCCTAGTGAGATAGCATTTTCTGCAGTAGATGTAGCCCCTACACCAATAGCTAATGTATCTCCTGCAGTCGCCTGGGCGGAAGAACCAAATGCAACACTGTTCTCTCCAGTTGCTTTAGACGCAGCACCTACACTTGTAGAATTAGCGACTGCCTCACTACCCGCACCATTTGCAATAGCTGAATCACCGTTTACTTTACTAAATGAACCGATGGCTACCGAGTTATTTCCAACAACATTTGCATTTGCGCCAATAGCTGACGATGAGTTACCTTGAGATGAAGAATATGAACCAATTGCAGTATTATAGTCTCCTTCTGTTTTTGAAACAGCACCTATTGCTGTAGAAGAAGAACCTGAAGCATTTGCATATGCACCAATAGCTGTCGCATTACTATCAGTTGCCTGGCTATTATCACCGGCATTATAAGAATTATATGCATAAGTATTTGCTGAAACTGCAAACATAACAGAGGCTACGAATATTTTTTTCATGAACATTCAATCTTTTAAATTGATAGATAGACAGGATTTAACACCATTGAATAGTGCTCTAAAAATAAGCGGTGGGATTTTATTTATATGATTTATGAAATTCAAGAATTATCTTATATTCAAGAAATAGATAAAGGTTACAAGAAAAATCGATATAACAATAAAGTTACACTCAGAGGTTAATAAAAACACAATTAATACACATAAAATGATTAGCACATCTTATGATTAAGGTGTCTTTATCAAACAAAATACACACGCTCACTTCATAAAACAACTCATTGTTATTTTTCCTCTCAGAATTGAACAATTTTAAAACACAGATTCATAAAGAAAAATTCACATTGCCCGCATAACAATAAAATCTCTCCCACTCAAAATATTGCTATTTTGTTGCACTGCAAATCTATATAACGTTCAAATTTTACACTAAAATTATATAAATAACCATTCATGTTATTAGCCCTCAATTAATTGAGGACTAAAATATACCTATCGAAATAAAATATGAGGGAGTTGATATTTATTCATTTATATACATAAGAATGCAGCAGCTTTTATCTCGCCTTAGCTCATACGCAATAAACCAACTATTCAATATTAAATGCGCATACAAAAGAACGAATAGTTATGCATTTTTAAATCGTGTGCTGACAAATTTATAAAAAAAACACCACCAACCACATCTATACTTGTCAAGTAAGGTATAGCCCGGTTTAATGGCATTCGATACCTTTCTAAACTGTAAGCAGCAAAAAGTTCTACTTAACATGCACCAGGGTTGGGGAGACAGCTAACGACCATTTTGATCATTTATCAACCGGTAGCATCGATAACAAATTAATATGCCCCTGCACACCATACAGAAAGTTGACCAACCACTGTACGATCTTGTATATGGTGTGCCCGCGACATATCGCAGAAATGATTATTACATGACAGGAATTACAGGCTACTCAATATCTGGGACGATTGGCATATTGCGCATGATTTAACAGAACTCGGTGCTTATTCCTGGCAACCTGAAGCGGCACCGCGTCCTCCGTTGCATTTACAGCCACCTTTTTCACCCACGATTAATCAACATCCAGACCAGGAGACACGCCACCACCGGCACCGCAAAATCCATCAGACTTGCCATATCCCACACGCGCGGATCAAAACCACCCCACCACGGCATATTCATACGCTTGCCATGCCCGAACATTTCAATCCAGCGATATTCTGCCTGGGTATGTTCACGCGCAATGAAGAACGTACAACCAGCTATCGCCCCGTAAGCCCAGTTTCCGGTAAAAAGGCCAATCAGTACCTGCGCAGCCACAGCACAAAGCGCGTGAAGGAAAGGTGTTATATCCATTACTCCTCCTTTATCCAATATCGCTTCGGGAAGTTAATAACAACTTTAATTCTGACTCAAGTTCATCAACTCTTTCAGTCAGTTTCTGGATATGGTGAATCAGTGGAACAACCAGACGTTCGTACATTACACCTTCGGCAACAAGGCCATTGCTGGAAATGGTTTCCGGTGCATCATCTTCGTTAGCTGGTCGCCAGTGAACAAACTGAGGGGCAATTTCTCCTACTTCCTCGGCAATCAATCCATAGAATCCCCAATCGCGCCTGTCATTTTCGCATTGCGACCTGTACCACACAGGGCGCATCTTGAAAATGAGATCGGCGTGCTCTGAATCTATCGTCTCTACTGAATGTTTATAGCGGATAGACGATGTTGACCGCAGCACAGACGAAATTGCAGGGTCAGGATTAAGATAAAGGTTTGCCGCCGCTGTAGTCGTGGCCAAATTCCATAAATAAAACGCTTCACGACCTGTCAGTGGATAAAAATCTCCGCCATAACGACCACTTTCCAGATCGTTCACTTCCACTTTGTTTTTCAGCTTATTATCAACTTCAGTTTTTGTGTATCTGGAGCTGATATCCTGCTTTGCACTGGTCATCTCAGTCTGAAGCGTTGATACTTTTCCGTTAATTGAGGAAATATCTCCCTTTAGCGTGGTGATGTCTCCCGGAATTACTGTTTTTGTAACCATTGTCTTACTCCATTAAGCCCATGTCCTTACATGCTGATCTGTCGTAATGAAAGGCATTAAAGAAGATATGTTTTTACTGCCATCAACAATCCTCATGTTTACGAAAAAACCACCGCGCTCAATGCCTGTACATCTTTCGTTTTCTGGCTCCTCGTAATCGATAATGCAGCCAATAACATCAACAAGAACCCCATTTTCTTCTTCAAGACTGAACAGGCCACTGTCATATACAATTGCGTTAAACTGTTTGTAGTGGCACAGTAAATTTGGCCACCTGATTAAAGGTGATATTCTCACCTCAACAC
>NZ_VATN01000011.1:0-102452 GCF_005781105.1 Escherichia sp. E2586
GAGTCCCGTCCGTTCCGCCACCCTAATTAGGGGCGTAGTTCAATTGGTAGAGCACCGGTCTCCAAAACCGGGTGTTGGGAGTTCGAGTCTCTCCGCCCCTGCCAGAAATCATCCTTAGCGAAAGCTAAGGATTTTTTTTATCTAAAATAAGCCTCTCCGAAGTAAATCCTTCCACCGGCGTCCTTGCCAGCCATTCAGATTAATACACTTCATCTAGTACGTTAATTTTCAATAGATCTCGAATCAGCGCGTGTTTGTCGCTATTTTGCAGCCATATGGCATAGAGCGGCCGTGAAAGTGTTGTACTGTCGACAACAGTATGCAAACCGCCTTTTTTGCGCGCCCAACTTACCGGTAGCCAGGTGCAGCCATTAAGCATTTCAATCTGTTGTTGTGCCAGTTCAGCAGAACTGGTTGTCAGGATTGGAACTTCATCAGCACCGATCAAACCTGTCTCATGCTGTTGAAAATCCGGCCCCCATTCCAGACGCAGATAGTTAAGATCACCCTTTAACTTAGAGGGGGCGCTGGCATAGAGCGCTAAAGTGAAATATCCCAACAACTGGCTACTAAATTCGTCCATTTTGGGCGCTTCAGTGGTAATAAGAAGATCAAGTTGACGTTCATGTAGCTGTTTTACCAGAGACTGTCGTTGAGCAATCCGCGCTTCAAATTGCAAGCCTGTGTGGGCATCCTGATTCTGATACAAGCGCCCCAGCCACTGATTAAGCATACACTCCCACAGCGAGGCGCTGGCACCGATAGAAAACTCATTATGTCGTGAGGTATGCGCCACCTCCTTGCGGGCGGCCTGCCAGGTGCTCATGAGCGTTTCTGCATAAGGCAGAAGCTTTTCTCCGGCAGCGGTTAAACGGATATTGTTTCTATGGCGGGTGAAAAGATTCACACCTAGTTGATTTTCCAGTTGTCTGATTCGAAAGCTCACGGCTGATTGGGTCAGATAGAGCGATTCAGCCGCTCGACCAAAGTGACGCGTTCGGCTAACTTCCAGGAAAGTTTTTAACAATTCCGTATCCACAGTGCTCTCCGCAAAATTATTTGTCGTTATGATTTAAATGTTTTGTTTTACACTCTGTCAAGCGTAACTAATACTCCGCGCCATAACTAGCTCGGTCAAAGAATTAGGAGCGTGCAGGATGGCGGAAAGCTTTACGACGACTAATCGATATTTCGACAATAAACATTATCCACGTGGATTCTCTCGTCATGGTGATTTCACCATCAAAGAGGCACAACTGCTTGAGCGTCATGGTTATGCCTTCAATGAGCTGGATCTCGGCAAGCGCGAGCCGGTTACCGAGGAAGAGAAACTCTTCGTAGCAGTATGCCGTGGCGAACGTGAGCCAGTGACAGAAGCAGAACGCGTGTGGTCCAAGTATATGACGCGTATTAAACGTCCAAAACGTTTTCATACCCTTTCCGGCGGTAAACCGCAGGTCGAAGGTGCTGAAGACTACACCGATTCCGACGATTAATAAAAAGGGCGAAATGCCCTTTTTTTATGTCAGCAGTTTTTGCAAATGGATGAGCAAGCGGTCAATCGCACGATAGCTAACCGCCTCCTGCAAATGCTGGCGTGTGATGATGTCAGACTGATCAATATCAGCAATGGTTCGTGCTACTTTCAGTAATCGCTGCCAGGCACGAATCGATAACCCCAGATGGATCAGCGTTTCTTCCAGCCACTGCGCATCTGCGCTCTCAAGCTTGCAGAATTGCCGTATTTCCGGGCTATCCAGCCAGGCATTCAGTTTATTCTGCCGCTTGAATTGGCGCTCTCTGGCGGCCATTACACGTTGTTTAACGGTGGCGCTGCTTTCTCCTGGCACTACCGCTTTACTCAAAATGCCGGGGGGCGGTAATGGGATCTCCAGTGAAAGGTCAAAGCGGTCAAGAAAGGGACCAGAGAGTCGGTTGAGATAACGTAATGTTTGTTCTGGTGTGCAGCGGTTATGGTTTCCCTGATAATGTCCGGTAGGGCTGGGGTTCATCGCCGCGACAAGCTGGAAACGGGCTGGATAGGTTATTTTTGCTCGCGTGCGTGAAAGATGGATCTGCCCGGACTCAATCGGCTCTCGCAAGGCATCCAGTGTACGCCGTTCAAATTCAGGTAGCTCATCAAGAAAAAGCACGCCGTTATGCGCCAGCGAAATTTCACCTGGCCCTGGAATTGCACCACCGCCCACCATCGCAGTTAACGACGCACTGTGATGCGGTGAGCGGAACGGGCGCTGCCGCCATTGTTTTTGCACTGACTCGGCATTCACCAGGCTTAATATTGCGGCACTCTCCAGAGCTTCTTCATTACTTAAATCTGGCAATAAGCCATTAATACGGCTGGCGAGCATTGTTTTACCTGTTCCTGGTGGTCCAATCAGTAAAAGGTTGTGGCCCCCTGCGGCGGTAATTTCCAGCCCTCGCTTACCTTGCTCCTGACCGACAACATCACTGAGATCATGTTGTAATATCCGGGATACAACATCAGTTGGTGACGGGCGTTCGAGAGCATGCTTACCTTCGAGAAACGCACAGACAGCCTGCAGATGATCGGCTATCAGGCATCCTTCACCGTTAATTAGCCCCACTTCATCTTCGTTATCTTTCGCGACGATAATTTTTCTGCCTGACTTAATGGCTTCAGTTGCACTGGAGATTGCGCCAGGAACGCCGCGCAGAGCGCCTGTAAGCGCCAGTTCCCCGACTAATTCATATTCATGCAACTTATTGGCTGTAAGCTGTTCAGAGGCTGCCAGCAAAGCAATAGCAATAGGTAAATCATATCGCCCTCCTTCTTTCGGCAGGTCGGCTGGTGCAAGGTTAATGGTGATTTTTTTCGCCGGATATTCATATCCGCTATTGATAATGGCGCTGCGCACGCGATCGCGTGCTTCTTTTACCGTTGTTTCTGGTAAGCCCACCATCGTTAATCCTGGTAGACCTTTACTTATATGTACCTCAACAGTGATCGGGGGTGCGTTTACTCCCAGAGCTGCACGAGTATGAACAATTGACAGTGACATAAGCCCTCCTTGAGCCACTATTATGTGCATAAGAGATCGCTGCTGTAGTCTGCCAGATTGCGTTAATTAGCGGCTGATTCCCGTTTATTTATGCAACGTGAACTGAGTTGTATGAGTGATGGAATGACTCTCGCAAAATTGAGAAGTAAAAAACTTAGCCTCTGGGTGAGGGTAAGAAATATACGGGAATTGAATTTTTTTCACTCACCTTTTTTTATATAAAAAACAATGATTTTTATCGAAATGATTGGGAATCCAACAAAATATGATTAAAAAATATCTTGTGCTATTCGCAAAATCTATGGTAACTCTTTAGGCATTCCTTCGAACAAGATGCAAGAAAAGACAAAATGACAGCCCTTCTACGAGTGATTAGCCTGGTCGTGATTAGCGTGGTGGTGATTATTATCCCACCGTGCGGGGCTGCACTTGGACGAGGAAAGGCTTAAAGATCAAGCCTTAACGAACTAAGACCCCCGCACCGAAAGGTCCGGGGGTTTTTTTTGACCTTAAAAACATAACCGAGGAGCAGACAATGAATAACAGCACAAAATTCTGTTTCTCAAGATTCAGGACGGGGAACTAACTATGAATGGCGCACAGTGGGTGGTACATGCGTTGCGGGCACAGGGTGTGAACACCGTTTTCGGTTATCCGGGTGGCGCAATTATGCCGGTTTACGATGCATTGTATGACGGCGGCGTGGAGCACTTGCTGTGCCGACATGAACAGGGCGCGGCAATGGCGGCTATCGGTTATGCCCGTGCTACCGGTAAAACTGGCGTATGTATCGCCACGTCTGGTCCGGGCGCAACCAACCTGATAACCGGGCTTGCGGACGCACTGTTAGATTCCATCCCTGTTGTTGCCATCACCGGTCAGGTGTCTGCACCGTTCATCGGCACCGATGCATTTCAGGAAGTGGATGTACTGGGATTGTCATTAGCCTGTACCAAGCACAGCTTTCTGGTGCAGTCGCTGGAAGAGTTGCCGCGCATCATGGCTGAAGCATTCGACGTTGCCAGCTCAGGTCGTCCAGGTCCAGTTCTGGTCGATATCCCAAAAGATATCCAGTTAGCCAGCGGTGACCTGGAACCGTGGTTCACCACTGTTGAAAACGAAGTGACTTTCCCACATGCCGAAGTCGAGCAAGCGCGCCAGATGCTGGCAAAAGCGCAAAAACCGATGCTGTACGTTGGCGGTGGCGTGGGCATGGCACAGGCGGTTCCGGTTTTGCGTGAATTTCTCGCTGCCACAAAAATGCCTGCCACCTGTACGCTGAAAGGGTTGGGCGCAGTTGAAGCGGATTATCCGTACTATCTGGGAATGCTGGGAATGCACGGCACCAAAGCGGCGAACTTCGCGGTGCAGGAATGTGATTTACTGATCGCCGTGGGTGCACGTTTTGATGACCGGGTGACCGGCAAGCTGAACACTTTCGCGCCACACGCCAGCGTTATCCATATGGATATCGACCCGGCAGAAATGAACAAGCTGCGTCAGGCACATGTGGCATTACAGGGTGATTTAAATGCTCTGTTACCAGCATTACAGCACACGTTAAATATCAATGACTGGCAGCAATACTGCGCGCAGCTGCGTGATGAACATGCCTGGCGTTATGACCATCCTGGTGACGCTATCTACGCGCCGTTGTTGTTAAAACAACTGTCGGATCGTAAACCTGCGGATTGCGTCGTGACCACAGATGTGGGGCAGCACCAGATGTGGGCTGCGCAGCACATCGCCCATACTCGCCCGGAAAATTTCATCACCTCCAGCGGCTTAGGCACTATGGGATTCGGTTTACCAGCAGCGGTTGGCGCGCAAGTCGCACGACCGAACGATACCGTTGTCTGTATCTCCGGTGACGGCTCTTTCATGATGAATGTGCAAGAGCTGGGCACCGTAAAACGCAAGCAGTTACCGTTGAAAATCGTCTTACTCGATAACCAACGGTTAGGGATGGTTCGACAATGGCAGCAACTGTTTTTCCAGGAACGATACAGCGAAACCACCCTTACCGATAACCCCGATTTCCTCATGTTAGCCAGCGCCTTCGGCATCCCTGGCCAACACATCACCCGTAAAGACCAGGTTGAAGCGGCACTCGACACCATGCTTAACAGTGATGGGCCATACCTGCTTCATGTCTCAATCGACGAACTTGAGAACGTCTGGCCGCTGGTGCCGCCTGGTGCCAGTAATTCAGAAATGTTGGAGAAATTATCATGATGCAACATCAGGTCAATGTATCGGCTCGCTTCAATCCGGAAACCTTAGAACGTGTTTTACGCGTGGTGCGTCATCGTGGTTTCCACGTCTGCTCAATGAATATGGCCGCCGCCAGCGATGCACAAAATATAAATATCGAATTGACCGTTGCCAGCCCACGGTCGGTCGACTTACTGTTTAGTCAGTTAAATAAACTGGTGGACGTCGCACACGTTGCCATCTGCCAGAGCACAACCACATCACAACAAATCCGCGCCTGAGCGCAAAAGGAATATAAAAATGACCACGAAGAAAGCTGATTACATTTGGTTCAATGGGGAGATGGTTCGCTGGGAAGACGCGAAGGTGCATGTGATGTCGCACGCGCTGCACTATGGCACCTCGGTTTTTGAAGGCATCCGTTGCTACGACTCGCACAAAGGACCGGTTGTATTCCGCCATCGTGAGCATATGCAGCGTCTGCATGACTCCGCCAAAATCTATCGCTTCCCGGTTTCGCAGAGCATTGATGAGCTGATGGAAGCTTGTCGTGACGTGATCCGCAAAAACAATCTCACCAGCGCCTATATCCGTCCGCTGATCTTCGTCGGTGATGTTGGCATGGGCGTAAACCCGCCTGCGGGATACTCAACCGACGTGATTATCGCCGCTTTCCCGTGGGGAGCGTATCTGGGGGCAGAAGCGCTGGAGCAGGGGATCGATGCGATGGTTTCCTCCTGGAACCGCGCAGCACCAAACACCATCCCAACCGCGGCAAAAGCCGGTGGTAACTACCTCTCTTCCCTGCTGGTGGGTAGCGAAGCGCGCCGCCACGGTTATCAGGAAGGTATCGCGCTGGATGTGAACGGTTATATCTCTGAAGGCGCAGGCGAAAACCTGTTTGAAGTGAAAGACGGTGTGCTGTTCACCCCACCGTTTACCTCTTCCGCGCTGCCGGGTATCACCCGTGACGCCATCATCAAACTGGCGAAAGAGCTGGGAATTGAAGTGCGTGAGCAGGTGCTGTCGCGCGAATCACTGTACCTGGCGGATGAAGTGTTTATGTCCGGTACGGCGGCAGAAATCACGCCAGTGCGCAGCGTAGACGGGATTCAGGTTGGCGAAGGCCGTTGCGGCCCGGTTACCAAACGCATTCAGCAAGCCTTCTTCGGCCTCTTCACTGGCGAAACCGAAGATAAATGGGGCTGGTTGGATCAAGTTAATCAATAAATACAAAAAATGGGACGGCACGCACCGTCCCATTTACGAGACAGACACTGGGAGTAAATAAAGTATGCCTAAGTACCGTTCCGCCACCACCACTCATGGTCGTAATATGGCGGGTGCTCGTGCGCTGTGGCGCGCCACCGGAATGACCGACGCCGATTTCGGTAAGCCGATTATCGCGGTTGTGAACTCGTTCACCCAATTTGTACCGGGTCACGTCCATCTGCGCGATCTCGGTAAACTGGTCGCCGAACAAATTGAAGCGGCTGGCGGTGTTGCCAAAGAGTTCAACACCATTGCGGTGGATGATGGGATTGCCATGGGCCACGGGGGGATGCTTTATTCACTGCCATCTCGCGAACTGATCGCTGATTCCGTTGAGTATATGGTCAACGCCCATTGCGCCGACGCCATGGTCTGCATCTCTAACTGCGACAAAATCACCCCGGGGATGCTGATGGCTTCCCTGCGATTAAACATTCCGGTGATCTTCGTTTCCGGCGGCCCGATGGAGGCCGGGAAAACCAAACTGTCCGATCAGATCATCAAGCTCGATCTGGTTGATGCGATGATCCAGGGGGCAGACCCGAAAGTTTCTGACTCCCAGAGCGATCAGGTTGAACGTTCCGCTTGCCCAACCTGCGGTTCCTGCTCCGGGATGTTCACCGCTAACTCGATGAATTGCCTGACCGAAGCGCTGGGCCTGTCGCAGCCGGGTAATGGCTCGCTGCTGGCAACTCACGCCGACCGTAAGCAGCTGTTCCTCAATGCCGGTAAACGCATTGTTGAATTGACCAAACGTTACTACGAGCAAAACGACGAAAGTGCACTGCCGCGTAATATCGCCAGTAAGGCGGCGTTTGAAAACGCCATGACGCTGGATATCGCAATGGGCGGTTCTACCAACACGGTACTTCACCTGCTGGCGGCGGCGCAGGAAGCGGAAATCGACTTCACCATGAGTGATATCGATAAACTTTCCCGAAAGGTTCCGCAGCTGTGTAAAGTTGCGCCGAGCACCCAGAAATACCATATGGAAGATGTTCACCGGGCTGGTGGTGTTATCGGTATTCTCGGTGAACTGGATCGCGCGGGATTACTGAACCATGATGTAAAAAACGTACTTGGCCTGACGTTGCCGCAAACGCTGGAACAATACGACGTTATGCTGACCCAGGATGACGCGGTAAAAAATATGTTCCGCGCAGGCCCTGCTGGCATTCGTACTACACAGGCATTCTCGCAGGATTGCCGTTGGGATTCTCTCGATGACGATCGCGCAAACGGCTGTATCCGCTCGCTGGAACACGCCTACAGCAAAGACGGTGGTCTGGCGGTGCTCTACGGTAATTTCGCAGAAAACGGCTGCATCGTTAAAACTGCGGGCGTCGATGACAGCATCCTCAAATTCACCGGCCCGGCGAAAGTGTACGAAAGCCAGGACGATGCGGTAGAAGCTATCCTCGGCGGTAAAGTCGTCGCGGGTGATGTCGTGGTGATCCGCTACGAAGGTCCGAAAGGCGGCCCTGGCATGCAGGAAATGCTCTATCCGACCACCTTCCTGAAATCGATGGGCCTCGGCAAAGCCTGCGCGCTGATCACCGATGGCCGTTTCTCCGGCGGGACTTCCGGCCTCTCCATCGGCCACGTTTCACCGGAAGCGGCAAGCGGGGGCAATATCGCGATCATTGAAGATGGCGACCTGATCGAAATCGACATTCCGAATCGCGGCATTCAGTTGCAACTGAGCGACCAGGAAATTGCCGCGCGTCGTGAAGCGCAGGAAGCCCGTGGCGACCAGGCCTGGACACCGAAAAACCGTGAACGCCAGGTTTCCTTTGCCCTGCGCGCCTACGCCAGCCTGGCAACCAGCGCCGACAAAGGTGCGGTGCGCGATAAATCGAAACTGGGGGGTTAATGATGGCTGACTCACAACCTCTCTCCGGTGCTCCGGAAGGTGCCGAATATTTAAGAGCGGTGCTACGCGCACCGGTTTACGAAGCGGCGCAGGTCACGCCGCTACAAAAAATGGAAAAACTGTCGTCGCGTCTTGATAACGTGATTCTGGTGAAGCGCGAAGACCGCCAGCCAGTGCACAGCTTCAAGCTGCGCGGCGCATACGCCATGATGGCGGGCCTGACGGAAGAACAGAAAGCGCATGGCGTGATCACCGCCTCGGCGGGTAACCACGCGCAGGGCGTGGCGTTTTCTTCCGCACGGTTAGGCGTGAAGGCGCTGATCGTCATGCCAACCGCCACCGCTGACATCAAAGTTGATGCGGTGCGCGGCTTCGGTGGCGAAGTGCTGCTTCACGGCGCAAACTTCGATGAAGCGAAAGCCAAAGCAATTGAACTGTCGCAGCAGCAGGGCTTCACCTGGGTACCGCCGTTCGATCATCCGATGGTGATCGCCGGGCAAGGCACGCTGGCGCTGGAACTGCTCCAGCAGGATGCCCATCTTGATCGCGTATTTGTACCGGTCGGCGGCGGCGGCCTGGCGGCGGGTGTGGCAGTGCTGATCAAACAGCTGATGCCGCAAATCAAAGTGATCGCCGTAGAAGCGGAAGACTCCGCCTGCCTGAAAGCGGCGCTGGATGCAGGTCATCCCGTTGATTTGCCGCGCGTAGGGCTGTTTGCTGAAGGTGTTGCGGTAAAACGCATCGGCGATGAAACCTTCCGTTTGTGCCAGGAGTATCTCGACGACATCATTACCGTTGATAGCGATGCTATCTGTGCGGCGATGAAAGACCTGTTCGAAGATGTGCGCGCGGTGGCGGAGCCGTCTGGCGCGCTGGCGCTGGCGGGGATGAAAAAATACATCGCCCAGCACAACATTCGCGGAGAACGACTGGCGCATGTACTTTCGGGGGCAAACGTCAATTTCCACGGCCTACGCTACGTCTCGGAACGCTGCGAATTGGGCGAACAGCGTGAAGCGTTGCTGGCGGTGACTATCCCGGAAGAAAAAGGCAGTTTCCTCAAATTCTGCCAGCTGCTTGGCGGGCGCTCGGTCACCGAGTTCAACTACCGTTTTGCTGATGCCAAAAACGCCTGCATCTTTGTCGGCGTGCGCCTGAGCCGTGGCCTTGAAGAGCGCAAAGAAATTTTGCAGATGCTCAACGATGGCGGCTACAGCGTGGTTGATCTCTCCGACGACGAAATGGCGAAGCTTCACGTGCGCTATATGGTTGGCGGGCGTCCATCGCATCCGTTGCAGGAACGCCTCTACAGCTTCGAATTCCCGGAATCACCGGGCGCGCTGCTGCGTTTCCTCAACACGCTGGGTACGCACTGGAACATTTCGTTGTTCCATTATCGCAGTCATGGTACTGACTACGGACGCGTGCTGGCGGCGTTTGAGCTTGGCGACCATGAACCGGATTTTGAAACCCGGCTAAATGAGCTGGGCTACGATTGCCACGACGAAACCAATAACCCGGCGTTCAGGTTCTTTTTGGCGGGTTAGGGAAAAATGCCTGATGGCGCTTCGCTTATCAGGCCTACCCACGCGACAACGTTATTTGTGGTTTGGCAAAATCTTCCAGAACGCTTCAATCAGCGGCTCATGCAGCCGCTTTTTTTGTGCGCAAACGCCCAGCTCAAACGGCGTTTTCTCATCGCTGCGCTCTAAAATCATCACGCGGTTACGCACTGGTTCCGGGCTGTTTTCCAGCACCACTTCCGGCAACAAGGCCACGCCGCAGCCGAGCGCCACCATCGATACCATCGCTTCATGTCCGCCAACCGTGGCGTAAATCATCGGGTTGCTGATTTTATTGCGTCGAAACCACAGTTCAATGCGGCGGCGTACCGGTCCCTGATCGGCCATGATAAACGGCACTGTAGACCAGTCCGGCTTCTCTACCGAAACCTGATTACGCACCGGGCACGGTAGGGCAGGCGTGATCAGCACCACCGTCAGATTCTCCAGCATCGAAAACGCCACTGCGCCGGGCAAGGTTTCCGGTTTACCAGCAATTGCCAGATCCGCTTCGCCAGTGACCACCTTTTCCATCGCATCTGCCGCATCACCAGTAGTGAGTTTAATCTCCACTGACGGATGTTCCGCGCGGAAGCGGTCGAGAATCGGTGGAAGATGGCTGTAAGCGGCGGTCACCGAGCAGAAGATATGTAATTCTCCAGAGAGCGACGGCCCTTGCTGATCGATGGTGTGGCGCAGTTGCTGATACTGCAACAACGTTTGCTGGGCGAAAACACGCAGCTCTTCCCCCGCTTCCGTCAGCGTTACCGTGCGGTTATCGCGCACAAACAGCGGCTGACCAAGATCTTCTTCCAGGCGCTGAATCTGCCGTGAGAGCGTGGATGGGCTTACGTGCATCGCCCGCGCGCTGCGGCCAAAATGGCGGCTTTCCGCCAGATGCAGGAAGGTTTTCAGATCGCGTAAATCCAATGGCGCAGCCCTCAATGTTGACGTTGCAAAAATTGCAATGTGACGTTGTGAATATATCAATTTCCGCAATAAATTTCCTGTCATATAGTGAATTCAATCTCGCAAACGCGAACCGAACAATAAGAAGCACAACATCACGAGGAATCACCATGGCTAACTACTTCAATACACTGAATCTGCGCCAGCAGCTGGCACAGTTGGGCAAATGCCGCTTTATGGGGCGCGATGAATTCGCCGACGGCGCGAGCTACCTTCAGGGTAAAAAAGTGGTCATCGTCGGCTGTGGCGCACAGGGTCTGAACCAGGGCCTGAACATGCGTGATTCTGGTCTCGATATCTCCTACGCTCTGCGTAAAGAAGCGATTGCCGAGAAGCGCGCATCCTGGCGTAAAGCGACCGAAAACGGTTTTAAAGTTGGCACTTACGAAGAACTGATCCCGCAGGCGGATCTGGTGGTTAACCTGACGCCAGACAAGCAGCACTCTGATGTAGTGCGTTCCGTACAGCCGCTGATGAAAGACGGCGCGGCGCTGGGTTACTCGCACGGTTTCAACATCGTCGAAGTGGGCGAGCAGATCCGTAAAGACATCACCGTAGTAATGGTTGCGCCGAAATGCCCTGGCACCGAAGTACGTGAGGAGTACAAACGTGGGTTCGGCGTACCGACGCTGATCGCCGTTCACCCGGAAAATGATCCGAAAGGCGAAGGCATGGCGATCGCTAAAGCCTGGGCGGCAGCAACCGGTGGTCACCGTGCGGGCGTGCTGGAATCGTCCTTCGTTGCAGAAGTGAAATCTGACCTGATGGGCGAGCAAACTATTCTGTGCGGTATGTTGCAGGCTGGCTCTCTGCTGTGCTTCGACAAGCTGGTGGAAGAAGGCACCGATCCGGCATACGCAGAAAAACTGATTCAGTTCGGTTGGGAAACCATCACCGAAGCGCTGAAACAGGGCGGCATCACCCTGATGATGGACCGTCTCTCTAACCCGGCGAAACTGCGTGCTTACGCGCTGTCAGAACAACTGAAAGAGATCATGGCACCGCTGTTCCAGAAACATATGGACGACATCATCTCCGGCGAATTCTCCTCCGGCATGATGGCGGACTGGGCCAACGACGATAAGAAACTGCTGACCTGGCGTGAAGAAACCGGCAAAACCGCGTTTGAAACCGCGCCGCAGTATGAAGGCAAAATCGGCGAGCAGGAGTACTTCGATAAAGGCGTACTGATGATCGCGATGGTGAAAGCGGGCGTTGAACTGGCGTTCGAAACCATGGTCGATTCCGGCATCATTGAAGAATCTGCTTACTATGAATCACTGCACGAACTGCCGCTGATTGCCAACACCATCGCCCGTAAGCGTCTGTACGAAATGAACGTGGTTATCTCTGATACCGCCGAGTACGGTAACTATCTGTTCTCTTACGCTTGTGTACCGCTGCTGAAACCGTTTATGGCAGAGCTGCAACCGGGCGACCTGGGTAAAGCTATTCCGGAAGGTGCGGTAGATAACGCGCAGTTGCGTGATGTGAACGAAGCGATTCGCAGCCATGCGATTGAGCAGGTAGGTAAGAAACTGCGCGGCTATATGACGGATATGAAACGTATTGCTGTTGCGGGTTAATAGCGATTCAGAGTTCAAGGCCTTCTCCTGGAGAAGGCCTTGCTGTTAGTTGCGGTATAACACCTTAATGATGTGGTAACCGAACTGGGTATGCAGCGGGCCAGTCGGCTCCAACACCGGACAAGAGAAAACCACTTTATCGAACGCCGGAACCATCTGACCCTGGCGGAATTCACCTAAATCACCGCCGCGTTTGCCTGACGGGCAAATGGAGTGTTTCTTCGCCAGCTTGCCGAAATCGGCACCGTTCTTAATCTGCTCGAGAAGATCCAGAGCCAGTTTTTCTTCTTTTACAAGGATATGCAGTGCTGCTGCTGTTTTTGCCATGATCGTGCCTTGAGTGGTAAGGATGAGGCTGGCTATACTACCACGCTGTTATTATCCCCTCCCGACTTTCATTGAGCGATTTTCCTATGCGTCTAAACCCCGGCCAACAACAAGCTGTCGAATTCGTTACCGGCCCTTGCCTGGTGCTGGCGGGCGCGGGTTCCGGTAAAACTCGTGTTATCACCAATAAAATCGCCCATCTGATCCGCGGTTGCGGTTATCAGGCGCGACATATCGCGGCGGTGACCTTTACCAATAAGGCGGCGCGCGAGATGAAAGAGCGTGTCGGGCAGACGCTGGGGCGTAAAGAGGCGCGCGGGCTGATGATCTCCACCTTCCACACGCTGGGGCTGGATATCATCAAACGCGAGTATGCAGCATTGGGGATGAAGGCAAACTTCTCGTTGTTTGACGATACCGATCAGCTTGCTTTGCTTAAAGAGTTGACCGAAGGGCTGATCGAAGATGACAAAGTTCTCTTGCAACAGCTAATTTCGACCATCTCCAATTGGAAAAACGATCTAAAAACACCGACGCAGGCGGCGGCAGAGGCAAAGGGCGAGCGGGATCGAATTTTTGCCCATTGTTATGGACTGTATGATGCGCACCTGAAAGCGTGCAATGTTCTCGACTTCGACGATCTGATTTTATTGCCGACGTTACTTCTGCAATGCAATGAAGAAGTACGCGAGCGCTGGCAGAACAAAATTCGCTACCTGCTGGTGGATGAGTATCAGGACACCAACACCAGCCAGTATGAACTGGTGAAACTGCTGGTGGGCAGCCGCGCGCGCTTTACCGTGGTGGGTGACGATGACCAGTCGATCTACTCCTGGCGCGGCGCACGTCCGCAAAACCTGGTGCTGCTGAGTCAGGATTTCCCGGCGTTGAAGGTGATTAAACTCGAGCAGAACTACCGCTCTTCCGGGCGTATTCTGAAAGCGGCGAATATTCTGATCGCCAATAACCCGCACGTCTTTGAAAAGCGTCTGTTCTCCGAACTGGGCTACGGCGCGGAGCTAAAAGTTTTAAGCGCGAATAACGAGGAACATGAAGCCGAGCGCGTCACCGGTGAACTGATTGCGCATCACTTCGTCAATAAAACGCAGTACAAAGATTACGCCATCCTTTATCGCGGTAACCATCAGTCGCGGGTGTTTGAAAAATTCCTGATGCAAAACCGCATCCCGTACAAAATATCCGGTGGTACGTCGTTTTTCTCTCGTCCTGAAATCAAGGATTTGCTGGCTTATCTGCGCGTGCTGACTAACCCGGACGATGACAGCGCATTTCTGCGTATCGTTAACACGCCGAAGCGAGAGATTGGCCCGGCTACGCTGAAAAAGCTGGGTGAGTGGGCGATGACGCGCAATAAAAGCATGTTTACCGCCAGCTTTGATATGGGCCTGAGTCAGACGCTTAGCGGACGTGGTTATGAAGCATTGACCCGCTTCACTCACTGGTTGGCAGAAATCCAGCGTCTGGCGGAGCGGGAGCCGATTGCCGCGGTGCGTGATCTGATCCACGGCATGGATTATGAATCCTGGCTGTATGAAACATCGCCCAGTCCGAAAGCTGCCGAAATGCGAATGAAGAACGTTAACCAGTTATTTAGCTGGATGACGGAGATGCTGGAAGGCAGCGAACTGGATGAGCCGATGACGTTAACCCAAGTGGTGACGCGCTTTACTCTGCGCGACATGATGGAGCGGGGGGAAAGCGAGGAAGAACTGGATCAGGTGCAACTGATGACTCTGCACGCGTCGAAAGGGCTGGAGTTTCCCTATGTCTACATGGTCGGTATGGAAGAAGGATTTTTGCCGCACCAGAGCAGCATCGATGAAGACAATATCGATGAGGAGCGGCGGCTGGCTTATGTCGGCATCACCCGCGCCCAGAAGGAATTAACCTTTACGCTGTGTAAAGAACGCCGTCAGTACGGCGAACTGGTGCGCCCGGAGCCAAGCCGCTTCCTGCTGGAGCTGCCGCAGGATGATCTGATTTGGGAACAAGAGCGTAAAGTGGTCAGCGCCGAAGAACGGATGCAGAAAGGGCAAAGCCATCTGGCAAATCTGAAAGCGATGATGGCGGCAAAACGAGGAAAATAATCAAGGCCGGATAAGAAGCGAGCATCGCATCCAGCACCTTGCACGTTAATGCACTTCCAGCGGCCAGTGGACATAGCTCTGCCACTGGCTTTCCTGATCGATAACCTCTGTACCCAGCGGATGCTGGGTCAGCCAACCTTGTGGCAGCGTTAAGGTCAACTGCTCATGATCGGCCTGTAATTTAATATCTGGTACTAAATCATCACGACGACGGCTGGCAAAAATGATGGCGAGGCGCAGTAAACGACAGAGTTGTTCTGCGACGCGCGGCGGTACGGCATTTTGCTGATGCAGCGATGAGAGATCGACCGGATTCGTCTGGTTGAGTAATAACGTCGCCAGCAGCTTTTTCTGCGCGGGGGTAAAACCGGGAAGATCCAGGTTACGCACCAGATAAGCGGCATGTTGCGGCGCTTGTTTGAAATCAACGCTAAGGCCAATTTCATGAAGCTGACAGGCGCTGACCAGTAAATCGCGGCTAATCGCTTCAAGATGCCAGATATTTTCGACCTGATCGAACAAGTTAGCGGCGAGTTTAGCCACACGCTGTGCTTGATCGGTATCAATCATAAAGCGACGTTGAATATTACGCAGTGTTCGGCTGCGAATATCCTGCTCGACCGCCAGATGTAACATGCCGTAAACCAGGCCTTCACGCAGTGCGCCGCCGGCCAGCGTCATACACTGGATATTCAGCTCGGTAAAAATGGCTATCAGGATCGCCAGACCACTTGGGAATACTAACGCGCGTTCCAGCGTCAGCCCTTCGATTTCCAACTCTTCCAGCCTGCCACAGTGAATAGCGCGCTGTTTCAGTTGCTGCAATTTCGCCAGGGTAATGCGTTCATCCATACCCTGCGCCATCATGATTTCCTGCAAAGCCTGCACGGTGCCGGAAGCACCAACGCACACCTTCCAGCCGTGATAGCGCAATTCATCGGCAACTGGACGTAGCACTTCGCGCGCGGCTTGTTCGGCTGCGACAAAGTTTTCTTGCCCCAGATTACGATCGGCAAAATAGCGCTCAAGCCAGGTAACGCAGCCCATAGACAGGCTGAACAAGGACGTCGTTTGTGCGCCGGTGCCGGTTACCAGTTCAGTACTGGCGCCGCCGATATCTACCACCAGGCGCTGATCGGCACCGCCAGTGGTGTGAGCAACGCCCTGATAAATCAGGCGTGCTTCCTCTTCACCGCTAATGACCTGTACCGGACAGCCAAGGATTTCCTGCGCTTTAGCGATGAAATCACCAGCATTGACGGCAAGACGTAACGTCGCCGTGGCGACAACGCGAATTTGCGAGGGAGGGATATCTTGCAAACGTTCAGCAAACAGACGCAGGCATTGCCAGCCGCGCTCCATTGCTTCATTAGACAGGGCATTTTCGCTGTTCAGGCCAGCAGCCAGACGCACTTTGCGTTTAATTCGCGTCAGCGTCTGGATACTGCCAGCCACTTCGCGCACAACCAGCATATGAAAACTATTCGAACCGAGATCAATAGCGGCATAAAGCGACGAGGTGGAACCCATACTCTTCATCCTTCAATCTGTCTCTGCGTTGGCTGCGTTCTTTCACCCAAATCACTTACTACAATAAGCTCGTCGGGATTCATTCTCTTGCCATCTTGATACAGTTTGAATGATTTTGAGTATGACATTTTTTATTTAACCTGAACGACGACGATTACGCGGAGCGCCAGTACGACGCGGACCATTGCCTGTACGCGGGCGCGTGAGGCGCAGCGGTTTTGGCAGATCGGTCATCAATGCGTCCGGATTGTATTTGCTTACCGGAATTGAGTGACCAATATAGGTCTCAATAGCAGGCAAATTCAATGCATACTCTTCACATGCCAGGCTGATGGAATGACCACTTGCGCCAGCGCGACCTGTACGACCAATACGGTGAACGTAATCTTCACAGTCATCGGGTAAATCGTAGTTAAAGACGTGCGTCACAGCCGGGATATGCAGGCCACGCGCGGCAACATCGGTGGCAACCAGAATATCCAAATCACCACGGGTAAATTCATCAAGAATACGCAGACGTTTTTTCTGCGCTACATCACCCGTTAACAGGCCAACACGATGACCATCTGCCGCCAGGTGACCCCAGATCTCTTCACAACGATGTTTGGTGTTGGCGAAAATAATCGCTCTGTCTGGCCACTCTTCTTCGATCAGCGTTTGTAATAAACGCATCTTTTCTTCGTTAGAAGGGTAGAAAAGTTCTTCTTTAATGCGGTGGCCCGTTTTCTGTTCCGGTTCCACTTCAATATATTCGGCATTGTTCATCTGCTCGAACGCCAGTTCACGTACCCGGTACGAAAGCGTGGCGGAGAACAGCATGTTGAGACGCTGGTTTGCAGGCGGCATACGGCGGAACAGCCAGCGGATATCTTTAATAAAGCCCAGATCGTACATACGATCGGCTTCGTCCAGCACCACTACCTGAATGGCGCCGAGGTTGATGTGGTTCTGTTTGGCGTAGTCGATCAAACGACCCGTAGTGCCAATCAAAATGTCAACGCCGCTTTCCAGCACTTTCAGCTGTTTGTCGTAGCCGTCGCCACCGTAAGCCAGACCCAATTTCAGGCCAGTAGCTTGCGCCAGTGGCTCCGCATCGGCGTGGATCTGCACGGCAAGTTCACGCGTCGGTGCCATAATTAAGGCACGCGGTTGATTCACCTTGCGATCGGCAATCGCAGGATGAGAGAGAAGATAATGAAACGTTGACGTAAGAAACGCCATCGTTTTTCCGGTACCGGTTTGCGCCTGCCCGGCTACGTCACGACCCACCAGCGTTAGCGGAAGGGCCAGTGCCTGAATGGGCGTGCAGTTATGAAACCCTTTTTTTTCAAGGGCTTCTACAACTTTCGGATGCAGGGCGAAGTCGGAAAACTTCTGTTCTGTTAAATGTGTTTTGCTCATAGTGTGGTAGAATATCAGCTTACTATTGCTTTACGAAAGCGTATCCGGTGAAATAAAGTCAACCTTTAGTTGGTTAATGTTACACCAACAACGAAACCAACACGCCAGGCTTATTCCTGTGGAGTTATATATGAGCGATAAAATTATTCACCTGACTGACGACAGTTTTGACACGGATGTACTCAAAGCGGACGGGGCGATCCTCGTTGATTTCTGGGCAGAGTGGTGCGGTCCGTGCAAAATGATCGCCCCGATTCTGGATGAAATCGCTGACGAATATCAGGGCAAACTGACCGTTGCAAAACTGAACATCGATCAAAACCCTGGCACTGCGCCGAAATATGGCATCCGTGGTATCCCGACTCTGCTGCTGTTCAAAAACGGCGAATTGGCCGCAACCAAAGTGGGCGCACTGTCTAAAGGTCAGTTGAAAGAGTTCCTCGACGCTAACCTGGCGTAAGGGAATTTCATGTTCGGGTGCCCCGTCGCTAAAAACTGGACGCCCGGCGTGAGTCATGCTAACTTAATGTTGACTTCGTATTAAACATACCTTATTAAGTTTGAATCTTGTAATATCCAACGCTTCCTGTTTTTCTTAAATGCGAAGTGAACAGATTTCTGGCTCGTCACTCAATCCGTCTTGTCGTTTCAGTTCTGCGTACTCTCCTGTGACCAGACAGCGAAAAGACATGAGTTGATGACCGTAAACAGGCATGGATGATCCTGCCATACCATTCACAACATTAAGTTCGAGATTTACCCCAAGTTTAAGAACTCACACCACTATGAATCTTACCGAATTAAAGAATACGCCGGTTTCTGAGCTGATCACTCTCGGCGAAAATATGGGGCTGGAAAACCTGGCTCGTATGCGTAAGCAGGACATTATTTTTGCCATCCTGAAGCAGCACGCAAAGAGTGGCGAAGATATCTTTGGTGATGGCGTACTGGAGATATTGCAGGATGGATTTGGTTTCCTCCGTTCCGCAGACAGCTCCTACCTCGCCGGCCCTGATGACATCTACGTTTCTCCTAGCCAAATCCGCCGTTTCAACCTCCGCACTGGTGATACCATCTCTGGTAAGATTCGCCCGCCGAAAGAAGGTGAACGCTATTTTGCGCTGCTGAAGGTTAACGAAGTTAACTTCGACAAACCAGAAAACGCCCGTAACAAAATCCTCTTTGAGAACTTAACGCCGCTGCACGCAAACTCTCGTCTGCGTATGGAGCGTGGTAACGGTTCTACCGAAGATTTAACCGCACGCGTACTGGATCTGGCATCGCCTATCGGTCGTGGGCAACGTGGTCTGATTGTGGCACCGCCAAAAGCGGGTAAAACCATGCTGCTGCAGAACATTGCTCAGAGCATCGCTTACAACCATCCAGACTGCGTACTGATGGTTCTGCTGATTGACGAACGTCCGGAAGAAGTGACCGAGATGCAGCGTCTGGTTAAAGGTGAAGTTGTTGCTTCTACCTTCGATGAACCAGCATCTCGCCACGTTCAGGTTGCGGAAATGGTGATCGAGAAGGCAAAACGCCTGGTTGAGCATAAGAAAGACGTTATTATTCTGCTCGACTCCATCACTCGTCTGGCTCGTGCCTACAACACCGTCGTACCGGCTTCCGGTAAAGTGTTGACCGGTGGTGTGGACGCCAACGCCCTGCATCGTCCGAAACGCTTCTTCGGTGCAGCACGTAATGTGGAAGAGGGCGGCAGCCTGACCATCATTGCAACGGCGCTAATCGATACCGGCTCCAAAATGGACGAAGTTATCTACGAAGAGTTTAAAGGTACAGGTAACATGGAACTGCACCTCTCTCGTAAAATCGCTGAAAAACGCGTCTTCCCGGCAATCGACTACAACCGTTCTGGTACTCGTAAAGAAGAGTTGCTTACCACTCAGGAAGAGCTGCAGAAAATGTGGATCCTGCGCAAAATCATTCACCCGATGGGCGAAATCGACGCAATGGAATTCCTCATTAATAAGCTTGCGATGACCAAGACCAATGATGATTTCTTCGAGATGATGAAACGCTCATAAGTTAGTGTTACAGCAAAACGCCACGTGTTTACGTGGCGTTTTGCTTTTATATCTGTAATCTTAGCGGTATACCTGTGATGGTGTGAAAATTCCTGGTTTTTGCGGGTGTTTTATGCGATTTACATATCAATTGGTTGATTTTTGCTCATTTCTGAGAGATTCAGAAAGTAGTTTCCCTTCTGAATAAAGGTCTTCGTGGGTATACTTCAGCTAATAATTTTCTCTGAGAGCATGCATTGTGAATTTACTGACAGTGAGTACTGATCTCATCAGTATTTTTTTATTCACGACACTGTTTCTGTTTTTTGCCCGCAAGGTGGCAAAAAAAGTCGGTTTAGTGGATAAACCTAACTTCCGCAAACGTCACCAGGGATTGATACCGCTCGTTGGGGGTATTTCGGTTTATGCAGGGATTTGCTTCACGTTCGGAATTGTCGATTACTATATTCCACATGCAGCTCTCTATCTCGTTTGTGCCGGTGTGCTTGTGTTCATTGGCGCGCTGGATGATCGTTTTGATATCAGCGTAAAAATCCGTGCCACCATACAGGCAGCTGTTGGCATTGTTATGATGGTGTTCGGCAAACTTTATCTCAGTAGTTTGGGTTATATCTTTGGCTCCTGGGAGATGGTGCTTGGACCGTTTGGTTACTTCCTGACGCTGTTTGCTGTCTGGGCGGCGATTAATGCCTTCAACATGGTCGATGGTATTGATGGCTTGCTGGGCGGGTTATCCTGTGTCTCGTTTGCGGCAATCGGTATGATTTTGTGGTTCGACGGGCAAACCAGCCTCGCTATCTGGTGCTTTGCCATGATCGCCGCCATCCTGCCTTATATCATGCTCAACCTTGGTATTCTGGGGCGTCGCTACAAAGTCTTTATGGGCGATGCGGGGAGTACGCTGATTGGTTTTACTGTTATCTGGATCCTGTTGGAAACTACCCAGGGTGCCACACATCCAATCAGCCCGGTTACCGCCTTATGGATCATTGCTATCCCGCTGATGGACATGGTGGCGATTATGTATCGTCGTTTGCGTAAAGGCATGAGTCCATTCTCACCTGACCGACAGCACATTCATCATTTGATCATGCGCGCTGGATTTACTTCTCGTCAGGCGTTTGTGTTGATTACCCTTGCTGCAGCGCTACTCGCTTCTATTGGCGTACTGGCAGAATATTCTCATTTTGTCCCGGAATGGGTCATGCTGGTGCTCTTTTTGCTAGCATTCTTCCTCTATGGATATTGCATTAAGCGTGCCTGGAAAGTTGCTCGCTTTATTAAGCGCGTAAAACGCAGACTGCGTAGAAATCGTGGTGGCAGCCCCAATTTAACCAAATAAATGAGGATGTGATGACACAACCAATGCCTGGGAAACCGGCCGAAGACGCTGAAAATGAACTGGATATTCGTGGGTTGTTTCGTACCTTGTGGGCTGGGAAGCTGTGGATTATTGGCATGGGGCTGGCGTTTGCCTTAATCGCGTTAGCGTATACTTTTTTTGCGCGTCAGGAGTGGAGTGCGACGGCGATTACCGATCGTCCAACCGTGAATATGCTGGGCGGCTACTACTCGCAGCAGCAATTTTTGCGTAACCTGGATGTTCGTTCAAATATGGCCCCTGCCGACCAACCATCGGTTATGGATGAAGCCTATAAAGAGTTTGTTATGCAACTGGCATCGTGGGATACCCGCCGCGATTTCTGGTTGCAGACTGACTATTACAAACAGCGGATGGTCGGTAACAGTAAAGCCGATGCGGCTCTGCTGGATGAAATGATCAACAACATCCTGTTTATTCCTGGTGATTTCGCCCGCTCGGTCAATGACAGCGTTAAGCTGGTTGCCGAAACCGCCCCCGATGCTAATAACCTGCTTCGTCAATATGTTGCTTTTGCCAGCCAGCGTGCAGCCAGCCATCTGAATGATGAGCTGAAAGGCGCATGGGCGGCGCGCACTATTCAGATGAAGGCTCAGGTGAAGCGTCAGGAAGAAGTGGCTAAGTCCATCTACGACCGCCGGATGAACAGTATTGAACAGGCACTTAAAATCGCCGAGCAACACAATATTTCTCGCAGTGCGACAGACGTGCCAGCCGAGGAATTACCTGATTCAGAAATGTTCCTGTTGGGGCGTCCGATGCTCCAGGCGCGACTGGAAAATTTACAGGCTGTCGGCCCAGCCTTTGATCTCGACTATGATCAGAATCGGGCCATGTTAAATACCCTTAATGTTGGTCCAACCCTGGATCCGCGTTTTCAGACCTATCGCTATTTGCGTACACCGGAAGAACCGGTAAAACGCGATAGCCCACGTCGTGCCTTCCTGATGATTATGTGGGGCATTGTCGGGGGGCTGATCGGGGCTGGTGTCGCATTAACCCGCCGTTGCTCGAAATAGCAACACAGCTGTGGTGAGCGCAAAGGCGCTCGCCGCTTATTCGAAGAGAATCGATGTGAAAGTACTGACTGTATTTGGTACGCGCCCGGAAGCCATCAAGATGGCGCCGTTGGTGCATGCGTTGGCAAAAGATCCTTTTTTTGAGGCTAAAGTTTGCGTCACTGCGCAGCATCGGGAGATGCTCGATCAGGTGCTGAAACTCTTTTCCATTGTACCTGACTACGATCTCAACATAATGCAGCCAGGACAGGGCCTGACAGAGATAACCTGTCGGATTCTGGAAGGACTAAAACCTATTCTTGCCGAGTTCAAACCAGACGTTGTGCTGGTTCATGGTGATACTACCACCACACTGGCAACCAGCCTGGCAGCGTTTTATCAGCGAATTCCTGTTGGTCACGTTGAGGCCGGACTGCGCACGGGCGATCTCTATTCGCCGTGGCCGGAAGAGGCTAACCGTACATTGACCGGGCATCTGGCGATGTACCATTTCTCACCAACTGAAACTTCCCGGCAAAATTTGCTGCGTGAAAACGTCGCTGACAGCCGAATATTTATTACCGGTAATACAGTAATTGATGCGCTGCTGTGGGTGCGCGACCAGGTAATGAGCAGCGATACGCTGCGTTCAGAACTGGCGGCAAATTACCCGTTTATCGATCCCGATAAAAAGATGATTCTGGTGACCGGTCATAGGCGTGAGAGCTTTGGTCGTGGTTTTGAAGAAATTTGCCATGCGCTGGCTGAAATTGCTACCACTCATCAGGACATCCAGATTGTTTATCCGGTACACCTTAACCCGAATGTCAGAGAGCCGGTCAATCGCATTCTGGGGCATGTGAAAAATGTCATTTTGATTGATCCCCAGGAGTATTTACCGTTTGTCTGGTTGATGAACCATGCCTGGTTGATTTTGACTGACTCTGGCGGCATTCAGGAAGAAGCACCTTCTCTGGGTAAACCGGTGCTGGTGATGCGCGATACCACCGAACGCCCAGAAGCGGTGACCGCAGGTACGGTACGTCTGGTGGGGACGGATAAGCAACGGATCGTCGAGGAAGTGACGCGTCTTTTAGAAGACGAAGATGAATATCAAACTATGAGCCGAGCCCATAACCCGTATGGTGATGGTCAGGCATGCTCTCGCATTTTGGAAGCGTTAAAAAATAATCGGATATCACTATGAGTTTTGCGACCATTTCTGTTATCGGACTGGGTTATATCGGGCTGCCAACGGCGGCTGCGTTTGCCTCACGGCAAAAACAGGTGATTGGTGTTGATATCAACCAACAAGCGGTTGATACCATCAATCGTGGCGAAATCCATATCGTCGAACCTGATTTAGCGAGCGTGGTAAAAACTGCCGTAGAAGGTGGTTTTTTACGAGCGAGTACGACGCCGGTTGAGGCTGATGCCTGGCTGATTGCTGTCCCAACGCCATTTAAAGGCGATCATGAGCCGGATATGGCCTACGTCGAATCGGCTGCCCGCTCCATTGCGCCAGTGCTGAAAAAAGGCGCGTTGGTGATCCTTGAATCCACCTCGCCGGTGGGTTCAACCGAGAAGATGGCAGAATGGTTAGCAGAGATGCGTCCGGACCTGACTTTCCCGCAGCAGGTGGGTGAGCAGGCGGACGTCAATATTGCTTATTGCCCGGAACGCGTGTTGCCGGGCCAGGTGATGGTCGAGCTGATTAAAAACGATCGCGTCATTGGCGGCATGACGCCAGTTTGCTCGGCGCGCGCCAGCGAACTGTACAAAATTTTCCTCGAAGGTGAGTGTGTCGTCACTAACTCGCGGACGGCGGAAATGTGTAAGCTCACAGAAAACAGCTTCCGCGACGTGAATATTGCTTTTGCTAACGAACTGTCGCTGATTTGTGCCGAGCAAGGAATTAACGTCTGGGAACTGATTCGTTTGGCGAATCGCCATCCACGAGTCAATATTCTCCAGCCTGGTCCGGGTGTGGGCGGTCACTGCATTGCCGTCGACCCGTGGTTTATCGTGGCGCAGAACCCACAGCAGGCGCGGCTTATCCGTACCGCGCGTGAAGTGAACGATCACAAACCTTTCTGGGTGATTGATCAGGTGAAAGCGGCGGTCGCTGATTGTCTGGCTGCCACTGATAAACGCGCCAGTGAACTGAAAATTGCCTGTTTTGGTCTGGCGTTTAAACCGAATATTGATGACCTGCGCGAAAGCCCGGCGATGGAAATCGCTGAACTGATCGCCCTGTGGCACAGCGGCGAAACGCTGGTTGTTGAACCTAATATTCACCAGTTGCCGAAAAAACTGACCGGGCTTTGCACGCTGGCGCAGCTTGACGAGGCGCTGGCGACGGCAGATGTGCTGGTGATGTTGGTAGATCACAGCCAGTTTAAAGCCATTAGCGGCGATGATGTTCAGCAGCAGTATGTGGTGGATACCAAAGGAGTCTGGCGCTGATACTGATTACAGTAAACGACTGTGTTGAGGGAGATAGAGAATGCCCGTCCGCGCCAGTATTGAACCACTAACCTGGGAAAACGCCTTTTTTGGCGTTAACAGCGCCATCGTGCGCATTAGTCCTGACGCACCGCTCCTGACGCCAGGCGTTTTGGCGCCGTGGTCACGAGTACAGGCCAAAATTGCCGCATCCAATACCGAAGAACTAGATGTCCTGCAACAGCTGGGATTCTCGCTGGTCGAAGGAGAAGTGGATTTTGCGCTCCCCGTGATCAACGTCAGTGAAAGCCGTGCGGAAGTGGCTCAAGAAGCAGATATTCCAGTACTACGCCAGTTAGCCCGCGAAGCATTCGCCCAAAGCCGTTTTCGTATGCCGTGGTATGCACCCGATGCCAGTGGTCGCTTTTACGCGCAGTGGATTGAAAATGCCGTGCGCGGCACCTTTGATCATCAATGCCTGGTTTTACGCGCGGCGTCCGGAGAGATTCGCGGCTATGTTTCTCTACGAGAGTTGAATGCCACTGACGCGCGCATTGGTTTACTGGCAGGACGCGGCGCAGGTGCTGAACTGATGCAAACGGCGCTAAACTGGGCGTATGCTCGCGGTAAAACAACATTGCGGGTGGCGACCCAGATGGGCAACACCGCCGCGCTTAAACGATACATACAAAGTGGTGCGAATGTAGAAAGCACCGCGTACTGGTTATACAGGTGATCACATGATTCCATTTAACGCACCGCCGGTGGTGGGCACCGAACTCGACTATATGCAGTCGGCAATGGGTAGCGGCAAACTGTGCGGCGATGGCGGTTTTACCCGTCGCTGCCAGCAGTGGCTGGAGCAACGTTTTGGCAGCGCCAAAGTACTGCTGACGCCATCCTGCACCGCTTCTCTGGAGATGGCGGCGCTGCTTCTGGATATCCAACCGGGCGATGAAGTGATCATGCCGAGCTACACCTTTGTCTCCACCGCCAACGCCTTTGTGCTGCGTGGAGCAAAAATTGTTTTTGTTGATGTTCGCCCGGACACCATGAACATCGACGAAACGCTGATTGAAGCGGCGATCACCGACAAAACGCGCGTTATTGTGCCGGTGCATTACGCGGGCGTGGCCTGCGAAATGGACACCATTATGGCGTTGGCGAAAAAGCATAATCTGTTTGTGGTGGAAGATGCCGCTCAGGGCGTGATGTCCACTTACAAAGGGCGAGCGCTGGGAACCATTGGCCATATTGGCTGCTTTAGCTTCCATGAAACCAAAAACTACACGGCGGGCGGTGAAGGCGGGGCGACGCTGATTAATGATAAGGCGTTGATTGAACGTGCCGAGATCATCCGTGAAAAAGGGACTAACCGCAGCCAGTTCTTCCGTGGTCAGGTTGATAAATATACATGGCGCGATATCGGCTCCAGCTATTTGATGTCCGATCTGCAAGCTGCGTATCTGTGGGCGCAACTGGAAGCAGCCGAACGTATCAACCAGCAACGTCTGGCGTTGTGGCAAAATTACTACGATGCGTTAGCACCTCTGGCGAAAGCCGGGCGTATCGAGTTGCCGTCGATTCCGGATGACTGCGTGCAGAACGCGCATATGTTCTACATCAAGCTGCGGGATATTGATGACCGGAGCGCGTTGATTAGCTTCCTGAAGGAAGCGGAAATCATGGCGGTGTTCCATTACATTCCGCTGCACGGTTGCCCTGCGGGTGAACGCTTTGGTGAGTTTCACGGTGAAGATCGCTACACCACCAAAGAGAGCGAGCGCCTGCTGCGCCTGCCGTTGTTCTACAACTTGTCGCCCGTCAATCAGCGCACGGTGATTGCGACCTTGTTGAACTACTTCTCCTGATATGTCGCTGGCAAAAGCATCCTTGTGGACGGCGGCCAGTACGCTGGTCAAGATTGGCGCTGGGTTACTGGTTGGTAAATTATTGGCGGTGTCATTTGGTCCGGCAGGACTAGGGTTGGCGGCAAATTTCCGCCAGTTGATAACCGTGCTCGGTGTGCTTGCCGGGGCGGGCATCTTTAATGGCGTAACCAAATACGTTGCCCAGTACCACGATAATCCGCAGCAGCTGCGCCGTGTGGTCGGCACTTCATCTGCGATGGTGCTTGGCTTCTCCACGCTGATGGCGCTGGTCTTTGTGCTGGCAGCTGCGCCAATCAGCCAGGGATTGTTTGGTAATAACGACTATCAAGGGCTGGTGCGTTTAGTGGCGCTAGTGCAAATGGGGATCGCTTGGGGCAACCTGTTGCTGGCGTTGATGAAAGGCTTTCGCGATGCCGCGGGTAATGCGTTATCGCTGATTGTCGGCAGCCTGATTGGCGTTATCGCTTATTATGTCAGTTACCGTTTTGGCGGTTATGAAGGCGCGTTGCTTGGTCTGGCGCTGATTCCCGCGCTGGTGGTAATGCCTGCCGCCGTCATGTTAATTAAGCGTGGCGCTATCCCGTTAAGCTATCTAAAACCCAGCTGGGATAACGGTCTGGCAGGGCAGTTGAGCAAATTTACACTCATGGCGTTGATTACGTCGGTGACCTTGCCCGTTGCGTACATCATGATGCGTAAACTGCTGGCGGCGCAGTATAGCTGGGATGAAGTGGGGATCTGGCAAGGGGTGAGTAGTATTTCCGACGCCTACCTGCAATTTATTACCGCATCGTTCAGTGTATATTTACTGCCCACGTTGTCGCGGCTAACGGAAAAACGCGATATCACTCGGGAAGTGGTGAAGTCGCTGAAATTTGTTTTACCGGCCGTGGCGGCAGCGAGTTTCACCGTCTGGCTACTGCGTGATTTTGCCATCTGGTTACTGTTGTCGAATAAATTTACCGCCATGCGGGATCTCTTTGCCTGGCAGTTGGTCGGCGATGTGTTGAAAGTGGGCGCCTATGTCTTTGGTTATTTAGTGATCGCCAAAGCGTCGCTGCGTTTTTATATTCTGGCGGAAGTCAGCCAGTTCACTTTATTGATGGTATTTGCCCACTGGTTGATCCCCGTGCATGGCGCCCTGGGCGCGGCGCAGGCCTACATGGCAACCTATATCGTCTATTTCTCTCTTTGTTGTGGCGTGTTTTTACTCTGGCGTAGGCGGGCATGACTGTACTGATTCACGTACTGGGATCGGATATCCCTCACCATAACCAAACCGTTCTGCGGTTTTTCAATGACGCGCTGGCCGCGACGAGCGAGCACGCGCGCGAGTTTATGGTTGCTGGCAAGGACGACGGCTTAAGTGATAGTTGTCCGGCGCTTTCTGTGCAATTTTTCCCTGGGAAAAAATCACTGGCAGAAGCCGTTATCGCTAAAGCGAAAGCTAACCGCCAGCAACGGTTTTTCTTCCACGGCCAGTTCAATCCCAAGCTGTGGCTGGCGCTGCTTAGTGGCGGAATCAAGCCCAGCCAGTTTTACTGGCATATCTGGGGGGCAGATCTCTATGAAGTTTCCAGTGGATTGAAATATAAACTCTTTTATCCTCTGCGCCGACTGGCACAAAAGCGAGTGGGCTGTGTGTTTGCCACTCGGGGAGACTTGAGCTTTTTTGCCAAAACGCATCCAAAGGTGCGGGGCGAACTGATTTACTTCCCAACCCGGATGGACCCTTCTCTCAATACAATGGCGAACGATCGGCAACGTGAAGGGAAAATGACCATTTTGGTAGGGAACTCCGGCGATCGCAGCAATGAGCATATCGCCGCCTTGCGCGCTGTTCATCAGCAGTTTGGCGATACGGTAAAACTGGTTGTACCGATGGGCTATCCGCCTAATAACGAAGCGTATATCGACGAAGTTCGTCAGGCGGGGCTCGAGTTATTCAGCGAAGAAAATCTGCAAGTTCTGAGCGAAAAACTGGAATTTGACGCCTATCTGGCACTACTTCGCCAGTGCGATCTCGGCTACTTTATTTTTGCCCGCCAGCAGGGCATTGGTACGCTGTGCTTACTGATTCAGGCGGGCATTCCTTGTGTGCTTAACCGGGAAAATCCGTTCTGGCAGGATATGACAGAACAGCATTTGCCGGTGCTGTTTACCACTGACGATCTCAACGAAGATATTGTGCGTGAAGCGCAGCGCCAGCTGACGTCGGTGGATAAAAACACCATTGCCTTCTTTAGCCCGAACTATCTGCAAGGCTGGCAGCGGGCGTTGGCTATTGCCTCCGGGGAGGTCGCATGAGCCTGCTGCAATTCAGCGGCCTGTTTGTTGTCTGGCTGCTCTGCACGCTGTTTATCGCCACGCTGACATGGTTTGAGTTTCGCCGCGTGCGCTTTAACTTCAATGTCTTCTTTTCATTGCTGTTTTTGCTGACCTTTTTCTTCGGCTTCCCGCTGACCAGCTTGCTGGTGTTTCGCTTTGATGTTGCCGTGGTGCCGCCAGATATCTTGTTGCAGGCGTTACTTTCTGCGGGGGGATTTTACGCAGTTTACTACGTCACTTACAAAACACGTTTACGCAAACGCGTTGCTGATGCACCGCGCCGTCCAGTGTTTACCATGAACCGCGTGGAAACCAATCTCATGTGGGTGATTCTGATGGGTATCGCGCTGGTGAGCGTTGGCATCTTTTTCATGCATAACGGTTTTTTGCTGTTCCGGCTTAACTCCTACAGCCAGATCTTCTCCAGCGAAGTCTCAGGCGTGGCGTTAAAGCGTTTCTTTTACTTTTTCATCCCGGCAATGTTAGTGGTCTACTTTCTGCGCCAGGACAGTAAAGCGTGGCTGTTTTTCCTCGTCAGCACGGTCGCCTTTGGTTTGCTGACTTACATGATTGTCGGCGGCACTCGCGCCAATATCATTATCGCGTTCGCTATCTTCCTGTTTATCGGCATTATTCGCGGCTGGATTTCACTGTGGATGCTGGCGGCTGCGGGCGTGCTGGGGATTGTCGGTATGTTCTGGCTGGCGCTAAAACGCTACGGAATGAACGTGAGCGGCGATGAGGCGTTCTATACGTTTCTCTATCTCACCCGCGATACCTTCTCGCCGTGGGAGAATCTGGCGCTGCTGTTGCAGAACTACGACAACATCGACTTCCAGGGCCTGGCTCCAATTGTCCGTGATTTCTATGTCTTTATCCCTTCCTGGCTGTGGCCGGGTCGCCCGAGTATGGTGCTGAACTCCGCCAACTACTTTACCTGGGAAGTGCTGAATAACCACTCCGGGCTGGCGATCTCGCCTACGCTTATAGGCTCACTGGTTGTTATGGGCGGCGCGTTGTTCATCCCGCTCGGGGCGATTGTGGTTGGTCTGATCATCAAGTGGTTCGACTGGTTGTATGAGCTGGGCAACCGCGAAACTAATCGCTATAAGGCTGCGATTCTCCACAGTTTCTGCTTCGGGGCGATCTTCAATATGATCGTGCTGGCGCGCGAAGGGTTGGATTCGTTTGTCTCGCGTGTCGTCTTTTTTATCGTGGTCTTCGGCGCAAGCCTGATGATTGCAAAACTGCTGTACTGGCTTTTTGATAACGCCGGACTCGTTCATAAACGAATAAAATCATCGCTCCGGACGCAGGTTGAAGGATAACAATGAATAACACCACCACGGCACCGACCTATACGCTGCGTGGCTTACAGTTGATCGGTTGGCGTGATATGCAGCATGCCCTCGATTATCTGTTCGCTGATGGGCAGCTTAAGCAGGGAACGCTGGTTGCCATTAATGCCGAAAAAATGCTGACCATTGAAGATAACGTCGAGGTCAGGGAGTTAATTAACGCTGCCGAATTTAAATATGCCGATGGCATTAGCGTTGTGCGGTCGGTGCGTAAAAAGTACCCGCAGGCACAGGTTTCCCGCGTTGCCGGTGCCGATCTCTGGGAAGAAGTAATGGCGCGCGCAGGCAAGGAAGGGACGCCGGTATTTCTTGTGGGCGGTAAACCTGATGTGCTGGCGCAGACCGAAGCTAAACTGCGCGACCAGTGGAATGTGAATATCGTTGGCAGCCAGGATGGTTATTTTAAACCCGAGCAGCGTCAGGCGCTGTTTGAGCGTATTCACGCCAGTGGTGCGCAAATTGTCACTGTCGCAATGGGGTCACCAAAGCAGGAGATCTTCATGCGCGACTGCCGCCTGGTGCACCCTAATGCGCTGTATATGGGCGTTGGTGGAACGTACGATGTCTTTACCGGTCACGTAAAACGCGCGCCGAAAATCTGGCAAAAACTGGGACTGGAGTGGCTTTATAGACTGCTTTCGCAGCCGAGTCGCATTAAGCGCCAGCTTCGTTTGCTGCGTTATTTACGCTGGCATTACACCGGCGATCTCTGATTTTCCTCTCTCTGTAAAGCGACGGAGTGGTCACTTCGTCGCCTGCCTGTCTTTTTATTACACAAAGCATTCAAATTTTTAATGCTTTATTTGCCATTTCTCCTGAATTACGAAAACATTCGCAACACTCGATGTACCCATAACGATAACCGGTAACACCGGAAAGCATGCAAACACAACACGAGGATTTATGGCAGATAACAAACCAGAGCTACAGCGTGGGCTGGAAGCTCGACATATCGAACTCATCGCCCTGGGGGGCACCATTGGCGTCGGCCTGTTTATGGGGGCCGCCAGTACCCTGAAATGGGCCGGGCCATCCGTATTGTTGGCCTATATCATCGCCGGGCTGTTCGTCTTTTTCATCATGCGTTCAATGGGCGAAATGTTGTTCCTCGAACCGGTTACCGGTTCGTTCGCCGTTTATGCGCATCGTTACATGAGCCCGTTCTTTGGCTATCTCACCGCCTGGTCTTACTGGTTTATGTGGATGGCGGTGGGGATCTCGGAAATTACCGCCATCGGTGTTTATGTCCAGTTCTGGTTCCCGGAGATGGCGCAGTGGATACCCGCATTGATCGCAGTGGCGCTGGTGGCACTGGCGAATCTGGCAGCGGTGCGGTTGTACGGTGAAATCGAGTTCTGGTTCGCGATGATCAAAGTCACCACGATTATTGTGATGATTGTCATTGGTCTGGGCGTGATTTTCTTTGGCTTTGGCAATGGCGGGCAGTCGATTGGTTTTAGCAATCTCACAGAGCATGGCGGTTTCTTTGCGGGTGGCTGGAAAGGGTTCCTGACCGCATTGTGTATTGTGGTGGCGTCCTACCAGGGCGTGGAGCTGATTGGCATTACTGCCGGTGAAGCGAAGAATCCGCAGGTGACGCTGCGCAGTGCCGTAGGTAAGGTGTTGTGGCGAATCCTGATTTTCTACGTAGGCGCGATTTTCGTTATCGTCACCATCTTCCCGTGGAATGAAATAGGCAGCAACGGCAGCCCGTTTGTACTGACTTTCGCCAAAATCGGCATTACCGCAGCGGCGGGCATTATCAACTTTGTGGTGCTGACGGCTGCGCTCTCTGGCTGTAACAGCGGCATGTACAGTTGCGGACGTATGCTCTACGCGCTGGCGAAAAACCGTCAGTTACCGGCGGCGATGGCGAAAGTTTCCCGTCACGGTGTGCCGGTTGCAGGAGTGGCGGTATCCATTGTCATCCTGCTAATTGGCTCATGCCTGAACTACATCATCCCTAACCCACAGCGCGTGTTTGTCTACGTTTACAGTGCCAGCGTGCTTCCGGGCATGGTGCCGTGGTTTGTGATTTTGATAAGCCAGCTGCGTTTTCGTCGTGCACACAAAGCGGCGATTGCCAGCCATCCGTTCCGCTCAATCCTGTTCCCGTGGGCCAACTACGTAACAATGGCATTCCTGATTTGCGTTTTGATCGGTATGTACTTTAATGAAGATACCCGTATGTCGCTGTTTGTCGGCATCATCTTCATGCTGGCGGTGACGGCGATTTATAAAGTTTTTGGCCTTAATCGCCACGGTAAAGCGCATAAACTGGAGAAATAAGCAGCAAAGCGCGCAAACCGTAACCAAACGCGCATTTTATTTAAAAAGGGACTAGACAGAGGGGTGGGAAGTCCGTATTATCCACCCCCGCAACGGCGCTAAGCGCCCGTAGCTCAGCTGGATAGAGCGCTGCCCTCCGGAGGCAGAGGTCTCAGGTTCGAATCCTGTCGGGCGCGCCATTTAGTCCCGGCGCTTGAGCTGCGGTGGTAGTAATACCGCGTAACAAGATTTGTAGTGGTGGCTATAGCTCAGTTGGTAGAGCCCTGGATTGTGATTCCAGTTGTCGTGGGTTCGAATCCCATTAGCCACCCCATTATTAGAAGTTGTGACAATGCGAAGGTGGCGGAATTGGTAGACGCGCTAGCTTCAGGTGTTAGTGTTCTTACGGACGTGGGGGTTCAAGTCCCCCCCCTCGCACCACGACTTTAAAGAATTGAACTAAAAATTCAAAAAGCAGTATTTCGGCGAGTAGCGCAGCTTGGTAGCGCAACTGGTTTGGGACCAGTGGGTCGGAGGTTCGAATCCTCTCTCGCCGACCAATTTTGAACCCCGCTTCGGCGGGGTTTTTTGTTTTCTGTGCATTTCATCACTCTCCCTTCGCAATAAACGCCCGTAGTAACTCATTGCCACACGGTATGATTTCGCCCTTAACTTATTGAAGGATGACTTCAGGCAAGGAGCGACCATGCTGCAACATGTTCCAACGCGTGCGTTTCACGTGATGGCGAAACCGAGCGGTTCCGATTGTAATCTGAACTGTGACTACTGTTTTTATCTCGAAAAACAATCCCTTTACCGTGAAAAGCCAGTCACGCATATGGACGAAGACACGCTGGAAGCGTATGTCCGTCACTATATCGCCGCCAGCGAACCACAAAACGAAGTCGCTTTTACCTGGCAGGGCGGTGAGCCAACGCTGATGGGGCTGGAGTTTTACCGCCGTGCCGTAAAGTTACAGGCGAAATACGGTACTGGCAGGAAGGTAAGTAACAGCTTCCAGACTAACGGTGTGCTGCTCGATGACGAATGGTGTGCATTTCTGGCAGAAAATCATTTTCTTGTTGGGTTATCTCTGGATGGTCTGGCTGAGATCCACAATCAATATCGCGTGACCAAAGGTGGCAGACCAACGCATAAGCTGGTGATGCGTGCCCTGATGCTGCTGCAAAAGCATCATGTCGACTATAACGTGCTGGTCTGCGTCAACCGCACCAGCGCGCAGCAACCGTTGCAGGTTTATGATTTTTTGTGCGATGCGGGAGTCGAATTCATCCAGTTTATTCCGGTGGTCGAGCGCCTGGCTGATGAAACAGCTGCCCGCGATGGACTGAAACTACATGCGCCCGGCGATATTCAGGGTGACCTGACGGAATGGTCGGTGCGCCCCGATGAATTTGGTGAGTTTCTGGTGGCGATATTCGACCACTGGATCAAACGCGACGTCGGCAAGATTTTCGTGATGAATATCGAATGGGCGTTTGCCAATTTTGTTGGTGCGTCGGGTGCGGTTTGCCATCATCAGCCAACCTGTGGGCGCTCGATGATTGTTGAGCACAACGGCGACGTTTACGCCTGCGATCACTATGTTTATCCGCAATATCGACTGGGGAATATGCTTCAGCAGACCATCGCAGAAATGGTAGATTCTCCGCAGCAGCAGACTTTTGGTGAAGATAAATTTAAGCAGTTACCGGCGCAGTGTCGCAGTTGTAACGTGTTAAAAGCGTGCTGGGGAGGCTGCCCGAAACACCGCTTTATGCTCGATGCCAGCGGCAAGCCAGGGCTGAATTATTTGTGTGCCGGGTATCAGCGTTATTTCCGCCATCTACCGCCGTATCTTAAAGCAATGGCTGATTTGTTGGCGCACGGTCGCCCGGCCAGCGACATTATGCAGGCGCATTTGATGGTGGTGAATAAGTAAAAAAAGCGGCCATTTTGTGGCCGCCTGCGGTTGATTGCCGGATGCGGCGTAAACGCCTTATCCGGCCTACATGATCGTGCAAATTCAATAAATTGCAGCGTTCTGTAGGCTGGATAAGATGCGTCAACATCGCATCCGGCAAAGGCAGATCACTGCGATAGCGCCGGATTAGTCAGATTTAATCTGCGCGCGTGGAGGATATTTCTTCAGGATCTCCATATACGCGTGCATTTCGGTTTGCAGTGGTACTCCCATCGGGATATGGCGCACGCCGATAGAATCGCTTTCCTGTGGATCGGTGTAGAGGTTAAACACCGACGATCCGGCTGTTTGCATTACCGTGCCGGTGAACCCACCCTGATACCCGCTCTGGGTATAAGCGTAAGGCTGCTGAATCAGGACGTGATACTTGAACTCATCCATACGCACAGCAGAGAGTTTGCCGTTGAGGAAGTAGTGCTCGGCCTTACGGTTAGACTGGCCGTTTGTTCCCAGGAAGAAAGATGTCTGGTCTACACCATCGATAAAGGTGGTTTTCGGCACTAAATTCGCAACTTTCGCCCCAGGATGCCCCGCCAGATCCAGTGCTGTTGGGAAGAGATCTGCCAGATCAACAATACCGTCAGATTTACGCGGTTGGATCATGCCTTTCCAGTACACGAAAGTCGGAACGCGAACGCCGCCTTCCCAGGTAGATCCTTTCGCTCCACGGAACGGTGTGCGACCGTGCGGAGGCACTTCGGCTTCCGGACCGTTATCGGAGGTGAAGACAATAAGCGTGTTATCCAGCTGACCGTTTTTCTCCAGCGTTTTGTAGAGATTAGCGAACACATCGTTCATCTCTACCATGCAGTCACCATACGAGGTTCGTGCCGGAGAGCTACCCGCATATTTGGCGTTCGGGTAGTTATCGAAGTGGCAGCCGCGAGTGCCATAATAGAGGAAGAAAGGTTTATCACTCTTCGCCATCTTGTCGAGGAACTTAACGCCATATTCCATCCAGCGTTGATCCAGGTCTTCCATATATTTCGGCGTAATGTCAGCAATGGCCTCCTGTTCGCCGCCGCGTACAGCATGAACATCATCTTTGCTAAATGGTAATTGCTTGATGTATTCAGAACGGTCCGGACTCAGGGCGACTTCCGGGTTGACGTGAACATCGCGCCATTCGGTATACATATCGGACACGGAGTTGAAGCCACGGAAATCATCAAAGCCGACGTTCTGCGGCTGCGACTCTTTGTTTTCCCCCATATGCCATTTCCCGATAGCCTGGGTGACGTAACCTTGGTCGTGCAGCAATTGCGGCAGGGTGGTTAACCCTTGCAGACCGCCCGGTTGCCCGTACATCGGCGGCATCAGAATGCCGTGGTGGATGGAGTATTGTCCGGTGAGAATGGTGGCGCGGGTAGGGGAAGAACTTGGTTGAGAATATGCAGAGGTTAAAATCAATCCCTGGCTGGCAACGGCGTCAATATCTGGCGTTGGGTTACCTACCGCCACGCCACCGCCATTAAAGCCGACATCCATCCAGCCCACGTCATCCAGTAAGAAAACAACCACGTTCGGTTTCTTACCGGTCTTTTTCTCTAATTCCGCCAGCTTCTGCTGGGTTTCTTTATCCTGTGCCGGATGCTGCATCACAGGCATCATATTATCGGCAATGGTGGTCGCCGGTTTAACCAGGTACTGGTTAGGGTGATCATACCCGGCATAGCCTTCGCGCGCGGTAGCGGTTGACGGGGTATCTGCAGCACTGGCCAGCAAAGGAATAGCGGCGGCGATTGCGATCACCAGTAGTTTGGGTGAAAACGAAATTTCCATGCAAAATGCTCCGGTTTCATGTCATTAAATGGATGACGTAATTAAGCATTGATAATTGAGATCCCTCTCCCTGATAAAATGGGTATATAAATAATTATGATGAAAATATATTATTTATTTGCCATGAGAATGAATCGAAAGATCAGGAGAGCGTTTTCAATCCTACCCCTGGTGCGGGGGATATGTAAGGCAGGTTTATTGTATAGTGTTGATTATTGATGCTGTTTTTGATTAGGAGTGTAATTAATATATATATTGGTTATTAAATATTTTTAACAATTCACAGTATTTATAATTAAAGAGAGTAAGGTGCTGGATAATATTTGCTCAGGTAATTATTGCGAATGAAAGAAACCTGGATTGCAGAATTTTCTCATAACAAGTATTAAAGGATGTTATTTCCCGGGCCTGTATGGCATAATAATTGGGTAGATGCTCATTCCATCTCTTATGTTCGCCTTAGTGCCTCATAAACTTAGGAATGACGCAGAGCCGTTTACGGTGCTTATCGTCCACTGACAGATGTCGCTTATGCCTCATCAGACACCATGGACACAACGTTGAGTGAAGCACCCACTTGTTGTCATACAGACCTGTTTTAACGCCTGCTCCGTAATAAGAGCAGGCGTTTTTTTATGGCTGAATAAACAACAGGCTACGTCGCTCTTGCGTCATTGGTTGTGCATTTAGCACCCTTACAAGGGAGCCTACCGTGACGATGGGAAGAAACTGATTATTCTCTATTCCGGTTAAATCGCGTCCGCAGCGAGCGGCGATATCTTCGACCAGCTCTTCTAACTCAACGGCATCGTTTACCAAATCCAGATCTTCGTCCAGTTTATCGTCGGCTTTAAGTGGCAGTGGGTAGCCGATATAGCCGTTTTCTTGCAAGGTATTCCACACAGCCCGAATGATCCATGTATCTACGGTACGAGGATTAAACTGGCGTGCAAACTGACAAATGGAAAGCCCCTGACGTTTATCGGCCATGATTCGGCGTTTCTTGAGGAGCTTGATTTTATCCTGCTTCGCGGCGGCTATCAGAGACACAATAAAAAGTGATAACCAGAAGATGAAGGTGTTGCCCGTACGCACGAAGGAAATAGTCAGCCAGCCTACGCCAGCCAGAGCAGCACATATCAAAAAGCAGAGTAACAACCTTACCCGAACAGGATTACTTTCAGGCGATGGCAAGCGGAAAAGGTAGCGGGAAGGCATGCGCATTTTTGACATCCTTGTAAAAAAATATCGCCTCTGAACGAGGCGATATAAATTACTGCGGCGGGTTGTTCTGCAACGTCAACATCAAACCGTCGCGGCGCATCGATGCGGCTTCTTCCGGTTTGTGCAGTCTGTCCAGCGCGTCGGCAAGCCATGCGTAATCGTAGGCGTCCGGGCGTTGTTTCAGTGCCGCGCGGAAGGCGAGCGATGCTTCCTGCCATTCACCGTGTTTCATCAGCGACTGACCCAGCGTGCTCCACAACAGCGGGCGATCGCCGACGTTTTTGATTTGCTGGCGTAGCACTTTTTCAAGCTGTTCCGGATTGTTGGTTTTCAGTCGTGGGATCGGCAGCAGTAGGCGATCATCATACTGGCGTTTCAGGCCGTCGATGATAATTTGCTGGGCAGTATCATGATCGTCACATTCAATAAGATGTTCCGCCATTGCCACCTGCAAAACCACCTGATGACGCGTTTTCCGGCTTTGGTTTTTCCACCAGTTACGTAAACCTTCGCTGCCGTCATCGGCCCGTGCCTGATTCATCAGACCAATCCATGCCTGTTGTTCCAGTATTGCGCGATGTTCTTCATCACCAACGTGGGCTTTCGCCATTGACGGGATTATGTCCAGCAGTGAACTCCACGCGCCGGTACGGATATACGCTTGTTCTGCCAGACGCAGCACTTCCGGATGGCGTGGTGTGACTTCGAGTAACTTATCCACGCCGTGGCGTGCCGCATGATTTTCATTACGCGCCAGTTGCAGGCGAACGCGGGCGATTTCCACCGGAATAGTGTCGTTGCCCGCAAGTTCCGCTGCGCGTTCCAGATGCTGATTGGCGCGCGCTTCATCCCCGCGTTGCTGTGCGGCTTCGGCAGCCAGCAGGTAGTTCACCACCGGCTGTTCAGCGTGATCGGCATTTTTTGACATCAGCTTTTCAACTTGCTGATAATCGCCTTCTGCCAGTTTTAGCAGCGCCTGTTCAGTCTGCTTACGTGCGCGGCGACGCTTACGTCCGACAAACCAACCCCGGGTGTGCGCGCCGGTGCGGAAGATCCGCCGCAGTAGCCACTCAATGGCAAACAGCACGACCATCGCCAGAATCAAAATGATCGCCAGGCCAGTCACGCTGGTTTCGATATTGTAGTTGTCGGTCTGGATCAGTACGTAACCCTGATGACCGGCAATCATCGGGCCGACCACGATCCCCGCAATCAGCAACACAAAGAGCAATAACACTTTTAGCATGGTTATTCTCCTTGCGGCGCGGCTGCCGGGGCATCAGCTTGCGGTGCAGGTGCAGGTGCAGGTGCAGGTGCAGGTGCAGGTTTAGCTTCCGTTGCCCCTGCTGCCGGTTGTGCCAGCAGGTTACGCACGCGAGTCTGCATCAGTTTTTCCAGCATCGCCTGGCTTTGCAGTGTTTCCGGGAGATCCATCGAGATATTTTGCTGGCTTAACTGGTCCACCTCGTCGAGAAACGCTTTGGTGGTGGCATCTTCAGTATCGTAATAAGCACGAACCCAGGTGGAGACGTTCTCCAGCGCCTGGCGGTACGTCTCTTCCTGATGACGCGGCACTGCTTGTGCGGCGACCAGCAGACGGGAACGAATATTTTCGCGCAGATAGATATCCTGATTCGGCGCTAACAGCGGTACGGCAGTATCATCACGACGGCGAATCGTAATGAAGTTGTCCATAAAACTCTGCCAGCTTTTTTGCAGATTGACGCGCCATTCGCTGATGGAGCTGGAAAGCTCTTCACCATCGGAATCCATTGGCGAACCGTCGCTATCATTGTCGGCCAGACGCAGGTTATCCACTTGATTAGAGAGCTGATTCAACTTGAGGATAATGCCGTCATAATCCACCTGCGTTACCGCAGAAAGGCTGGCAATATCATTGGTAATTGCCCGACGAACAGCAATAAGGCTGGGGTCATTCATATCTGCCAGGCTGGCATCAGCGCTTTTCAGTAACGCTGCTGCGGTGGTGACGTCCTGATCGCTCCAGAGTTTACGTCCGGCAAGTTTTACCAGAAAGTCCGCCTGTGCCAGAAGCCAGGTTTTGGCATCGCTACCAGAGATGGTAGCGACCTTTTGTTGGACTTCATCCAGCTGTTTTGCCAGCGTTTCTTGCTGTCGATTCGCCTGCTCTAACTGTACAGCCTGTTGCTTAATAATGCCTTCCAGCTCCGCTTTTTGGCTTTCCTGGGCTTTTTGCAGTGCCGTGAGTTGGCTCGCCAGGGCATCGCTGGTGGCAGTCTGACTGACGGCCTGTTGTTTACCCCAGCCATACAAACCGACGCCTGCTGCCAGAGCAATGGCGATAGCCACCGCACTGAGAATCAGAGCGGTACTATTCTTACTCTTCTTTTCTGCAACGACAGGTTGTGGCGTGGTGTCCACGGCCTCCCTGGTATCTTCAACCACGGCGGAGGTTTTTTCTTGTTCCGTCATTATGGCTTCCTGTTATGAGAGTTATTGTAATGCCCGTAAAAGCGCATCGTTGTCAGCGTTATCGGCGACCTTAATGTCATTCCAGCCCAGTTCCCGGGCGAGTTTCGCCAAACGCTCACTGACGACCAAAAGCCGACAGCGTAGTAACCAGTGCTCACGATACCATTGTGGGATCAATGACCAGAGTTGATGCAACATTTCACCGCTGGTAACAACGACGGTCGTCACCTCGCGGGATTGCCAACGCATCGCCTCTTCTGCACCGTCATAATGAATGGCGCACCGTTGATAACATTCACAAAAAGTGACTTCAGCACCGCGTGCCGTCAGAGTTTCTCCTATCAGCTCACGACCGCCGTTGCCACGTAATATCAGCGCACGTTTGCCCGCAATACTTTGTAATTCCGGTAATTGTAGCAAGACTTCACTGATTTCCCGATCCTGCGGATAACGAACCTGGTGCCCGCTCACGGTATGCAGCGCCAGCGCAGTGGTGCGGCCGATGGCGAAATAACCAGCAAGTAATGGCCATTTAAGAGCTTGCTGATGCAGTTGTGATTGGGCAAAAGCAACGGCGTGTTGCGAAAGGGCAAACAATAGATCGCCTTTACCAAGTGCTGATAGCTGGTCGGCAAGTTGTGGTAATTGCCGACCCGGGGAAAACTCTATCAGCGGAAAATGCCAGGCCACCTGCCCCAGTGTGCGCAGACGGCTCACTAACTCTTCTCCAGCTGGAGATGGGCGGGTGACCAGGATACTCATGCTGGCGCGTCTCCGTTGTAGACTTCAGCGAGAATCTCCCGTGCGCCGTTATTCAGTAGCTCTTCCGCCAGTGAAATCCCCATTTGCTCGGCATCCTGCGGCGCACCGCGGCGTTCACCACGAATAATCTGCGAACCGTCCGGCGCACCGACCAGCGCACGCAACCAGATTTTGCCGTCGACAAGTTCGGCATAGCTGCCAATCGGCACCTGACAACCCCCTTCCAGACGGGTATTCATCGCACGTTCAGCGGTGACGCGTAGCGCGGTTTCATGGTGATTAAGTGCGGCAAGAAGCTCGCGGGTACGCGTATCATCAAGGCGGCATTCAATACCTACGGCACCTTGTCCGACTGCCGGAAGAGAAATTTCTGGGGGCAGCGCAGCGCGAATGCGGGACTCCAGCCCTAAACGTTTTAATCCAGCCACGGCAAGAATAATGGCATCGTATTCGCCGTTATCCAGCTTGCTAAGGCGTGTTCCAACGTTCCCACGCAGAGAGCGGATAATCAGGTCCGGGCGGCGTTCCGCCAGTTGGCACTGGCGACGTAAGCTGGAAGTCCCGACGATACTGCCAGCCGGTAACGCATCCAGATTGTCATAATTATTGGACACAAAGGCATCACGCGGATCCTCGCGTTCGCAAATGGTGACCAGCCCCAGACCTTGCGGGAATTCAACCGGCACATCTTTCATCGAATGTACGGCGATATCGGCGCGGTTTTCCAGAAGCGCGACTTCCAACTCTTTAACAAATAAGCCTTTTCCGCCTACTTTCGCCAGCGGCGTATCAAGAATTACATCGCCGCGCGTCACCATCGGTACTAGTTCAACGACTAATCCCGGATGGCTCGCCATCAACTTGTCTTTGACATAGTGTGCCTGCCAGAGTGCAAGTGGGCTTTGGCGTGTGGCAATTCTTAAAACATTGTCTAACATGCTTGTTACCGTCATTATCATCCGTGGTCCATCCTAACATCCTTGCTGGAGCGATGTCAGTGTTGTGGTGAAACGTTGACGTTAATGCAAAACGTAAATTGAATCCTGACAGGCGCTTCAAGCCGTCGTAATAAGGAATTTACAGAGAATAAACGGTGCTACACTTGTATGTAGCGCATCTTTCTTTACGGTCAATCAGCAAGGTGTTAAATTGATCACGTTTTAGACCATTTTTTCGTCGTGAAACTAAAAAAACCAGGCGCGGAAAGTGGTAACAGTTACCTTTGACATACGAAATATCCCGAATGCCGCGTGTTTCCGTTGATGTTGCCGGAATCACAGACATGACGGGTAGCAAATCAGGCGATACGTCTTGTACCTCTATATTGAGACTCTGAAACAGAGACTGGATGCCATAAATCAATTGCGCGTGGATCGCGCGCTTGCTGCCATGGGGCCTGCATTCCAACAGGTTTACAGTCTGCTGCCGACATTGTTGCACTATCACCATCCGCTAATGCCGGGTTACCTTGATGGTAACGTTCCCAAAGGCATTTGCCTTTACACGCCTGATGAAACCCAACGCCACTACCTGAACGAACTTGAACTGTATCGTGGAATGTCAGTACAGGACCCGCCGAAAGGCGAGCTTCCGATTACTGGTGTATACACCATGGGCAGTACTTCGTCCGTAGGGCAAAGTTGTTCCTCTGACCTGGATATCTGGGTCTGTCATCAATCCTGGCTCGATAGCGAAGAGCGCCAGTTACTACAACGTAAATGCAGCCTGCTGGAAAGCTGGGCTGCCTCGCTGGGTGTGGAAGTTAGCTTCTTCCTGATTGATGAAAACCGTTTCCGCCACAACGAGAGTGGCAGTCTGGGGGGCGAAGATTGCGGCTCCACCCAGCATATACTGCTTCTTGATGAATTTTACCGTACCGCCGTGCGTCTCGCCGGTAAGCGTATTCTGTGGAATATGGTGCCTTGCGACGAAGAAGAGCATTACGATGACTATGTAATGACGCTCTACGCGCAGGGCGTGCTGACGCCAAATGAATGGCTGGATCTCGGCGGCTTAAGCTCGCTTTCTGCTGAAGAGTACTTTGGTGCCAGCCTTTGGCAACTCTACAAAAGTATCGATTCCCCGTACAAAGCGGTGCTGAAGACACTGCTGCTGGAAGCCTATTCCTGGGAATACCCGAACCCACGCCTGCTGGCGAAAGATATCAAACAGCGTTTGCACGACGGCGAGATTGTGTCGTTTGGCCTCGATCCGTACTGCATGATGCTGGAGCGTGTTACTGAATACCTGACGGCGATTGAAGATTTCACCCGTCTGGATTTAGTACGCCGCTGCTTCTATTTAAAAGTGTGCGAAAAACTCAGCCGTGAACGCGCCTGCGTAGGCTGGCGTCGTGAAGTGTTAAGCCAGTTGGTGAAAGAGTGGGAATGGGACGATGCTCGTCTGGCAATGCTCGATAACCGTGCTAACTGGAAGATAGATCAGGTGCGTGAGGCGCACAACGAGCTGCTCGACGCAATGATGCAGAGCTACCGTAATCTGATCCGCTTTGCGCGCCGCAATAACCTTAGCGTCTCCGCCAGCCCGCAGGATATCGGCGTGCTGACGCGTAAACTGTACGCCGCGTTTGAAGCATTACCGGGTAAAGTGACGCTGGTAAACCCGCAGATTTCACCTGATCTCTCGGAACCGAATCTGACCTTTATTTATGTACCGCCGGGCCGTGCTAACCGTTCAGGTTGGTATCTGTATAACCGCGCGCCAAATATTGAGTCGATCATCAGCCATCAGCCGCTGGAATATAACCGTTACCTGAATAAGCTAGTGGCCTGGGCGTGGTTTAACGGCCTGTTGACTTCACGTACACGCTTGTACATTAAGGGCAATGGCATTGTTGATCTGCCGAAGTTGCAAGAGATGGTGGCCGATGTGTCGCACCACTTCCCATTGCGTCTGCCCGCACCGACGCCAAAAGCACTCTACAGTCCATGTGAAATTCGCCATCTGGCAATAATTGTTAATCTGGAATATGACCCGACGACGGCATTCCGTAACCAGGTAGTACATTTCGATTTTCGTAAGCTGGATGTTTTCAGCTTTGGTGAAGAGCAAAAATGCCTGGTGGGTAGTGTTGACTTGCTGTACCGCAACTCGTGGAACGAAGTGCGTACGCTGCACTTCAACGGTGAGCAGTCGATGATTGAAGCCCTGAAAACCATTCTCGGCAAAATGCATCAGGACGCCGCACCGCCCGATAGCGTGGAAGTCTTCTGCTACAGCCAGCATCTGCGCGGTTTAATTCGCACCCGCGTGCAGCAACTGGTTTCTGAGTGTATTGAACTGCGTCTTTCCAGCACCCGCCAGGAAACTGGGCGCTTCAAGGCACTGCGCGTTTCTGGTCAAACCTGGGGTTTGTTCTTCGAACGCCTGAATGTATCGGTACAGAAACTGGAGAACGCCATCGAGTTTTATGGTGCTATTTCGCATAACAAACTGCACGGCCTGTCAGTGCAGGTTGAAACCAATCACGTCAAATTACCGGCGGTGGTGGACGGCTTTGCCAGCGAAGGGATCATCCAGTTTTTCTTCGAAGAAACGCAGGATGAAAATGGCTTTAATATCTACATTCTCGACGAAAGCAACCGGGTTGAGGTGTATCACCACTGCGAAGGTAGCAAAGAGGAGCTGGTGCGTGACGTCAGCCGCTTCTACTCGTCATCGCACGACCGTTTTACCTACGGCTCTAGCTTCATTAACTTCAACCTGCCGCAGTTCTATCAGATTGTGAAGGTCGATGGTCGCGAACAGGTGATTCCGTTCCGAACCAAATCTATTGGCAACATGCCGCCTGCCAATCAGGACAACGATACGCCGCTATTACAGCAGTATTTTTCGTGATGAGCGAGCCGGAAAGCGAGGCTTATCCGGCATGCAATTTTAGCGGAAACTGACTGTTTCACCCGCCTGCTGCGTTGCCGCCTGTTCCAGCAAATCCCAGAAGGTTTCACCGCTACGGTCGCAAATCCACTCATCGCCTTTCAGATCAAAATGGTAGCCGCCCTGTTTGGTTGCCAGCCATACCTGGTGCAGCGGTTCCTGGCGGTTGATAATGATTTTGCTGCCGTTCTCAAAGGTAATGGTCAGCACGCCACCGTTGATTTCGCAGTCGATATCGCTGTCGCCATCCCAGTCGTCCAGGCGCTCTTCAATGGTTAGCCACAGTTGGTCAGCCAGGCGATGAAATTCACTGTCGTTCATTGTAGTTTCCTGTTTTTAGGTGATGGCGGCAGTATAACGGCATGGGGTCAGGGCTTCAAAGGTTGCCCGTCTTTTGCTGCGTTGCGGCATGATTCATCCGTCACCGGAATAATAATGTCTCTGTTTTGAACTTCACGCACATTTTCCTCTCTGACACGAGTTTTCGCCGGGCAGGGGGAGGGCGTAATCCTTACCTCTGTATCGGTCCATGTATAAACATTGCGATCGTCATAAGCGAAGCGCTCGTTTTTAGTTAGCGGACCGTTAACTGGAATAATTTGCACGCTCTTTGACCGTAATTGGCGGATAAAGTAAGCATACTGTTTACCGCTATTAAATGAGTGATCAATGACCAGATCTGGCGTATCCAGCGGGATTATCTCAAGCTGGTCTTCACCAAATGCCGATAATTTTGTTACATACAGCCGATCTTTATACTGCGCAATATTGCCAGTAATCAGATGAAATTGTTCAGGTTCAATACCCGGTAGGTCTATCCACTTGCTCCACTGACGGTCGGGCGTGAGCTGTTTACGCCAGCGAACGCGACTTTCCCCTACTTCAAAAGAGACGTCGCCATCTATAGGTATTGCCTTGCCAGATAATTGACCAAAGGGATAACGATGCTGACCATTGTTGTCACGAAAAACCAGCAGTGAATGAGGTATCCAGCGAATTATCTCAAATGCGTCTGCATTCGCCGCAAGGCGAACGCCATTTAAATAAATTTTCTGCCCACTGCGGATAAGCAGGTCATTGAAATACATTTCTCTGTTTACATTCATAAGACGTGGATTAATACCCCACCATCTTTTTTCTAATACAGTAACACCACTGTTGTTCCCCTGACGTCGACTGGGCAAATTGAGACTATATTTATCGACCGCGAAGCGGCCCATAACCTGAAAACTGGCAATATCGACAGCGGGTGTTTCCGATGGATTGTTAACGATTTTGCCACGCCAGATAATAACGCGGCCGTCTGTCTCCAAATGGTATTCCTTATTTTTTATGCGTATTTCATCGGTGGGTATATAGCCTTCCACCAACTCCCGCTTTCCGGATATATTTGTCATAAGGCGAAAATCGGTCCTGTTATCTTCGGAATTTGAGCAATGATTTCCTCATCCTCCCCATTACTTTTACCGTAAAACATCATTCCGTGATCATTATAATAGTCGAACCCTGTGGCCTGTACGGCAGGTGTCAGAAATGTGTGCCATAACAGGATAAGTGCAAGTGTGATTATTTGACCATACATTTTGTCACCTCATTGCGTGGGGCAGGAATAAATTCGCCGTCATCGGTAGTTTTTCCGTCCAGATATCCCGTTTTGTAATTTACACCATAGCCATATCCCGAATAAAGCTGTAAACGTAGGGGTGATCGCGGGCAAAGGAATGGTAATTAAGATAAGCTTCGCGTTCATCCGGAGAGCGGTTATCCAGTAAGATCAATAGCCCGTCAGATTCAAATAATTGTAAACCGGAATGGGTTGACCACACTTCGGTACGCGTAAGTAATATTAATGTATATACATATGTTGAGTTTATTTATATAAAATAATGTCTAAAAAGGCTGAGGATGTATTTTTATAGAGTTACTTTATTCTAATTATGTAGGTTCTTGTTCTTAACGAATGCTATTGGTTAATGAAAAACATAAAGAAAACGTTTGGAATATATCTATTATTTTTTTTCTTGCTCTCTAATTCAATCTTTCTATAAGTAGACTGAACTATACATCTATAGTCACATAATAACATCATGTTGTTATAAATGCTATGTTTTTCAAATTTAAGCGATGTAGGTTAAATTTGAAAATTAATTTCAAGGGAAATTAATTTAAACTCACGAGCATAACCTTTATGGTAATATATTAAATATTAACAGCGGCATAATAAAAACTTACCCAAGTATAGATACATCAGTATACGTGACATCACTAAAAATTGTGAGAGAGTCTTGTTATGGAGTAAAATTTTTTGTATTATGTCTATCTGCTAATTAACATTGTTATTGTCATTCAAAGATAATGGATAAGTTGTGCTGTAACTGTTAATGTTGTAATCCCTGCCTAATTATTTTTATTCATCACTAATGATGCTTAATGAAATCATTTTTCATAGATAATTAGTTGCGGAGATGATTGAATGATTTGGTTATGAAAAGAAAACATATCAATTGAGTTTGTTATTTTTTACCTCAAAAATATATTTATTCAAATTTTGTCTCCTGCACTTATCTAAATATAATTTTGATTGTTGTGATAGGAAAGCGTTTATTGTTTACACAATAATAGCAATATTGGCTCCAATTTATTTCCCCTGGGCTCTATTTTGACGGAACATGTTAACCTAAAAAAACCTTACAAATACAATAAACACATTCTTAACAGTAGGTCATGTCTGAATGAATAAAAACATCGTAAAAATAGCTCCTATTAATAACAAGACTGATGTCGTTGTTACAAATTACTATATTGCAAACTCAATGCTAGTTAATATAAAAAGTGGTAGCGTTACAATAAGAAACTTAAAAAACTTATCCGATTATACTTTAACGAAGGGTGTTTATTTTATAAAAAAAGATATTTTTGTTGGTGTTCTTAATACTTATGATAAAGATAAATTACTTTTTGATATTATTGACATCCCCGTGAGTATGCTTAATTATTTTTGCAGGGAGAATAGTGATGTAGCTGAAAATAGAAATGAATGGATAATAAAAACGATAATTCCTGGATGCGATGAGTTGATAAAAAAAATAGAAGATGGTAATGGTAATCTGACGAATAGCGATGGAATAAATACACATCTTCATTGTCATTCTATAGATGTTGACAAAAATACCACATATATCCTTTGTTATTTACTATCAAATTTTCTAGAAGATGGGAAAATTCCATTTATAATACATAGTTCAGCAGAGTTAACATTAACAGAGAAAATATATGATATTATTTATGCTGATACAAGAAAGAACTGGACATTGGAATCAATATCAAAAAAAATATATCTAAGTAAATCAACGTTAAAAAGAAAGTTAAAAGCGGAAGGAACCACATTTTCTACAATCTTTCTCTTGGCTCGAATGAAAAAAGCCGCAAGGCTACTCAGAACGAATAACAACTCCATTAGAGCCATTGCAGAAGATTGTGGATTTAATAATCCATCTTACTTTTCAACAGTTTTTAGAAAAATTTTTAATACAACCCCTAAGAAATATAGAGAATTATTTTAAATTAAGAATATGCTTCAATATTTATCATATTGCTAACTCTGAATTGCATAAGAGAAATGTCGCAAAAATCAATAAAATATGAACTATAATTTTCTGAAAAAAATACGAAAACATTATAAATATTTATAATAAAAACTTATCCAAGGGAGAGTGTTGTTTATGCTTATTGCTCGGCTGATTATTATTACATAATAGGTAGTGTTACTATAAGTGAACTGGGTATCGGAAGAATAGAGGGTTTAATATTTATTATAGCCTCTATTCTTAAACCCGTTATCATTTCATATAAATACCATTCATAGAAATGCTAGTTTAAGGCTATTATCAGGTGGAGCTGTGAAATTAGTATATTATGATACTTTGAAGTAACTAATGTATTTAGCATGACTGCTCTTCTCAGATATATAGATCAAGGTTACCTTGAACCATTTTAAAGAGGGATAGATATTGCTATTTAAAATGCTACAATTATAAAATACCATAAATATCATCGTCAGGTGCTGAACATCCATGTTGACGATTAGAACCTTATTTTTTTTGCAAAGTATTGTTTTTCAATAGTGTCATCATATTCTTATTTTATGACGTTAACTAAATAGCAGCTAATCCCGCTACATGCACCGTTTACTGACATGTGGGTTGTTGTGTAAGGGCAACAAACTGTCGGTCAGATACAGCAGGGGCCAGGCGAAGATAATGGCTCTACACCTTACCCTGCAATGGTTAACTGAAAGTGGAACACTATTTCAGTACAGCTATTTATAACCTGTAATTAATTTTATCCATAAATAAATCTGGTTTCTAATTGAAATCAAAGTATTCGGATAAATAAGTTAAACAAATTAATATACAGGTCCTTATTCTTTATTTACTCATTGACAGATTTTATTCATGAAATATATGCCTCCTTTTTTTGTAACTCTATCTAAATTATATGAGAATTTACATTCTTTATTTTTTGTATACTTAATCATAATGGTTCCTTTTTTTGGTAGTCCAGCAAAATATAACTCCCCACCAGGACCAACTATAGTTGCTTTAGTATTATCTACTTTGGCAATTGAACCAAATGGAATTGATTCACCTTTACTATCGCTAACTGTAAAGAGTGCTTTTTTTCCAGACTCTACGTTAAATGGTGCTTTTACTATCGATCCAGATGTAGGTATAACGTACTTTGTGGTTTGAAATACTTCTACATCATCTGGAAAGGATAGTTGATTAAGTGAAATTTGATTCCTTTTATATGGCATCAATCCAGACACTATGGCATTGCCATTAGAATCAGTATAAACACCAGGCATCATATTAACATTAATTCCACGTACATCTTTTGCTTCAACAATAGCTATATTCTCATTTCGTTGACCAGAGAATATTAATCCATCTTGATATACTACGGCCGAACCATTTAGAGAATAGTTTAAATTATCACCGAAGTTATATGTACTATAGCCACCATAAATATTACCATATTCACTATTATAACTACTATATGCAGCAAATTGTTCTTTGTATTTATTTTTGCGATTAATTATCTTTTTTGCACCCCAGTTTAATTCATTGTTTTCTAATGCTCCACCCAAAACACCAACTGAGTAACTGGAATCTTTACCTTCGCTGTCAACTCCAAACTGTGAATAGGATTTATCTCCAAGAGGGATCGATAGCATAAGATTTAAATAATTATCACTCATACCACTATGTGCTATTTTCTGTTTTGCTGCATTCAGAGATAAACTTATTTTTCCTATCTGTAAAAGATAACCACCACCAAACGATGTAACGCTATTATCGCCATAATAGTTTTCTTTTACAAAATTAAGATAGAAACTCCCTAAATCATTTTCTAAACCTTGATTTACTGAAACATCAATTCTATTCTTTTGATTGTTGTCATACCATAGTTGATAATTATTACCATTGTGTTTCTGATATATATCAGACAATGTGGTATAATTTTTTGACTGATACTTATAGCCCGCAACAGCAATTGTTGTTCCGGTTGTTTCAAGTGTTTTGCTGTATCTGACTCGTAAAGCGGTCCCCGATATTTTATTATCTGATTTATATTTCTCTCTTGCATTTGAACCTGTAATATCTATTGATGCAGCTCCTAAATCAGAAAGTCCGCCAATTCCCGCAGCTATAGAGCGGTAGTCTTCTGATAATTGTGTACCCCCATAAACAGTTATTACATTAGATAAACCGTACGCAGCTCCTAATTGTAAGAATTTGTTATCAGCAACGTCTGTATTATTATACCTATACTTGCCTAATATTATGTCATATTTTATTCGCCCCTTTCTTTGTAAGATTGGCACACTTGAGTATGGGACGATGAAATGTTGTTCTGTCCCATCAGACTCTTTTACCGTTACGTATAAGTCCCCATTATCCTTTGATGGAATAATATTGCTAAGATCAAATTGTCCGGGAGGAACGCTTGTCGTGTAAATAATATTATGCTGTTGTCTAACAATTACCTGTGCGTTTGTTTTGGCTATGCCAACAACTCTGGGAGAAAATCCTTGTTGACTGTAAGGGTACATTTCTTCAGCGGTTTCTAATTTTAAACCACGAAAAGAAAATGAATCAAAAATATATGCTCCTGAAATGGAATCACCTAAAGTAAGTTCGCTATGTAATTCAGGTAATGCTCTTTGCAAATACGAGTTTATATTTTTATAGCCGTTTTCTTTTGTTCCTGTTTTTTGCCATACCCCATTATTTCTGAAACGCCATTTGAATATATTAAATCCAGGTGACAATGTTGCATAATAACTATCATTTGAGTTTGATTTTTTATTTATCCATGATGAACCTGTGATGTTGTAGTTCATAAGAAATGCAGGTATGCCAAAGTCCCATAAGTTGATAGGTGCTTCATTGTCAGAGTTTTCTTTTATATATTTTTGTGGAATAATAAGGTGAAGTTCCTGACGATCGAAATGAAATTTATATTTTACACCATCCATAGATTTAAAATCTACGCATTTCCCTTTGCTTTTTTCAGGAATGATAACTCCATAGCTTTCAATTATTTTATCTGATATGCAGGGTATTAAATCTTCATTCTTATAGTCGAAGTGAATATATCTTGCATCGACAAAATTCCCATTTAGATATATATCAATATAATAGCTTCCAGGAAGTTGCCCACCAGGCTTAGAAAAAACGGAGAGATCTATATTTGGATACCCTCCATCGCCAAGCAAAGAGCTATCGAATGATTCCGCCTTAGCGTTAAGTGATAAAAAAGGAATTAAAATATAAGTGAGATACAAAATATTATTTCTATTACTCATTGCTATCAAGTTTACTCTCTACCATTGGACCTATCTCACCTAAATCATTTATATAATTCCATTTTATAATGTTCGAGTCTATCGCAGAAACTCGACCTAGATTTTTTGTTGATTTAGGTGGGATGTATGTTACGGGAATGTTATGCATAGAATAAATAACTGCATTTAGATTTAAGTAATACGGTGTATTGTTTGTAATGTAAACTTCATCATTAACGATCTTCCATTTTACATTTTTTTTAAAGTCATTAAATGAAGGTTGTTCTAAACCACTTGGTCTATATATAAGTTTAATGCAACTATCAATAACTATACTAACAACAGTGTCCTTATTTTTTTCATCTTTAGGTGGAATTGGTTTTACACATATGTACCCCATACTTTCTATGTTATTTGGTTCTGCTCCAATTTTTATTACTTTTATACTTGTTTCTTCTTGGCCATCCAGTCTAAATAATGGAGGGCTCGTTATAAAATTTTCGTTTTTTTTTCCATCCAGAGTTTTAATGGTAGCCTGAACTAGATATGGTGACTCGTTTTTGTTAGAGATCGAAAATTGTACGCCATGTTTATTTGATTCATGGTATATAACTCTAGACTGACTAAACGTTATACTTGATACATTTGTATTGTTGGATGCTGAGAGAACAATTGTTGGAAAGAAGAAAAATAATAATAGGAGATTAGCTTTCATAACATTTGATACCACAGGATATAAAGCGTGGGTTCCCCCACGCCTCGCTATAAATTAATTATAAGTAATCACCAGAGGCAAAGTACCAGCCCAGCTACCTACTCCCATATCCTGTTGAGCAATAATACCCAATGTGAATGAGTTTTGTTCTGCTCCACTCAGACTGTTTGAGCCATTAGCGCTCGCACCATTACTTTTTTTCACGCCATAAGTTACATAATCAAGTCCGGAAGTAGCACCATTTCTATAGAAACGAGGTAAGCCGTTCCCGACGCTAAAACTTGTCATCGTACCGCCAGTGATTGCGACAGTTACGTTACCAACGGCAGAACCGGCGGCAACTGCTTTCCCTGGGTTTGAATCAACCCAGGTTGCTGTAATATTCGCAGGTGCGTTAACAACATGAGTCATATTTACTGTTTGATTGCTTGTTTCGGCATATGAGCTCACTGATGCAGCCATGGCAATAGCCGATATAATACCTAATGTATATTTTTTCATATTTAACTCCATCTAACTTTCTTTATATAAAGAGAATCATATCGACTCTCTTTATCTGAAAATTAGCATGCCATATATTACGGCTACAACCCACAATAACACTTATGAGCCAATAGCAAAGAAAAATAGTCTAAGTTTATAATCTGTTGTGTAGCTTGAGATAATTTGGATGTGATGTTAGATATTGTTTAGACTATGATGCGCCAGTATTCTTCGCGATAGTGGTCTTCAGTCTCTATTGCTATGCTTTTATTTCTCGGGAAATTAGAGATTACACGGCTACTAAAAATGGGAAAAGAAGCACTATCAGCTTCAGAAACATATACTCACCCTTTAATTAACATAATGGCAACAACGTACAGTCGAAAAAGTTTATTATTATTTTGATTGGATGCCGTTCACCTATGAGATCTGGTTGAAGATCCGTTGTCAGTACAAATAAGTTTACACGATAATAGTGTTGCATCTGGACGGTGAAAAGATTTTGCAGGTCTATATCAGTATGAAAAAATAAATCTCAAATTTCTGACTGTCTATATTAAGTGAACTGAAAAACAATGACGTTGATGTCATCTTGGTAACCATGTTCCTAAACAAGTGTTCACTATGTTTCCAGTGTGTATTGTATAGTGGGGAGAGGTAGGATCAGTTTAGATATCGAAAATTATTGTATGCTAAGACTGCTCTTTAATCCGTGTCTGGCTATCTATAAAGAGTACGAATGTGGCACATTTGCGCAGCTATGTAACTTGTTGTATCTGTAGCGTCGCGAACGTTGAGTTTTGCCTGTTGGTAGTTTATCACTTTTTGATCTCGTTCTTGAAAATAGCCGTGGCGTTTCCCAGCGTTGAAACGTTTGTTGATAATAAGATTTGGATCATCAAGTTTCACGATCTCCAGCTTGCGGTCACCAGACTCTGTTTCGATGATGGTATAAAGCGAGTCCTGATACTGGGCGACAGCATCACTGATGGGGTGGAACTGTTCAGGATCGAGTCCGGGTAACTCTTCCTGTTTACAAGCAGGCCCTTTACGCCAGAACACTTTCTTTTCCAGCAGAGAAAAATCCAGACAGTGCTTTGTTAAATCCTCATCCCACGCCAGATTTTCCTTGTCGAGGACTTTACGCTGCAGCCCGTTTTTATCACGCCAGGTCAAGAGTGAACCGGGCATCCAGCGTACGACGGAAAAGGTGTCCGGGTCGGCATCCAGTTGTTCGCCATTGATTATGATTTTGGTCCGTGTACGGGCTAATGTATCCTAGGGGCCAAATGGCACGGCAACGCAGGGGTTAAACGTGGTGGAAAACTTTCCTCGCTGATCCCAGGACTTCTGCGCCAGCACGCGGAAACTCTCGGGGGCAGCGAGGCGATGCCCATCAACATATAAGAAATTAGCGTCACGTAATATCAGTCCCAGAAAGTCAGGTTTCCAGGGGGAACGGAATTTCACCTGATGCAGCGTTTTGATATCTAAACTATTTTCTCCACCATTGTCATCGGTGCGCTTGCCTTCGAAATAGAGACTGTTTTTATCTGCGGCAAAATCTCCCCATGCCTTGAATGAGGCGATATCGACGGGTGGTGCGTCGTGAAGATTTTGCACTATTTCACCCGCGTAGAGGATATAGCGACCATCGCTATGCCAGGAGTAATGAGGATACCAGGCTTGTGCGCCCTCATAGAGATTGTCAGTTGTTAGATCGGTCAGAGGTGGTTCTTTATTCCATTCATCTTGTGTTGTTAGGTCTATTAATAAATTGGGTAAACGACGCAAACTTTTGTAATTTACGCCAGGAAGAGAAAGATTTGTTTCCTGATAAGGGCGCAGGTACACCACGCCTTTTCCCTGTTTTTGGTAAATATTATGCTCAGGCGCAGAAAGCCGACATCCCCATGCCGACGATAAGAACAACGAACAAGACAACAAACAAACCACATTGCGATAGTGCATAAAGCCATCCTGGCGCGAGGTGCCGATCACGAAACCACCAGCAAAACATAAATCCCCACGTGTAAGCGTTATACTCGCAGCAAATCCTCACTTTTCAGACTTCATAAAGAGTCGCTAAATGCTTGCTTTTACGCCTTCTCCTGCGATGATAGAAAGCAGAAAGCGATGAACTTTACAGGCAATCCATAATGAAAAACGTGTTTAAGGCACTCACTGTATTACTTACTCTCTTCAGCCTGACGGGCTGCGGTCTGAAAGGTCCGCTCTATTTCCCGCCTGCAGATAAAAACGCACCGCCGCCGACCAAACCGGTAGAGACGCAAACGCAATCCACGTTGCCGGATAAAAACGACCGCGCCACAGGCGATGGCCCATCCCAGGTGAATTACTAAAAGTCAGTTTCTGTACCCGCGTGATTGGAGTAAATGATGCAGTTCTCGAAAATGCATGGCCTTGGCAACGATTTTATGGTCGTCGACGCGGTAACGCAGAATGTCTTTTTTTCACCGGAGCTGATTCGTCGCCTGGCGGATCGGCACCTGGGGGTAGGGTTTGACCAGTTGCTGGTGGTTGAGCCGCCTTACGATCCTGAACTGGATTTTCACTATCGCATTTTTAATGCTGATGGCAGTGAAGTGGCGCAGTGCGGCAACGGCGCGCGCTGCTTTGCCCGTTTTGTGCGTCTGAAAGGGCTGACCAATAAGCGCGATATCCGCGTCAGCACTGCCAACGGGCGGATGGTTCTGACCGTCACCGATGATGATCTGGTCCGCGTAAATATGGGCGAGCCCAACTTCGAACCTTCCGCTGTGCCGTTTCGTGCTAACAAAGCGGAAAAGACCTATATTATGCGCGCCGCCGAGCAGACAATCTTATGCGGTGTGGTGTCGATGGGAAATCCGCACTGCGTGATTCAGGTCGATGATGTCGATACCGCGGCGGTAGAAACGCTTGGCCCTGTTCTGGAAAGCCACGAACGTTTCCCGGAGCGCGCCAATATCGGTTTTATGCAAGTGGTTAAGCGCGAGCATATTCGTTTACGCGTTTATGAGCGTGGGGCAGGAGAAACCCAGGCCTGCGGCAGCGGCGCGTGTGCGGCGGTGGCGGTAGGGATTCAGCAAGGTTTGCTGGCCGAAGAAGTACGTGTGGAACTCCCTGGTGGTCGTCTTGATATCGCCTGGAAAGGTCCGGGTCATCCGTTATATATGACGGGTCCGGCAGTACATGTTTACGACGGATTTATTCATCTATGAAGCAACCAGGGGAAGAACTACAGGAAACACTCACGGAGCTTGATGACCGGGCGGTTGTCGATTATCTGATTAAAAATCCTGAGTTTTTTATCCGCAATGCGCACGCAGTAGAAGCGATACGTGTGCCGCATCCGGTACGTGGTACTGTTTCGCTGGTCGAGTGGCATCTGGCTCGCGCGCGTAACCATATTCATGTTCTGGAAGAGAACATGTCACTGTTGATGGAACAGGCTATCGCCAACGAAGGCCTGTTTTATCGCTTACTCTACCTGCAGCGCAGTCTCACCGCCGCCAGCAGTCTCGACGATATGCTGATGCGCTTTCACCGCTGGGCGCGTGATTTAGGGCTGGCGGGCGCGAGTGTGCGCCTGTTTCCGGATCGTTGGCGCTTAGGTGCGCCGTCGAACCATACTCATCTGGCATTAAGCCGTCAGGCTTTTGAACCACTGCGTATTCAGCGGCTGGGGCAGGAGCAGCATTATCTGGGGCCGCTTAACGGGCCGGAGTTGCTGGTGGTGCTACCGGAAGCGAAAGCGGTGGGATCGGTGGCGATGTCGATGCTGGGAAGCGATGCTGATTTAGGCGTAGTGCTGTTCACCAGCCGCGATGCCAATCACTATCAACAAGGACAGGGAACGCAGTTACTTGATGAAATTGCGCTGATGTTGCCGGAGCTTCTGGAGCGTTGGATTGAACGCGTATGACCAATTTACATACCGATGTAGAACGCTATCTACGTTATCTGAGCGTGGAGCGTCAGCTTAGCCCGATAACCCTGCTTAACTACCAGCGCCAGCTTGAGGCGATCATCAATTTTGCCAGCGAAAATGGCCTGCAAAGTTGGCAGCAATGCGATGTGACGATGGTGCGCAATTTTGCTGTACGCAGTCGCCGTAAAGGGCTGGGCGCGGCAAGCCTCGCATTACGCCTCTCTGCGCTACGTAGCTTTTTTGACTGGCTGGTCAGCCAGAACGAACTCAAAGCCAACCCGGCAAAAGGTGTTTCGGCACCGAAAGCGCCGCGTCATCTGCCAAAAAATATCGACGTCGATGATATGAATCGGCTGCTGGATATTGATATCAACGATCCCCTCGCCGTGCGCGATCGGGCAATGCTGGAAGTGATGTACGGCGCGGGTCTGCGTCTTTCCGAACTGGTGGGGCTGGATATCAAACACCTCGACCTGGAGTCCGGCGAAGTGTGGGTGATGGGGAAAGGCAGTAAAGAGCGCCGCCTGCCAATTGGTCGCAACGCTGTGGCGTGGATTGAGCACTGGCTTGATTTGCGCGATCTGTTTGGCAGCGAAGACGACGCGCTTTTCCTGTCGAAACTGGGCAAGCGTATCTCCGCGCGTAATGTACAGAAACGCTTTGCCGAATGGGGCATAAAACAAGGGCTGAATAATCACGTTCACCCGCATAAATTACGTCACTCGTTCGCTACGCATATGCTGGAGTCGAGCGGTGATCTTCGTGGTGTGCAGGAGCTGCTGGGTCATGCCAACCTCTCCACCACGCAAATCTATACTCATCTTGATTTTCAACACCTTGCCTCGGTGTACGATGCGGCGCATCCACGCGCCAAACGGGGGAAATAATGCGTTTTTACCGGCCTTTGGGGCGCATCTCGGCGCTCACCTTTGACCTGGATGATACCCTTTATGATAACCGTCCGGTGATCCAACGTACCGAGCAAGAAGCTCTTATCTTTGTGCAAAATTATCATCCGGCGCTGCGCAGCTTCCAGAATGAAGATCTGCAACGTCTGCGTCAGACGGTACGGGAAGCGGAACCCGAGATTTATCACGACGTAACGCGCTGGCGTTTTCGTTCGATTGAACAAGCGATGCTCGACGCTGGGCTGAGTGCGGAAGAAGCCAGTGCCGGCGCACACGCGGCAATGATCAACTTTGCCAAATGGCGTAGCCGGATCGATGTTCCGCAGCAAACCCACGACACCTTAAAACAGCTGGCGAAGAAATGGCCGCTGGTGGCGATCACCAACGGTAACGCCCAGCCGGAGCTGTTTGGCCTGGGCGACTACTTTGAGTTTGTGCTGCGTGCTGGCCCACACGGGCGCTCAAAACCGTTCAGCGATATGTACTTCCTGGCGGCGGAAAAACTCAACGTGCCGATCGGCGAGATCTTACATGTCGGGGACGATCTAACCACTGACGTGGGCGGGGCAATTCGCAGCGGAATGCAGGCCTGTTGGATCAGACCGGAAAATGGCGATCTGATGCAAACCTGGGACAGCCGTTTACTCCCGCATCTGGAAATTTCCCGGTTGGCATCTCTGACCTCGCTGATATAATCAGCAAATCTGTATATATACCCAGCTTTTTGGCGGAGGGCGTTGCGCTTCTCCGCCCAACCTATTTTTACGCGGCGGTGCCAATGGACGTTTCTTACCTGCTCGATAGCCTTAATGACAAACAGCGCGAAGCGGTGGCCGCGCCACGCAGCAACCTTCTGGTGCTGGCGGGCGCGGGCAGTGGTAAGACGCGCGTACTGGTGCATCGTATCGCCTGGCTGATGAGCGTGGAAAACTGCTCGCCATACTCGATTATGGCGGTGACGTTTACCAACAAAGCGGCGGCGGAGATGCGTCATCGTATCGGGCAACTGATGGGCACCAGCCAGGGCGGCATGTGGGTCGGCACCTTCCACGGGCTGGCGCACCGCCTGCTGCGTGCGCACCACATGGACGCCAACCTGCCGCAGGATTTCCAGATCCTCGATAGTGAAGACCAGCTGCGCCTGCTTAAGCGTCTGATCAAGGCGATGAACCTCGACGAGAAGCAGTGGCCACCGCGCCAGGCAATGTGGTACATCAACAGCCAGAAAGATGAAGGGCTGCGCCCGCATCACATTCAGAGCTATGGTAACCCGGTGGAGCAGACCTGGCAGAAGGTGTATCAGGCGTATCAGGAAGCGTGTGACCGCGCGGGTCTGGTGGACTTCGCCGAACTATTGCTGCGCGCTCATGAGTTGTGGCTTAACAAGCCGCATATTCTGCAACACTACCGCGAACGTTTTACCAACATCCTGGTGGACGAATTCCAGGATACCAACAACATTCAGTACGCGTGGATCCGCCTGCTGGCGGGCGACACTGGCAAGGTGATGATCGTCGGTGATGACGACCAGTCAATCTACGGCTGGCGCGGGGCGCAGGTCGAGAACATTCAGCGTTTCCTCAATGATTTCCCCGGTGCTGAAACTATCCGTCTGGAGCAGAACTACCGCTCTACCAGCAATATTCTGAGCGCCGCTAACGCCCTGATTGAAAACAACAACGGGCGTCTGGGTAAAAAACTGTGGACCGATGGCGCGGACGGCGAGCCGATTTCCCTCTATTGTGCCTTTAACGAACTCGATGAAGCGCGTTTTGTGGTTAACCGCATCAAAACCTGGCAGGACAACGGCGGGGCGCTTGCCGAGTGCGCCATTCTCTACCGCAGCAACGCCCAGTCGCGTGTGCTGGAAGAAGCACTGTTGCAGGCGAGTATGCCGTACCGTATTTACGGCGGGATGCGCTTCTTCGAACGTCAGGAAATCAAAGATGCGCTCTCGTATCTGCGCCTGATTGCCAACCGCAACGACGACGCGGCCTTTGAGCGTGTGGTGAATACACCAACACGGGGTATTGGTGACCGGACGCTGGACGTGGTACGTCAGACATCGCGCGATCGCCAGTTAACACTCTGGCAGGCGTGCCGTGAACTGTTGCAGGAAAAAGCCCTCGCCGGACGTGCAGCCAGCGCCTTGCAACGGTTTATGGAATTAATCGACGCCTTAGCACAGGAAACTGCCGATATGCCTCTACATGTACAGACTGACCGGGTAATTAAAGACTCCGGCCTGCGCACCATGTACGAGCAGGAGAAGGGCGAAAAAGGCCAGACGCGTATCGAAAACTTAGAGGAACTGGTTACGGCAACGCGCCAGTTCAGCTACAACGAAGAAGACGAAGATTTAATGCCGCTGCAGGCGTTCCTCTCCCATGCGGCACTGGAAGCAGGTGAAGGGCAGGCGGATACCTGGCAGGATGCGGTGCAGTTGATGACGCTACACTCGGCGAAAGGTCTGGAGTTTCCGCAGGTGTTTATCGTTGGTATGGAAGAGGGCATGTTCCCAAGCCAAATGTCGCTGGATGAAGGCGGGCGTCTGGAAGAAGAACGGCGTCTGGCCTACGTTGGCGTAACCCGCGCGATGCAGAAACTGACGCTGACCTACGCGGAAACTCGCCGTCTGTATGGCAAAGAGGTTTACCATCGCCCGTCGCGCTTTATTGGCGAGCTGCCGGAAGAGTGTGTGGAAGAGGTGCGCCTGCGCGCCACGGTAAGCCGCCCGGTCAGCCATCAGCGGATGGGTACGCCAATGGTCGAGAATGACAGCGGCTACAAACTCGGCCAGCGCGTGCGCCACGCCAAGTTTGGTGAGGGCACTATCGTCAATATGGAAGGCAGCGGCGAGCATAGCCGTTTGCAGGTGGCATTCCAGGGCCAGGGAATTAAATGGCTGGTGGCAGCTTACGCCCGGCTGGAGACGGTGTAATTTACGATTCCGTTGCGGGATGAGGTGCTGCGCACCTTATTCGGCCTACAGAAATGGCACCCGGTAGGCCGGATAAGGCGTTTACGCCGCATCCGGCATCAGCACCTTACTTAGCGCACTTCTTCACATCAATATTCCAGTCAGCACCAGACGCAACCTGATGTTTCTGCGCGAAATTATCCATATTCAGCGCCACGGAAACATTCAACAAGCTGTTCAGATACACCATCGGCTGGCCTTCCGGCACATCGCCGAAGCTGGCGACATACGGCATTTTCCCTGCGTATTTTTGCTGGGAACCTTCGGAAATGGTCACACATAACGTATCGTTGAGTTTGATCCCCGCCTGATTCAACAACTCGTCGCTGATATTGCTCCAGACGTTACCGTACTGAATATCAAGAATCGGGATATTGCCCTTCACTTCACCTTTTGTCGCTTTCGCTTTCTGATAAGGCAGTTCGACAACTTTTGCAGGAAGCTCTGGCCCCACCTGCTCGAACGTGATCGCTCCGGAAGCCAGACGCGCACCGGTGTAGGCATATACATCGCGACCGTGGAAGGTATATGACTTTTCAGAACCTTTCAGGCGGTTGGTTTTTTCATCGATTTGCCGGACGCTCTCAATACCCAGCGATTCCGCCACCAAAGTGAGCGTACCGTTGTCTGGTGAAACGAAGTACTGACCGTTTTTGGTTTTCAGCACCACCGATTTACGGTCAGTGCCTACGCCCGGATCGACCACACTGACAAACACCGAACCTTGCGGCCAGTAACTGGCAGTCTGATACAGGCGATAAGCACCTTCCCAGATGTTATACGGTGGAATTTCGTGGGTTAAATCAAAGATTTTAAGATTATGGTCAACGCCGAAAGCGACGCCTTTCATCGCCGAGACGGCCCCATCTTTCAGGCTAAAATCCGTTTGTAAAATCAAAGCGTTATCCGCATAAGCGGACGATGATCCCAGACACGTTAATAAAAATAACGTTGCGAGCGTTTTTTTCATTTTTGTTTCCCTTCATTTATCTGATGATTTTCCAGCTGTGTAGCCAGCCCCAGTTTGTCTGGCCTCCTCGAGTGTACAATGCTTAACTTTTCCGCTCGACGGAAATCATGGTAACAAAAGGATAGCGTTGCCACGGGATTGCCCCGTCTTTCACATACATATGTGAAATCGTGCCATCAAGATAAAGCAGCTGCTCGACGTCCAGTTTCGCTTTGGCATAACAGGCAAAATCATAAAAATTTGTCGCCTGCTGGCTCAACAAAAACACTGCGTTCCCTTGTTTATTAATCCCAACACCGTTACGAATTTTGCGTGAGGCGACGTTGGGATGAATACGCGGATTAATTACACCGTTTTCCATCAACATTGGCCCTGACTGCACAGCAAACTGAATCTCTTTACTGGCTTTAAAGGCATCCAAACGAACGATGCCGACTTTATCTCCCGCGACATAAAACACGCCGCCAGGACGGATAAAGAAATTCCCTTCACCTGAAGCGAGATTTAACGCCACCTTCTGCTGACCGTTTTCGATGTACAAACCGAGCGGCGCATAGCTTTCATCATAGATGCCGCCGTTCATCACCATCTGAACCTGATCCTGATTATTAACATCAGCCAGCAGCGCATGTAACGTTCCCCACGCTTCGCTATTGGCTTTTTGCCAGTACATTTTCACCCGTTCGGTTTGAGGATTAACGGTATACGCCTGCACAGTCAGCGTTGGGTCAGAGAGCGCGCAGTCATCAGCAGCAACAGCAAACAAGGGGAGCAAGGTGAGAGCGAGAAAAATCCGTTTGAGATTCAAGGTGATCATTCCTTTACCAATGAGTAGCCGATGCGCCATTATAGGTCCTGGATGTGGGATTTTTTTATCCTGTTAATGACCTTGACGAGTACCAAAAAGCGCGAAGTTCAACTATTGTTCTGTGGTGTTCTGTTGCGTGTTGACGGCAAAATTTTGCTGGCGTAACATGCGCGCACGATCACTCTAAGAGGACATTCGCCTTGGACACACCCAGTAGATACTGGCTCATTATCCTGTCATCCAGGATCAACTCCTAAGGCTATCCCCTTTTGCTGATAGCCTTAGCGGTTGTCAGCGACCTCAATTTTCCCGTCGCGCTGAGTCAGGCTGTTTAATGGTCTGAAACCCAATTTGTTTCTGTGTGCCCACCGAACTGTCCGATATTTTAAGCATTGGGAGTCCCGGTCATGCTGAGCGCATTTCAACTGGAAAATAACCGACTGACCCGGCTGGAAGTCGAAGAGTCACAACCCCTTGTAAATGCAGTATGGATTGATCTTGTCGAACCGGATGACGACGAGCGACTGCGCGTACAATCTGAACTTGGCCAGAGCCTGGCAACTCGCCCGGAACTGGAAGACATCGAAGCATCGGCGCGTTTCTTTGAAGACGATGACGGCCTGCATATTCACTCCTTCTTCTTCTTTGAAGATGCGGAAGATCACGCCGGTAACTCTACTGTAGCATTTACCATCCGCGATGGTCGTCTGTTTACACTGCGTGAACGCGAGCTGCCTGCATTTCGTCTGTATCGTATGCGCGCCCGCAGCCAGTCGATGGTAGACGGTAACGCTTACGAGCTGCTGCTGGATCTGTTCGAAACCAAAATCGAACAGTTAGCGGATGAAATTGAAAACATCTACAGCGATCTGGAGCAACTGAGCCGGGTGATTATGGAAGGGCGTCAGGGCGATGAGTACGACGAGGCACTCTCCACATTGGCAGAACTGGAAGATATCGGCTGGAAAGTTCGCCTGTGTCTGATGGATACCCAGCGCGCGCTCAACTTCCTGGTACGTAAAGCACGCTTACCGGGTGGGCAACTGGAGCAGGCGCGTGAAATTCTGCGAGATATCGAGTCCCTGCTGCCGCATAACGAATCCTTGTTCCAGAAGGTGAACTTCTTGATGCAGGCAGCGATGGGCTTTATCAACATCGAGCAGAACCGCATCATCAAAATCTTCTCGGTGGTGTCCGTCGTGTTCCTGCCGCCAACGCTGGTCGCTTCCAGCTACGGGATGAACTTTGAGTTTATGCCAGAGTTGAAGTGGAGCTTCGGCTACCCGGCAGCGATTATCTTTATGATCCTCGCGGGCCTGGCACCGTATCTGTACTTTAAGCGCAAGAACTGGCTGTAACTTTACGATGTCGCTGTGAGTAAGTTAGTGTGCTGACAGCGACATTTTAGCCGAGGGAATCACAGATAACATAATTGTTGTGAATAATATCCATGCCACGTTGAGTTGGACGCTTAATGAATCACATCTCATCCCTTCAATTGCTGCAGAGATGATAGAAAAAAGTGTCAAACCCAATGAAGTCAATACAAAGTAGATTGCCTTACATCCAGTATCTCTTATTCTTTTAGCTCCGATGTTGATATTCACATATGTATTAGTGTTGATCAGAATAAAACTCAAAGCCAGGTTGATATCATTCAAAGTTATTAATATTGACCATGATGTTAATGTATAGATTATGAACTGCAAGCGTGATAAGCGCTCAAGCCTGGATGGGTAGAATATATTTCTGATGGATGATTTAAACATTTTTACATTGTTATATATATATGATGGATTGAAGTTTATATATTATTTAGCTCATATAAGTTGCTATATCTATGCAATATGGCAGTCTTTGTATTGATAACTATACATTAGTAATTTAGAGTGTGTAAGTTTTTATTGATGGGGTATATTTTAATTAAATATAATTGAAATGTATTTTTATTCTATAAATAATATCTGGGGTGAATGGATTCTATATGGGAAATGGTAACTTTTGGCAGTTATTCTTGGGTAAAGAACCTTACAGCAAAAAATCTGATTTTGTTAAGGCGTGGTTATTGTGGTGGGCTATTACCATCCTTGTTCTATTTATTTTAAGCCTGACTACGACATTAAATTTAAGAAGTTTAGGTATAGGGTTAAGTTTTGGGTTTTGTCAAATCCTTGGTAGATATACAATGTCTCTAGGATGGAGTAAGTTCTGGGGAGTTTTGGGTATATTTCCTGTAACAAATATCGTACTTTTTCTTATCTTAATTTTTTTCAAAAAAAGATAGATAAGTCAGTGGGTAGGCTTTTTAAATGGCCTACCCATGTTAATGCTTAACTTTTTCTACGCTGCGTATAAATCGCATCCATCACAAAAATTGCCAGCGCCACCCAAATAAAGGCGAAAGTCACCATCTTATCGGCACCCGGTTTTTCACCATAAAACGTCACAGCCAGCAGGAACATCAGCGTCGGGCCAATGTACTGGAAAAAGCCTAACGTTGAGAGACGCAGGCGTGTCGCAGCGGCGGTAAAACACAACAGCGGTACGGTAGTGACAATACCGGCGGCGATCAGCAGTAAATTCAGCGACATAGGATTTTGCCCCATATGGCTGGTTGAGCTGTCGGCAATAGCAAACAGGTAAATCGCCGCCACGGGCAGCAGCCACATGGTTTCGATTAACATGCCGGTTTGCGCTTCAACGGCAATTTTCTTGCGTACCAGGCCGTAGAAGGCAAAACTAAACGCCAGCCCCAGCGCGATAATAGGTAGCGAACCAAAAGTCCACAGCTGGACCAACACGCCACATATCGCCAGAATCACCGCCAACCATTGCATCCGGCGGAATCGCTCGCCGAGGAAAATCATCCCCAGCACAATGTTCACCAGCGGGTTAATAAAGTACCCGAGGCTCGCTTCTAGCATATGGTGATTGTTCACCGCCCAGATAAACAGTAGCCAGTTGCCGCCAATCAGCACGGCAGAGACTGCCAGCATAAAAATTTTCTGTGGCGTCTGAATCAGCGTTTTTAAATAGGACCACTGGCGGCAGATGCTCATCAGCACCACCATAAAGAAAAACGACCAGATCACGCGATGCGTCAGGATCTCATCGGCGGGCACGTAGTAAATCAGCTTGAAGTACGCTGGGGCGATACCCCAAATAAAATAAGCGGCAAGAGCGAGTAATACGCCCTGCCGCGTTTGTTTTGCATCCATTGGAAAACTCATTTTTTGTTGTTGATAGCAGTTGACCTGCTCAGTTTGCTGACAAAGTGTGCTTTGTTCATGCCGGATGCGGCGTTAACGCCTTATTCAGCCTACAAAACCATGCAAATTCAATATATTGCATTTCTCTGGTAGGCCTGATAAGCGTAGCGCATCAGGCAATTTTGCGTTTGTCATAAGTCTCAGCAGTTTACCTGCTTTTATGTATTCAACCTACCATATAGGTGGCGGTAGCACTGGCAATATAAAGCTGTTCTTCATTGTGCAGTTCAACGCGGGCGACGGCGACTTTATTACCCGCACGCAGCAGGCTACTGGTAGCTGTAAAACGCTCGCCTCTGCCTGGACGTAGATAATCGACGCGAAGATCAATTGTCCCCATCCGCGATAGCCGCTGGCGCAGTTCATCCTCACTGATGGTTTCGTGGCGGGTTAAGGTGCTACCTACACACACCAGACCCGCGGCGACGTCCAGCGCCGACGCAATGACCCCACCGTGCAAAATGCTTTGCGCCCAGTTACCAACCATCATCGGCTGATTTTTAAAGACCAGCTGTGCAAATTCTTTTTCGTAACGCTCCAGCTCCATCCCCAATGCGCGGTTAAATGGCATGTGATAAACAAACATTTCACCCACTAATTTCAGGGCTTGTTCGGCGGTCAGTACGGCAGACATATCATCCTTACACTTCATTGGTTAATGAAATGTTGATTTTATGCTTCTTTGTTGTTGGTTTCTACTTTAGGAAGGGATAACTAACGGCAATTGAGTTAAGTATGTAAAATAGCCCGCAGAAAAAATATTCATCTAATCAATAATTCGTTACGGAGAACACGATCGATGCGGACTCTACTGGGCTGCTTGTTGCCGATGTGTATGCTGCCGATAGTGGCAAATGCGCAAGAGGCAACGGTGAAAGATGTGCATGACGCGCCAGCAGTACGTGGCAGCATTATCGGCAATATGTTGCAGGAGCATGACAATCCTTTCACCCTTTATCCTTACGACACCAACTACATCATCTACACCCAAACCAGCGATCTCAATAAAGAAGCTATTGCCAGTTACGACTGGGCAGAGAACGCGCGTAAGGATGAAGTAAAGTTCCAGTTGAGCCTGGCGTTTCCGCTGTGGCGGGGGATTTTGGGGCCAAACTCTGTACTGGGCGCTTCCTACACCCAGAAATCCTGGTGGCAGCTTTCTAATAGCGATGAGTCATCACCGTTTCGTGAAACCAACTATGAACCGCAATTGTTCCTCGGGTTCGCCACCGATTACAGCTTTGCAGGCTGGACGCTGCGCGATGTAGAGATGGGTTATAATCACGACTCTAACGGACGTTCTGACCCAACTTCCCGTAGTTGGAACCGTATCTACACCCGCCTGATGGCAGAGAACGGTAACTGGCTGGTAGAAGTGAAGCCGTGGTATGTCGTCGGTAATACGGACGATAACCCGGACATCACCAAATATATGGGTTACTACCAGCTTAAAATTGGTTATCACCTCGGTGATGCTGTGCTGAGCGCGAAAGGGCAGTACAACTGGAACACCGGTTATGGTGGTGCGGAGTTAGGCTTAAGCTACCCGATCACCAAACATGTGCGTCTTTATACCCAAGTCTACAGCGGCTATGGCGAATCGCTCATCGACTATAACTTTAACCAGACCCGCGTCGGTGTGGGAGTTATGCTAAACGACCTGTTCTAATGCGAGTTGATTGAAAGGCAAATCTGGAATCCAGCATCCAGGATTATCCTCTCAGAGACTAAAAGCATTGCAGTTTCTCGCGCAGGCGCTGAAAATAGCGCCTGTTTTTATTTCAGGCAATCGGGGTGAATGTGGCGCAGGCGGAAGTGTTGAATCTGGAGTCAGGAGCTAAGCAGGTTTTACAAGAAACCTTTGGCTACCAACAGTTTCGCCCTGGTCAGGAAGAGATCATCGATACCGTACTTTCTGGTCGCGATTGCCTGGTCGTCATGCCCACTGGTGGCGGAAAATCCCTTTGCTATCAAATTCCTGCCTTATTGCTAAACGGCCTTACCGTGGTTGTTTCACCGCTGATTTCGTTGATGAAAGATCAGGTGGATCAACTGCAAGCCAACGGCGTGGCGGCGGCGTGCCTTAACTCGACGCAAACCCGAGAGCAGCAACTTGAAGTGATGACAGGCTGCCGTACCGGGCAAATTCGTCTGCTCTATATCGCGCCGGAACGCCTGATGCTGGATAACTTCCTTGAGCATCTGGCGCACTGGAATCCGGTGTTATTAGCCGTTGATGAAGCGCACTGTATCTCCCAGTGGGGCCACGATTTCCGCCCGGAATATGCCGCGCTCGGTCAGCTGCGTCAGCGTTTTCCGACGCTGCCGTTTATGGCGCTAACCGCCACCGCCGACGATACCACGCGCCAGGATATTGTGCGCCTGCTGGGGCTGAACGATCCGCTAATTCAAATCAGTAGTTTTGACCGTCCGAATATTCGCTACATGCTGATGGAGAAGTTCAAACCTCTCGATCAGTTGATGCGTTACGTGCAGGAACAGCGGGGAAAGTCGGGCATTATCTACTGCAACAGTCGGGCGAAAGTAGAAGACACAGCCGCGCGTCTGCAAAGTAAAGGAATTAGCGCGGCGGCGTATCATGCCGGCCTGGAAAACGATGTTCGCGCCGATGTGCAGGAGAAATTCCAGCGCGATGACCTGCAAATTGTGGTGGCGACCGTGGCGTTCGGCATGGGCATCAACAAGCCGAACGTCCGCTTCGTGGTGCATTTTGATATTCCGCGCAATATCGAATCCTATTATCAGGAAACCGGTCGCGCCGGGCGTGATGGCCTGCCCGCGGAAGCGATGCTGTTTTACGATCCGGCTGATATGGCGTGGCTGCGCCGTTGTCTGGAAGAGAAGCCGCAAGGGCAATTGCAGGATATCGAGCGCCATAAACTCAATGCGATGGGCGCATTTGCCGAAGCGCAAACTTGCCGCCGTCTGGTGTTGCTGAACTATTTTGGCGAAGGTCGTCAGGAACCATGTGGTAACTGCGATATCTGTCTCGATCCGCCGAAACAGTACGATGGTTCGACCGATGCGCAGATTGCCCTTTCCACTATCGGTCGCGTAAATCAGCGGTTTGGGATGGGTTATGTGGTGGAAGTGATTCGTGGTGCTAATAACCAGCGTATCCGCGACTATGGTCATGACAAACTGAAAGTCTATGGTATGGGCCGTGATAAAAGTCATGAGCACTGGGTGAGCGTGATCCGCCAGCTGATTCACCTCGGCCTGGTGACGCAAAATATTGCCCAGCACTCCGCGTTGCAGCTGACGGAAGCCGCGCGCCCGGTACTGCGTGGCGAATCCTCTTTGCAACTTGCCGTGCCGCGTATTGTGGCGCTCAAACCGAAAGCGATGCAGAAATCGTTCGGCGGCAACTATGACCGTAAACTGTTCGCTAAATTACGCAAACTGCGTAAATCGATTGCCGATGAAAGCAATGTCCCGCCGTACGTGGTGTTTAACGACGCAACCTTAATTGAGATGGCGGAACAGATGCCGATCACCGCCAGCGAAATGCTCAGCGTTAACGGCGTTGGGATGCGCAAGCTGGAACGCTTTGGTAAACCGTTTATGACGCTTATCCGCGCGCATGTTGACGGCGACGACGAAGAGTAGTCAGCGGCATAAAAAAGTGCCAGGATGAAGATTCCGTAAACGTTTTCCCCGCGAGTCAATTGTATGTTGATGTTATTCCTCACCGTTGCCATGGTGCACATCGTGGCGCTTATGAGCCCCGGTCCCGATTTCTTTTTTGTCTCTCAGACCGCCGTTAGTCGTTCCCGTAAAGAAGCGATGATGGGTGTGCTGGGCATTACCTGCGGCGTAATGGTTTGGGCCGGGATTGCGCTGCTTGGCCTGCATCTGATTATCGAAAAAATGGCCTGGCTGCATACGCTGATTATGGTAGGTGGTGGCCTGTATCTCTGCTGGATGGGTTATCAGATGCTGCGTAGTGCACTGAAAAAAGAGGTTGTTTCTGCACCTGCGCCACAGGTAGAACTGGCGAAAAGTGGGCGCAGTTTCCTGAAAGGTTTACTGACCAATCTCGCCAATCCGAAAGCGATTATCTACTTTGGCTCGGTGTTCTCGCTGTTTGTCGGCGATAACGTCGGCACCACCGAACGCTGGGGCATTTTCGCGCTGATTATTGTCGAAACGCTGGCATGGTTTACCGTCGTTGCCAGCCTGTTTGCCCTGCCGCAAATGCGCCGTGGTTATCAACGTCTGGCGAAGTGGATTGATGGTTTTGCCGGGGCATTATTTGCCGGATTTGGCATTCATTTGATTATTTCGCGTTGATGCCAGACGCGTCATCAGAGTAAGTCGGATAAGGCGTTTACGCCGCATCCGACATTATTTTTCAAGCGTGTCTCGCCGATGCCAACAGCGCTCCCACCAGCATAAACAGCGAGCCGAAAATCTTATTCAATGCCTTCATTTGTTTCGGCCCTTTTATCCATAACGCGATCCGTTGGGCGAGGGTGGCGTAACCGATCATCACAATAATATCGACCACAATGGTGGTGACGCCGAGCACGATATACTGCATAACTTGCGGCTGCTGCGGCATGATGAATTGCGGAAATAGCGCTGCCAGAAACACAATACTTTTGGGATTGGTGAGATTCACAAACACGGCCCGTTGGTACAGATGACGCCGTGATTGGGTCGGGGTCAGCGATTTAAGGTCAATTGCACCAGCGGTGCGCCACTGCTGGATCCCCAGCCAAATCAGGTAAGCCGCTCCCGCCCACTTCAACACTTCAAACGCAATCAATGAGCGGGAAAATAGCGTCCCCAATCCCACGCCAACCAGCACGATATGAATCGCCAGCCCGGTTTGTAAACCAGCAATAGACGCCACTGCACCACGATAACCGTGGTTAAGGGAAGTGGTCATGGTATTGATTGCGCCAGAGCCTGGCGACAGGCTTAAAATGATCGATGTCAGCAGGTAGGCAAACCACCATTCTAAAGTCATGATGAACTCCCGGTGTGTCTATTTTTGTGCCACAATACGCTACTGTCGCAGCGTTGTGTCAGGCACGCTTAAAAAAACGATTTTACGTGGTTTAAGAGGCTGATTACCCGATGTTTCAGCAGCAAAAAGACTGGGAAACAAGAGAAAAAGCGTTTGCTGCTTTTACCATGGGACCGCTGACTGATTTCTGGCGTCAGCGTGATGAAGCAGAGTTTACTGGTGTGGATGACATTCCGGTGCGCTTTGTCCGTTTTCGCGCGCAGCACCATGACCGGGTGGTCGTCATCTGTCCAGGGCGCATTGAGAGCTACGTAAAATATGCGGAACTGGCTTATGACCTGTTTCAACTGGGGTTTGACGTATTAATCATCGACCATCGCGGGCAAGGGCGTTCTGGTCGTCTGTTAGCCGATCCACATCTCGGCCATGTTAATCGCTTTGATGATTATGTTGATGATTTGGCGGCGTTCTGGCAACAAGAGGTCCAGCCAGGTCCGTGGCGTAAACGCTATATACTGGCCCACTCGATGGGCGGCGCAATCTCCACTCTGTTCCTGCAACGCCATCCTGGCGTGTGCGATGCCATTGCACTGACCGCGCCAATGTTCGGCATTGTGATTCGCATGCCGTCATTTATGGCGCGGCAGATTCTAAACTGGGCCGAAGCGCACCCACGTTTTCGCGATGGCTATGCGATAGGTACCGGGCGCTGGCGCGCCTTGCCGTTTACCATCAACGTGCTTACCCACAGCAGGCAGCGATATCGGCGCAATCTACGCTTCTATGCTGATGACCCAACGATTCGTGTCGGCGGGCCGACATACCATTGGGTACGTGAAAGTATTCTGGCCGGAGAACAGGTGTTAGCCGGAGCAGGTGATGACGCCACGCCAACGCTTCTCTTGCAGGCTGAAGAAGAGCGCGTGGTGGATAACCGCATGCACGACCGTTTTTGTGAACTTCGCGCCGCCGCGGGCCACCCTGTAGAAGGAGGTCGACCGTTGGTAATTAAAGGTGCGTACCACGAGATCCTTTTTGAAAAGGACGCAATGCGCTCAGTCGCGCTCCACGCCATCGTTGATTTTTTCAACAGGCATAACTCACCCAGCGGAAACCGCTCTACAGAGGTTTAAATTTCTTATGTACCAGGTTGTTGCGTCTGATTTAGATGGCACGTTACTTTCTCCCGACCATACGTTATCCCCTTACGCCAAAGAAACTCTGAAGCTGCTCACCGCGCGCGGCATCAACTTTGTGTTTGCGACTGGTCGCCACCACGTTGATGTGGGGCAAATTCGCGATAATCTGGAGATTAAGTCTTACATGATTACCTCCAATGGCGCGCGCGTTCACGATCTGGATGGCAATCTGGTTTTTGCTCATAACCTGGATCGCGACATTGCCAGTGACCTGTTTGGCGTAGTCAACGACAATCCGGACATCATTACTAACGTTTATCGCGACGACGAATGGTTTATGAATCGCCACCGCCCGGAAGAGATGCGCTTTTTTAAAGAAGCGGTATTCAAATATGCGCTATATGAGCCGGGGTTGCTGGAACCAGAAGGTGTCAGCAAAGTGTTCTTCACCAGTGATTCCCATGAAAAACTTCTGCCACTGGAGCAAGCGATTAACGCTCGCTGGGGCGATCGCGTCAATGTCAGTTTCTCTACCTTAACCTGCCTGGAAGTCATGGCTGGCGGCGTTTCAAAAGGCCATGCCCTGGAAGCGGTAGCGAAGAAACTGGGCTACAGCCTGCAAGATTGTATTGCCTTTGGCGATGGAATGAACGATGCCGAAATGCTGTCGATGGCGGGTAAAGGCTGCATTATGGGCAGCGCACATCAACGGCTGAAAGATCTGCATCCAGAGCTGGAAGTGATTGGTACTAACGCCGAAGACGCAGTGCCGCATTATCTGCGTAAGCTCTATTTATCGTAATCGTTCTTTATTTGGTCAGTTGTCAACCTGATACTTCGCTACAATGGATACTCGTTAATCAAAGAGTTTTCCATTGTGGCGCTACTTATCATCACCACGATTCTGTGGGCCTTCTCCTTTAGCTTTTATGGCGAGTACCTTGCGGGCCACGTCGATAGCTATTTTGCGGTGCTGGTGCGCGTTGGCCTGGCGGCACTCGTTTTTCTGCCGTTTCTGCGTACCCGTGGCAATAGCCTGAAAACGGTCGGCCTGTATATGCTGGTGGGCGCGATGCAGCTTGGCGTGATGTATATGCTGAGTTTCCGTGCTTATCTCTACCTGACGGTCTCCGAACTGTTGCTGTTCACCGTGCTGACGCCGCTCTACATCACGCTGATTTATGACATCATGAGCAAGCGCCGCCTGCGCTGGGGCTATGCCTTTAGCGCCTTGCTGGCGGTGATTGGCGCCGGAATTATTCGCTACGATCAGGTCACCGACCATTTCTGGACCGGCCTGCTGCTGGTGCAACTCTCCAATATCACTTTTGCCATCGGCATGGTGGGTTACAAACGCCTGATGGAAACTCGTCCGATGCCGCAGCATAACGCTTTTGCGTGGTTCTATCTCGGCGCGTTCCTGGTGGCGGTGATTGCATGGTTCTTGCTGGGAAATGCGCAGAAAATGCCGCAAACCACGCTGCAATGGGGCATTCTGGTGTTTCTTGGCGTGGTGGCTTCCGGGATTGGCTACTTTATGTGGAACTACGGCGCGACGCAGGTGGACGCCGGAACGCTGGGCATTATGAATAATATGCACGTTCCGGCAGGGCTGCTGGTAAACCTGGCTATCTGGCACCAACAGCCGCACTGGCCAACGTTTATTACAGGCGCGCTGGTGATCCTGGCCTCACTGTGGGTGCATCGTAAGTGGGTCGCTCCGCGCTCTTCACAAACGGCAGATGATCGCAGGCGTGATTGCGCGCTGAACGAATAAACGCTTCTGTAATCGGCTGACGCTGCTCGCCATCGCGCACGGCGGCGTACAGTCGGCTCCACAAGCCTTCGCCCAGGGTTTTGGTGACCACCAGACCCTGGCGTTCAAAACTCTCCACTACCCAATGCGGTAGTGCGGCAATACCCATCCGTGCGGCAACCATCTGAATCAACAATAAGGTGTTATCGACGCTTTTCAGTGACGGGCTGACGCCTGCTGGCTGAAGAAAATGCCGCCAGACATCCAGTCGGCTACGCTGCACCGGATAAATCAACAGCGTTTCGCTGGCGAGATCTTCCGGTGTAATACGCGTTTTTGCCGCCAGTGGATGGTCAGGTGCTAACACCAGACGCACTTCATAGTCGAACATCGGCGAATAATGCAGGCCACTGCGCGGCAGAATATCGGACGTCATCACCAGATCCAGCTCGCCCTGTTGCAACGCAGGCTGCGGATCAAACGTTACGCCCGATTTAAAATCCATCTCCACCTGCGGCCAGTTCTTATGGAAATTTTCTAATGCGGGCGTCAGCCACTGAATACAGCTATGGCACTCTATGGCAATGCGCAGGCGCGTCTGCTGCGGTTCATTGCAGGCTTGCAGTGCCTGGCTAATTTGCGGCAGCACCTGATTTGCCAGTTGTAGCAGGATTTCTCCTTGCGGTGTAAAGCGAAGCGGCTGGCTTTTACGCACAAATAGCCGGAAGCCGAGGCGTTGTTCCAGATCGCTAAACTGGTGAGACAGGGCGGATTGCGTCTGATGCAACGTCGCCGCAGCGGCTGCGAGCGAGCCGCAGTTCCGCAACGCTTGTAGCGTTTTCAGGTGTTTTACTTCGATCATGAAAGTCCTTCACTTCGGCATGAATAATTTGCGCTTGAGGAATATACAGTAACTGGCAAATATGGATGTGTAAACATCTGGACGTCTAAATACTAAAAATTCCACAAGGGGCATATAATGACAATTCTTAATCACACCCTCGGTTTTCCTCGCGTTGGCCTGCGTCGCGAGCTGAAAAAAGCGCAAGAAAGTTATTGGGCGGGGAACTCCACGCGTGAAGAACTGCTGGCAGTAGGGCGTGAATTGCGTGCTCGTCACTGGGATCAACAAAAGCAAGCGGGTATCGACCTGCTGCCGGTGGGCGATTTTGCCTGGTACGATCATGTTCTGACCACCAGCCTGCTGCTGGGTAACGTTCCGGCGCGTCACCAGAACAAAGAGGGTTCGGTAGATATCGACACCCTGTTCCGTATTGGTCGTGGACGTGCGCCGACTGGCGAACCTGCGGCGGCAGCGGAAATGACCAAATGGTTTAACACCAACTATCACTACATGGTGCCGGAGTTCGTAAAAGGCCAACAGTTCAAACTGACCTGGACGCAGCTGCTGGAGGAAGTGGACGAGGCGCTGGCGCTGGGCCACAAGGTGAAACCTGTGCTGCTGGGGCCGATTACCTACCTGTGGCTGGGTAAAGTGAAAGGTGAGCAATTTGACCGCCTGAGCCTGCTGAACGACATTCTGCCGGTTTATCAGCAAGTGCTGGCAGAACTGGCAAAACGCGGCATTGAGTGGGTACAGATCGACGAACCCGCGCTGGTACTGGAACTGCCGCAGGCGTGGCTGGATGCATACAAACCCGCTTACGACGCGCTCCAGGGGCAGGTGAAACTGCTGCTGACTACCTATTTTGAAGGCGTCACACCAAACCTCAACACGATTACTGCGCTGCCTGTTCAGGGGCTGCATGTTGACCTCGTGCATGGCAAAGATGACGTTGTTGAACTGCACAAGCGTTTGCCTTCTGACTGGCTGCTGTCTGCTGGTCTGATCAATGGTCGTAACGTCTGGCGCGCCGATCTTACCGAGAAATATGCGCAAATTAAGGACATTGTCGGCAAACGTGCTTTGTGGGTGGCATCTTCCTGCTCACTGCTGCACAGCCCCATCGACCTGAGCGTGGAAACGCGTCTTGATGCAGAAGTGAAAAGCTGGTTTGCCTTCGCCCTGCAAAAATGCCATGAACTGGCGCTGCTGCGCGATGCGCTGAACAGTAGTGACACGGCAGCTCTGGCAGAGTGGAGCGCCCCGATTCAGGCGCGCCGCCACTCTACCCGTGTACATAATCCGGCGGTAGAAAAACGTCTGGCGGCGATCACCGCCCAGGACAGTCAGCGTGCGAATGTCTATGAAGTGCGTGCCGAAGCCCAGCGTGCGCGTTTTAAACTGCCCGCGTGGCCGACCACCACGATTGGTTCCTTCCCGCAAACCACGGAAATTCGTACTTTGCGTCTGGATTTCAAAAAGGGCAATCTTGACGCCAATAACTACCGCACGGGCATTGCGGAACATATCAAGCAGGCCATTGTTGAGCAGGAACGTTTGGGACTGGATGTGCTGGTACATGGCGAGGCCGAGCGTAACGACATGGTGGAATACTTTGGTGAGCATCTCGACGGTTTTGTCTTTACGCAAAACGGTTGGGTACAGAGCTACGGTTCCCGCTGCGTGAAGCCACCGATTGTTATTGGTGACGTTAGCCGCCCGGCACCGATCACCGTAGAGTGGGCGAAGTATGCACAATCGCTGACCGACAAACCGGTGAAAGGGATGCTGACTGGCCCGGTGACGATTCTCTGCTGGTCGTTCCCGCGTGAAGATGTCAGCCGTGAAACCATCGCCAAACAAATTGCGCTGGCGCTGCGTGATGAAGTGGCGGACCTGGAAGCGGCAGGTATCGGCATTATTCAGATTGACGAACCGGCACTGCGCGAAGGTTTACCGCTGCGCCGCAGCGACTGGGATGCTTATCTCCAGTGGGGCGTAGAGGCCTTCCGTATCAACGCCGCCGTAGCGAAAGATGAAACGCAAATCCACACTCACATGTGTTATTGCGAGTTCAACGACATCATGGATTCGATTGCGGCACTGGATGCAGACGTCATCACCATCGAAACCTCGCGTTCCGACATGGAGTTGCTGGAGTCATTTGAAGAGTTTGATTATCCGAATGAAATTGGCCCAGGCGTCTATGACATTCACTCGCCAAACGTACCGAGTGTGGAATGGATTGAAGCCTTGCTGAAGAAAGCGGCAAAACGCATTCCGGCAGAGCGTCTGTGGGTCAACCCGGACTGCGGCCTGAAAACGCGTGGCTGGCCAGAAACCCGCGCCGCGCTGGCGAACATGGTGCAGGCGGCGCAGAATTTGCGTCGGGGGTAAATCCAAACCGGGTGGTAATACCACCCGGTCTTTTCTCATTACAGCGACTTCTTGCCACCATACTGCCTGAACCATTCCAGCATACGCTGCCAGCCGTCTTTTGCAGATTCTGCATGATAGCTCGGACGATAATCGGCGTTGAACGCATGCCCGGCATCCGGGTAAACGATAATCTCTGCTTTCGCGTTTGCTGCCCGCAGCGCCTGGCGCATCGTTTCCACGCTCTCCTGCGGAATGCTGTTATCCTGGCCGCCATATAAGCCGAGAACAGGAGCGTTAAGATCGGTTGCGATATCAACAGGTTGTTTCGGTGATTTCAGTGACTTATCGCCCGTCAGTTTGCCGTACCACGCCACTGCGGCTTTTAACTGTGGATTATGCGCGGCATACAGCCAGGTGATGCGTCCGCCCCAGCAAAATCCGGTGATCATTAAACGATGGACATCGCCGCCGTTGCGTGACGCCCAACTGGCGACATGATCGAGATCGGCCAATACCTGTGAGTCAGGTACTTTTGCCACCAGACCACTTAGCAGCGTTGGGATATCGGCGAAATCATTCGGATCGCCTTCGCGGAAATAGAGTTCTGGTGCGATAGCCAGATACCCCTCCAGCGCCAGACGGCGACAAATATCGCGGATATGTTCATGCACGCCAAAAATTTCTTGCACTACAATGACCACTGGCAGTGGGCCATCGCTCTGCTTTGGGCGAGCATGGTAAGCAGGCATGTTATCCCCTTGTGAAGGGATAGAGGTGAACCCTGCCACAATCGCATCTTCCGGGGTCTGAACGATGGTCGAGGCGAGGGGCGATGCAGCAGGTGCAAATCCAGATTGTTGTGTTGTTGCCATGGTATTCTCCGTACCCTTATAAAAATTTTGCGCAATGTTAACTATAGTCAGCATGCAACAAATCACATTGCCTGAATCGGCTCATCTTTTATGCAACAACACACGGTAAAGAGTTATTTATGTGATTTAAATCACTTTTATCAGGTAAATGCATGCAACACATTTGCGTCATGGTGATGGGTGTCACGAAAAAATGTTAAATCCTTCGGTAAAGTGTCTTTTTGCTTCTTCTGACTAAACCGATTCACAGAGGAGTTGTATATGTCCAAGTCTGATGTTTTTCATCTCGGCCTCACTAAAAACGATTTACAAGGGGCTACGCTTGCCATCGTCCCTGGCGACCCGGATCGTGTGGAAAAGATCGCCGCGCTGATGGATAAGCCGGTTAAGCTGGCATCTCACCGCGAATTCACCACCTGGCGCGCAGAGCTGGATGGTAAACCTGTTATTGTCTGCTCTACCGGTATCGGCGGTCCGTCTACTTCTATTGCTGTTGAAGAGCTGGCACAGCTGGGCATTCGCACTTTCCTGCGTATCGGTACGACGGGGGCTATTCAGCCGCATATTAATGTTGGTGATGTCCTGGTTACCACGGCGTCTGTTCGTCTGGATGGCGCGAGCCTGCACTTCGCTCCGCTGGAGTTCCCGGCTGTCGCTGATTTCGAATGTACGACTGCACTGGTAGAAGCCGCGAAATCAATTGGTGCCACCACTCACGTAGGCGTGACGGCTTCTTCTGACACCTTCTACCCGGGCCAGGAGCGTTACGATACTTACTCTGGTCGCGTAGTCCGTCACTTTAAAGGTTCTATGGAAGAGTGGCAGGCGATGGGCGTGATGAACTATGAAATGGAATCTGCAACTCTGCTGACCATGTGTGCAAGCCAGGGCCTGCGCGCCGGTATGGTGGCGGGCGTTATCGTTAACCGTACCCAGCAAGAGATCCCGAACGCCGAGACGATGAAACAAACCGAAAGCCATGCGGTGAAAATCGTAGTGGAAGCGGCGCGTCGTCTGCTGAAATAAAAAAATGCTCCCCAACTTCGGGGAGCATTCCGATTGTTGTTAACGTGTGCTTTGTTCATGCCGGATGCGGCGTGAACGCCTTATCCGGGCCTACAAAAGCATTCAAATTCAATATATTGCATTTCTGTGGTAGGCCTGATAAGCGCAGCGCATCAGGCAATTTAGCGTTTGTCATCAGTCTCATACTCCCCAACTTCGGAGAGCGATATCTGTTACTGACGCCGTAAGCGCATAATTTTGCGGATTATTGGCGTCAGCAGCGTAAAGGCTGCCAGAGTCAGCAATGCCAGGGTGATCGGTCGGGTATACAGAAAGTCGAGTGACCCACCCGAAAGCGACAGCGCCCGGCGAAAATTACTTTCTGCCATTGGCCCCATAATCAATGCCAGGACCACTGGCGACGCCGGATATCCCCCTTTCTGCATGAAATAGCCCACTACGCCCGCAATCAGCATAATGCCGACATCAAACAGGCTATTGTTCAGCGCATAAGTCCCAACAACACAAAGCGCGAGGATCATCGGCGTGAGAATATTGCCGGGGATTTTCACCACGTTGCCGATGACTTTCAAAGAGAGCAGCCCAAGCACTAGCAGCATGAAGTAACAGAAGATCATGCCGACAAACAGCGTATAAACCATATCGCCGTGGTCGGTAAACATCAGTGGGCCTGGCTGCATCCCTTGTAACGTTAACGCGCCCAGCATGATGGCGGTTACCGCATCGCCAGGGATCCCCAGCGTCAGCATAGGTAACAAGGCGCCACCGGTGCAGCCATTCGCGCCTGCCTCACTGGACGCCACAGCTTTAATTTCACCCTTACCAAAGTTTTCTGGTGTCTTACTGAAACGACGAGTTTCGTTATAGGCAACAAAAGCTGCAATATCCGCCCCCGCACCGGGGATCATGCCGATAAAAACCCCTAATCCTGATGAGCGCAAAATGGTTAATGCGATGCGACGTAGCGTTTGCCAGGGCAGTAACAGACTGCCGATAGCCACCTTCGCCCCCTGACGAATTTGCTGGTTTTGCTCCATAGAGCGGAATGCCTCTGAAGCAGCAAATAAACCAATCATCACCGGGATAAATGGCACATTCATCAGCTCCACAAATCCACCTGTAAACCGTGGAAAACCGCCCATTGGATCAAGGCCTATCGTTGCGATCAGCAATCCGCCAACTCCGGCAATCAGTCCTTTAATCAACGACTCGCCGGAAATACTGGCAATAATACTCAGCCCGAAGGTTGCCAGGGCGAAGGACTCTGAAGCACTAAACTTCAACGCCCAACTGGCAAGTACCGGAGAGAGAAACATCAGCACAATAATGCTGATTGTTCCGCCGCTAAAGGAAGAGAACGTGGCGGCACTCAACGCCAGCCCGGCTTTTCCCTGCTTCGTCAGCTCATAACCGTCAATTGCGGTGGCTGCGGCTGCGGGTGTGCCTGGAATTTTGAGCAAAATTGCGGTGATAGAACCGCCATAGACGCCGCCAAAAAAGACGCCGCAAATCATCAACAAGCCAGAAACAGGCTCCATGCCGTAGGTGAAAGGCAGTAAAATCGCCACCCCCATGGTCGCTGTTAAACCGGGCAGGGCGCCAATCACAATACCCAGCATCACCCCAAACGTGGCAAACAGCAGCGCCTGAGGATTACTGAGTAATGTCGAAAAACCCTGAGTTAAAAGTTCACTTTCAAACATTGCTGGCCCCTGTTATTCGAAAAATGTGCCGACAGGCAATGGCACCTGTAACGCTTCGACGAACAGCAACCAGAGGATTGCCGTTAACAACAGCGCAATACCCGGTGTGAGTACCCATCGCCTGTAGCCCATCAACGTCATAATGACGATGAGGAAAACAGGAGTAGTAATGAGATAACCGCAGTAGCTCATCGCCACAATATAAAACGCGGTTGCCGCAATTCCCGTTGCCGTTTTCCTGAATGCCGGTTTTTCCTGTGCGTCGGCGCAAGATTCTGGTTTTGCCAGCAAAAGATCACGTATCACCAGCAAGACAGCGAGCACAATCAGGGCGCAGGCATAGAAGGTAGGGAAGGCACTTGCACCGGGATCCGTTTCAATGGCAGTTGCTGGAAAATCAGCGGCATTAATCATCACTGTGCCAGCAACTACGCAAAGTAACAGCGCCACCACCACGGTGGATGAAAGGCGCTTGCGGTGCGGTACGGCGAGTTGAGCAACAGACTGTTTTGTGTTCATCGACCGTACCTCGGGATTATTTTTTCAGGCCCAGGCGAGTTAGCAGCTCGTCAAAATACTGTTCCTGCTCGCTGATTTGTGTCTGGAAGCTGGCGCCATCAAGCCATGCATAGTTGAGATTCAACTTTTGCAGAGCATCCTGAAATACAGGCTCTTCAGCCGTCTCTTTTGCTGCCTTCGCCAGAACATCCACCACATCCTGCGGCGTTTTTTGCGACACAATCAGACCGCGCCAGGTGCCGATAGAGAGATCAACGCCTTTCTCTTTTAACGTCGGTACGTCAGGCATGGCTTTCACACGCTCATCCGCCATCACCACCAGTGTCTTCAGCTTGCCACCTTTCACATGGTTGATAACTTCACCTGGGCTTACAGAAACCGCTTCAATGTGCCCGCCTAACAGACCTGTAATGGCAGGGGCTGCGCCGTCATAAGGGACATGAGAGAACTTCGCGCCCGTCTTATCTTCCAGTGCAGCCGCCGCCAGATGCCAGATAGCCCCGGTGCCTGAGTTACCAATGCGTACTTTTCCGGGATTCGCTTTGGCGTAAATCATAAATTCTTCATAGCTATTCCACGGCGCATCGGCACGGACGGTGATAGCCGCCGGATCCGCATTCAGACGGGCGATGGGTTTGAAGTCGCTGGTTTTAAAACGCACCATGCCGAGGCTGGGAAGGGTGGTCAGCTCAACCGTGCCTAAACCGATTTTGTAACCGTTAGGGCGGGCAGCGGCGATTTCGCTCAGGCCAATAGCGCCGCCACCGCCAGGTTTATTGATAACCCCGATGCTGACGGGTAAATGGTTTTTGGCGGCATCAGCAAAGGCTCGGGCAACCAGATCCGTACCGCCTCCGGCAGCGTAGGGTACGACTAACTCGATCTGTTTGGTTGGGTAGGAAGCCGCCTGTACGGGTGCAGTGCTGAGGGCAGCGCCTGCAAGAAGTACCATCGCAGCCATTTTTTTCGGTAAGATAAGATGTTTTATCATTGGTTTTATATCCTTATTTATCAGTTAGTTATTATTTAAATTGTTCCATGCGTTCATAAACAGTACTGCATTTTCATAGACCTGCTCTGGCGTCATGCCGGGGCGATATAGCGCAGAACCGAGGCCGAAGCCGTTTGCGCCGTGACTCAGATAACGCGCCATGGTTTCCGGTGTGATACCGCCAACCGGTAACATCGGAACGGATTGCGGAATAACCGCACGCCAGGCTTTGGTGACTTCTGGCGTAATTTGTTCGGCCGGGAACAGCTTGATGGCATTGGCGCCATGTTCAATGGCAGCAAAGGCTTCGGTGGGCGTAGCGACGCCAGGCGCGCAATACATACCCAGCGCACGGGCGCGACGGATCACCGCAGTATCGCAATGCGGCATCACGATAATCTGGCCTCCAGCCTCTTTAACCGCAACCACCTGCTCTACTGAAAGCACAGTTCCGGCTCCGACCAGGCAGTCCTTAGGCAGGGCGTCGCGCAGTAGACTGATACTTTGCAACGGCTCCGGCGAGTTCATGGGAATCTCAATCAGGCGGAATCCGGCGGCGTACAGCTTTTCACCGATGGCGACAATCTCATCCGGTTTCACGCCGCGTAAAATGGCGACTAACCCGGTTTTTTGCAAAAGCGTATTAAATGGCATGAGTACATTCCCTGGCGTTGGTGGAGAGTAACCCGGCAGCGTGGGCGATTCGCCATAATCCCTGTTCAGTGGCATTAGGAATGGCGTGAAGCTGTCTGTCGGGAAAAACGTGGCTGAACGCTCGTGAATAGCGGCTGTTCAGGGTGGCGCTACCGATTAAGGCGATCGGCGTTGTGGCGGGTAAATCACGCAGCAAGCTGGATGCCAGACCACATAATTCATGGCCTATCAGTAATCCGGAAAGATAATCGCCCTGTGAGGACGGCGTAAGATTATCGGTCAGCAAGCGCGAACGGGTCGAAAACAGCGTCGATAATAATCCGGTCTGATGATGCTCCAGTGCCGCTGTCAGTCCTTGGGCAAAGGCATCCCAGTGCGGCTCATCTCCCGAATGCATGGTGGCGCCAAGAATCGAATGGCGGGATAAAACATCAAATAATTCGCCCGTCATAAAGGTTCGGAAATCGGTAATGGTGTTATTTTCAACCACCGCCCATTTCGCATGAGTGCCAGGTAAGCCAATCAGCACCGGCACACCCTTACGGATTGCGTCTTGCAGAGCAGGTTCCATTGTGATGGCACCGAAGATTTGTGTCTCTTCGCCACGCATCACTTCGGGCATTTCACCTTCTTTAATCACGCCGGGAATGATGTGCAGCATTGTCTGCTGCTGGTGGATAACCGGCGTCAGTTGCTTCGCCAGTCCATCGAGAGTGACCGGGCAAGGTAAATAAGCTGCTGGTTGCCACCCTTGCGCACTGCCGATCATGCCACAAGCCAGAACCGGGCAGGGGGATTGTGCCAGCCAGTCGCCACAGACACGCAAAAATGTATCGTGGAAAGCGTCCTCACGTGTTGCCGCCTGGGAGGGTAATTTCATGATTCCCCAGGGGAATTCACGTTTTTCTTGTGGATCTGGTGAGTCACCAAAACGCCATGCCCGAAGCGATGACGTTCCCCAGTCCAGGGCAATAAATGAGGTATTTCCCGACATTAGCCGTTTCCTTTAATCATGGTTTAATTATCTTTGCGGACGTGCTTACCCCAGCCCAGTTCAGCGGAGATCTCTTCTGCACAGGATTTGACGTAAGGTGCCAGTTCTTCCAGGCGCGCCAGCGACATATACGTGGTGGTACTGGCGACAGAAATGGCCGCCACAATTTCATTCCGGGCGTTGTAAATCGGCGCTGCAACGCAACGGATAGTGGGCTCGTTCTCTTCCAGATCAAAAGCAAAACCACTGGCGGCATAACGGCGCATGTTTTGTATAAATGCGCCCAGTTTTGTTTCATCACCACAAGTCAAAAATAGTGTGCGCCACTCTTCTTCTGTTCGGTTGAGGATCAACGCCTTGCCGATGCCGGTGATTGCCAGTGGCATGCGATGGCCTGGGCGTGAGCGCATTTCCAGCCCGCGCTGACTGTTGATCTTCTCCAGATACAGCACTTCGTCGCCTTCAACGATCCCCAGATGCACGGTGTCCAGGGTGTAACGGGCCAGACGTTGCAAAACGGGCTGTGCAACTTCATACAATGAAGTGCTTTCCAGCGCTCTGGCGCCGAGTTCGATCAGTTTGGCGCCCAGTTGGTAGCCCTGAGTTGGGACATGGCGCAGATAGCGTTGCTCCACCAAAACAGAGACTAAACGATGGGTTGTACTCCGCGTCGTGCCGGTGAACTCGCCGATGCTTTTCAGGTCATGGCAACCGTTATAAACAGCATTAATAACCGCCAGTCCGCGTAATAACGTTTGTGCGCCAGCGGTGGTTGAAGAGGTTTCTGCCATAGATGTCTCCTGATGATATTGCCGAGTGTTTCACAGAATAAAGTGGGGAAAAGGTGATGTGTCCCACAATATAAACTTAGTCTCATATTGTGGGATAAAATAAGCAAAATAAACGATCGTTTTGCGTAGCGCCTCGCAGGAAACTTCTTTCAAACTGGACGTTTGTACAGCACAATTCTATTTTGTGCGGGTAAGTTGTTGCGTCAGGAGGCTTTGTGGATTTCTCAATCATTGTTTATGCCATTATTGCGCTGGTCAGTGTGGCCATCGGTTGGCTGTTTGCCAGTTATCAACATGCGCAGCAAAAAGCCGAGCAATTAGCTGAACGTGAAGAGATGGTCGCGGAGTTAAGTGCGGCAAAACAACAAATTACCCAAAGTGAGCACTGGCGTGCAGAGTGTGAATTGCTCAATAACGAAGTGCGTAGTCTGCAAAGTATCAATACTTCGCTGGAGGCGGATCTGCGTGAAGTAACCACGCGGATGGAAGCCGCACAGCAACACGCTGACGATAAAATCCGCCAGATGATCAACAGCGAGCAGCGTTTGAGCGAGCAATTTGAAAATCTCGCCAACCGTATTTTTGAGCACAGTAATCGCCGGGTAGATGAACAAAATCGTCAGAGTCTGAACAACTTGTTATCGCCGCTGCGTGAACAACTGGATGGTTTTCGCCGACAGGTACAGGACAGCTTTGGTAAAGAAGCACAAGAACGCCATACCCTGACCCACGAAATTCGTAATCTACAGCAACTCAACGCGCAAATGGCCCAGGAAGCGATCAACCTGACGCGCGCGCTGAAAGGCGATAACAAAACCCAGGGGAACTGGGGCGAAGTGGTACTGACGCGGGTGCTGGAAGCTTCCGGACTGCGTGAAGGGTATGAATACGAAACCCAGGTAAGCATCGAAAATGATGCTCGCTCGCGGATGCAGCCGGATGTCATCGTGCGGCTGCCGCAGGGGAAAGATGTGGTGATCGATGCCAAAATGACGTTGGTCGCCTATGAACGCTACTTCAACGCGGAAGACGACTACACACGCGAAAGCGCATTGCAGGAGCATATTGCTTCGGTACGTAATCACATCCGCTTACTTGGGCGCAAAGATTATCAACAGCTGCCGGGGCTACGAACGCTGGATTACGTGCTGATGTTTATTCCCGTTGAACCAGCGTTTTTACTGGCGCTTGATCGCCAGCCAGAGCTGATCACCGAAGCGTTAAAGAACAACATCATGCTGGTTAGCCCCACCACGCTGCTGGTGGCGTTGCGTACTATCGCCAACCTGTGGCGTTATGAGCATCAAAGCCGTAACGCCCAGCAAATCGCCGATCGTGCCAGCAAGCTGTACGACAAGATGCGTCTGTTTATTGATGATATGTCCGCGATTGGTCAAAGTCTGGACAAAGCGCAGGATAATTATCGGCAGGCGATGAAAAAACTCTCTTCAGGTCGCGGAAATGTGCTGGCGCAGGCAGAAGCGTTTCGCGGTTTAGGGGTAGAAATTAAACGCGAGATTAATCCGGACTTGGCTGAACAGGCGGTGAGCCAGGATGAAGAGTATCGACTGCGGTCGGTTCCGGGGCAGCCGAATGATGAAGCTTATCAACGCGATGATGAATATAATCAGCAGTCGCGCTAGCCCATTAGGGGTAGTTAAGCCGGGTAGAAATCTAGGGCATCGACGCCCAATCTGTTACACTTCTGGAACAATTTTTTGATGAGCAGGCATTGAGATGGTGGATAAGTCACAAGAAACGACGCACTTTGGTTTTCAGACCGTCGCGAAGGAACAAAAAGCGGATATGGTCGCCCACGTTTTCCATTCCGTGGCATCGAAATATGATGTCATGAATGATTTGATGTCATTTGGTATTCATCGTTTGTGGAAGCGATTCACGATCGATTGCAGCGGTGTGCGTCGTGGGCAGACCGTACTGGATCTGGCTGGCGGTACCGGCGATCTGACGGCGAAATTCTCCCGCCTGGTTGGTGAAACGGGCAAAGTGGTTCTCGCCGATATCAATGAATCCATGCTCAAGATGGGCCGTGAGAAACTGCGCAATATCGGTGTGATTGGCAACGTTGAGTATGTTCAGGCGAACGCAGAGGCGCTGCCGTTCCCGGATAACACCTTTGATTGCATCACCATTTCGTTTGGTCTGCGTAACGTTACCGACAAAGATAAAGCACTGCGTTCGATGTATCGCGTGCTGAAACCGGGCGGTCGCCTGCTGGTGCTTGAGTTCTCGAAGCCGATTATCGAACCGTTAAGCAAAGCCTATGACGCTTACTCCTTCCATGTGCTGCCACGTATTGGTTCGCTGGTGGCGAACGATGCCGACAGCTACCGCTATCTGGCCGAATCCATCCGTATGCATCCCGATCAGGATACGCTGAAAGCCATGATGCAGGATGCCGGATTCGAAAGTGTCGATTATTACAACCTGACGGCTGGCGTTGTGGCGCTGCATCGTGGTTATAAGTTCTGACAGGAGTACGACTATGCCTTTTAAACCTTTAGTGACGGCAGGAATTGAAAGTCTGCTCAACACTTTCCTGTATCGCTCACCCGCGCTGAAAACAGCCCGCTCGCGTCTGCTGGGTAAAGTATTGCGCGTGGAGGTAAAAGGCTTTTCGACGTCGCTAATTCTGGTGTTTAGTGAACGGCAGGTCGATGTGCTGGGCGAATGGTCTGGCGATGCTGATTGCACCGTTATCGCCTACGCCAGCGTGTTGCCGAAACTTCGTGACCGCCAGCAGCTTGCCGCACTAATTCGTAGCGGTGAGCTGGAAGTGCAGGGCGATATTCAGGTGGTACAGAATTTCGTTGCGCTGGCAGATCTGGCAGAGTTCGACCCTGCGGAACTGCTGGCCCCTTATACCGGTGATATCGCCGCTGAAGGCATCAGCAAAGCCCTGCGCGGCGGTGCGAAATTCCTGCATCATGGTATTAAACGCCAGCAACGTTATGTGGCAGAAGCCATTACCGAAGAGTGGCGTATGGCGCCTGGTCCGCTTGAAGTGGCCTGGTTTGCGGAAGAGACAGCCGCTGTTGAACGTGCCGTTGATGCGTTAATCAAACGGCTGGAAAAACTGGAGGCAGTTTAATGACGCCAGGTGAAGTACGGCGCCTGTATTTCATCATTCGCACTTTTTTAAGCTACGGACTTGATGAACTGATCCCTAAAATGCGTATCACCTTGCCGCTGCGGTTATGGCGATACTCATTATTCTGGATGCCGAATCGGCACAAAGACAAACCATTAGGTGAGCGACTACGACTGGCGCTGCAAGAGCTGGGGCCGGTATGGATCAAGTTCGGGCAGATGTTGTCTACCCGTCGCGACCTTTTTCCGCCGCATATTGCTGACCAACTGGCACTCTTGCAGGACAAAGTCGCACCGTTTGATGGCAGACTGGCGAAGCAACAGATTGAAGCTGCAATGGGCGGTTTGCCGGTGGAAGCGTGGTTTGACGATTTTGAAATCGAGCCGCTGGCGTCGGCCTCTATCGCCCAGGTTCATACCGCGCGATTGAAATCGAATGGCAAAGATGTGGTAATTAAAGTCATCCGTCCGGACATTTTGCCGGTGATTAAAGCGGATCTGAAACTTATCTACCGCTTGGCTCGCTGGGTGCCGCGTTTGCTGCCGGATGGTCGCCGTCTGCGCCCAACTGAAGTGGTGCGCGAGTACGAAAAGACCTTGATTGATGAATTGAATTTGCTGCGGGAATCTGCCAACGCCATTCAGTTACGACGCAATTTTGAAGACAGCCCGATGCTCTACATCCCGGAAGTTTACCCTGACTATTGCAGCGAAGGGATGATGGTGATGGAGCGCATTTACGGCATTCCCGTTTCTGATGTCGCGGCGCTGGAGAAAAACGGCACTAACATGAAATTGCTGGCAGAACGCGGTGTGCAGGTGTTCTTCACCCAGGTTTTCCGTGACAGCTTTTTCCATGCCGATATGCATCCAGGCAACATCTTCGTAAGCTATGAACACCCGGAAAACCCGAAATATATCGGCATTGATTGCGGGATAGTCGGTTCGCTAAACAAGGAAGATAAACGCTATCTGGCGGAAAACTTTATCGCCTTCTTTAACCGCGACTATCGCAAAGTGGCAGAGCTGCATGTCGATTCAGGCTGGGTACCGCCAGATACCAACGTTGAAGAGTTCGAATTTGCCATTCGTACCGTTTGCGAACCTATCTTTGAGAAACCGCTGGCGGAAATTTCGTTTGGACATGTGCTGTTAAATCTGTTTAATACGGCGCGTCGCTTCAATATGGAAGTGCAGCCGCAACTGGTGTTACTTCAGAAAACCTTGCTCTATATCGAAGGAGTAGGACGGCAGCTTTATCCGCAGCTCGATTTATGGAAAACTGCAAAACCTTTCCTTGAATCGTGGATTAAAGATCAGGTCGGTATTCCCGCGCTGGTGAGAGCATTTAAGGAAAAAGCGCCGTTCTGGATCGAAAAAATGCCAGAACTGCCTGAATTGGTTTATGACAGTTTGCGCCAGGGCAAGTATTTACAGCATAGTGTTGATAAGATTGCGCGCGAGTTACAGTCGAATCATGTGCGTCAGGGACAATCTCGTTACTTATTGGGGATTGGTGCGACGTTAGTATTAAGCGGCACATTCTTGTTGGTCAGCCGACCGGAATGGGGGCTGATGCCCGGCTGGTTAATGGCGGCCGGTCTGATCGCCTGGTTTGTCGGTTGGTGCAAAACACGCTGATTTTTTCATCGCTCAAGGCGGGCCGTGTAACGTATAATGCGGCCTTGTTTAATCATCATCTACCACAGAGGAACATGTATGGGTGGTATCAGTATTTGGCAGTTATTGATTATTGCCGTCATCGTTGTACTGCTTTTTGGCACCAAAAAGCTCGGCTCCATCGGTTCCGATCTTGGTGCGTCGATCAAAGGCTTTAAAAAAGCAATGAGCGATGATGAACCAAAGCAGGATAAAACCAGTCAGGATGCTGATTTTACTGCGAAAACCATCGCCGATAAGCAGGCGGATGCGAATCAGGAACAGGCTAAAACAGAAGACGCAAAGCGCCACGATAAAGAGCAGGTGTAATCCGTGTTTGATATCGGTTTTAGCGAACTGCTATTGGTGTTCATCATCGGCCTCGTAGTTCTGGGGCCGCAACGACTGCCTGTGGCGGTAAAAACGGTAGCGGGCTGGATTCGTGCGTTGCGTTCACTGGCAACAACGGTGCAGAACGAACTGACCCAGGAGTTAAAACTCCAGGAGTTTCAGGACAGCCTGAAAAAGGTTGAAAAGGCGAGTCTCACCAACCTGACGCCTGAACTGAAAGCGTCAATGGATGAGCTGCGCCAGGCTGCGGAGTCGATGAAGCGTTCCTACGTTGCGAATGACCCTGAAAAGGCGAGCGATGAAGCGCACACCATTCATAACCCGGTGGTGAAAGACAATGAGGCTGCGCATGAAGGCGTCACGCCTGCCGCTGCACAAACGCAGGCCAGTTCGCCGGAACAGAAGCCAGAAACCACGCCAGAGCCGGTGGTAAAACCTGCTGCGGACGCTGAACCGAAAACCGCTGCACATTCCCCTTCGTCGAGTGATAAACCGTAAACATGTCTGTAGAAGATACTCAACCGCTTATCACGCATCTGATTGAGCTGCGTAAGCGTCTGCTGAACTGCATTATCGCGGTGATCGTGATATTTCTGTGTCTGGTCTATTTCGCCAATGACATTTATCACCTGGTATCCGCGCCATTGATCAAGCAGTTGCCGCAAGGTTCAACGATGATCGCCACCGATGTGGCCTCTCCGTTCTTTACGCCAATCAAGCTGACCTTTATGGTGTCGCTGATTCTGTCAGCGCCGGTGATTCTCTATCAGGTGTGGGCATTTATCGCTCCTGCACTCTATAAGCACGAACGTCGCCTGGTGGTGCCGCTGCTGGTTTCCAGCTCTCTGCTGTTTTATATCGGCATGGCGTTCGCTTATTTCGTGGTCTTCCCGCTGGCGTTTGGTTTCCTTGCCAATACCGCGCCTGAAGGGGTGCAGGTATCCACCGACATTGCCAGCTATTTGAGCTTTGTGATGGCGCTGTTTATGGCGTTTGGTATCTCCTTTGAAGTACCTGTGGCGATTGTGCTGCTGTGCTGGATGGGGATTACCTCACCAGAAGACTTACGCAAAAAACGTCCGTATGTGCTGGTTGGCGCATTCGTCGTCGGGATGCTGCTGACGCCGCCGGATGTCTTCTCGCAAACGCTGCTGGCGATCCCGATGTACTGCCTGTTTGAAATTGGCGTCTTCTTCTCGCGCTTTTACGTTGGTAAAGGCCGAAACCGGGAAGAAGAAAACGACGCTGAAGCAGAAAGCGAAAAAACTGAAGAATAAACTCAACCGCCCGTCAGGGCGGTTGTCATATGGAGTGCAGGATGTTTGATATCGGCGTTAATCTGACCAGTTCGCAATTTGCGAAAGACCGTGATGATGTCGTAGCGCGCGCTTTTGCTGCGGGAGTTAATGGGCTACTCATCACCGGCACTAACCTGCGCGAAAGCCAGCAGGCGCAAAAGCTGGCGCGTCAGTATTCGTCCTGTTGGTCAACGGCGGGCGTGCATCCTCATGACAGTAGCCAGTGGCAAGACGCAACAGAAGAAATGATTGTGGCGCTGGCCTCGCAGCAAGAAGTGGTGGCGATTGGTGAGTGTGGCCTCGACTTTAACCGCAACTTTTCCACACCAGAAGAGCAGGAACGCGCTTTTGTTGCCCAGCTACGTATTGCCGCAGAGTTAAACATGCCGGTATTTATGCACTGCCGTGATGCCCACGAGCGGTTTATGACGTTGCTGGAACCGTGGCTGGATAAGCTACCTGGTGCGGTGTTGCACTGTTTTACCGGCACACGCGAAGAGATGCAGGCGTGCGTGGCGCGCGGAATTTATATCGGCATTACCGGTTGGGTTTGCGATGAACGACGCGGACTGGAGCTGCGAGAACTGTTGCCATTTATTCCGGCGGAGCAATTGCTGGTTGAGACAGACGCACCGTATTTGCTTCCGCGCGATCTCACGCCGAAGCCATCGTCACGGCGTAATGAGCCAGCCTATCTGCCCCATATTTTGCAACGTATTGCACACTGGCGTGGGGAAGATGCCGCATGGCTGGCTGCCACCACGGATGCCAATGTCAAAAAGTTATTTGGGATTGCGTTCTAGAGTTTGCGGAACTCGGTGTTCTTCACACTGTGCTTAATCTCTTTATTGATAAGATTAAGCAATAGCATAGAGCGAGCCTCGCCGTCGGGTTCGGTGAAAATAGCCTGAAAACCTTCGAAAGCGCCTTCGGTGATAATCACCTTATCACCAGGATATGGCGTCGCCGGATCAACAATGTCTTCCGGTTTATACACCGACAGTTGATGAATAACCGCAGATGGGACTATCGCCGGCGATGCGCCAAAGCGCACAAAGTGGCTGACGCCGCGGGTAGCACTGATGGTTGTGGTATGAATCACTTCCGGGTCAAATTCCACAAACAGGTAGTTGGGGAACAATGGTTCACTGACTGCGGTACGTTTGCCTCGCACGATTTTTTCCAGGGTGATCATCGGCGCCAGGCAATTCACCGCCTGTCTTTCGAGGTGTTCCTGGGCACGTTGAAGTTGCCCGCGCTTGCAGTACAGTAAATACCAGGATTGCATAATGACTCTTATCCGTTTAATCGGGGCGCAAGGATAGCAAAAGCTTTACGCTAAGTTAATTATATTCCCCGGTTTGCGTTATGCCGTCAGAGTTCACGCTAATTTAACAAATTTACAGCATCGCGAAGATGAACGCCGTATAATGGGCGAAGATTAAGAGGCTACAATGGACGCCATGAAATATAACGATTTACGCGACTTCCTGACGCTGCTTGAACAGCAGGGTGAGCTAAAACGTATCACGCTCCCAGTGGATCCGCATCTGGAAATCACTGAAATTGCTGACCGCACTCTGCGTGCCGGTGGACCTGCGTTGTTGTTTGAAAACCCCAAAGGTTATTCGATGCCGGTGCTGTGCAACCTGTTTGGTACGCCAAAGCGCGTGGCGATGGGCATGGGCCAGGAAGATGTTTCGGCGCTGCGTGAAGTCGGTAAATTATTGGCGTTTCTGAAAGAGCCGGAGCCGCCAAAAGGTTTCCGCGACCTGTTTGATAAACTGCCGCAGTTTAAGCAGGTGTTAAACATGCCGACAAAGCGATTGCGTGGTGCGCCTTGCCAACAAAAAATCGTCTCTGGTGATGACGTCGATCTTAACCGCATTCCCATTATGACCTGCTGGCCGGAAGACGCCGCGCCGCTAATTACCTGGGGGCTGACCGTAACGCGCGGCCCGCATAAAGAGCGGCAGAATCTGGGTATTTATCGCCAGCAGCTGATTGGTAAAAACAAACTGATTATGCGCTGGCTGTCGCATCGTGGCGGCGCACTGGATTATCAGGAGTGGTGCGCGGCGCATCCGGGCGAACGTTTCCCGGTTTCTGTGGCGCTGGGTGCCGATCCCGCTACGATTCTCGGTGCAGTGACGCCAGTCCCGGATACATTGTCGGAATACGCCTTTGCCGGATTGCTGCGCGGCACCAAGACCGAAGTGGTGAAGTGTATCTCCAATGACCTTGAAGTGCCCGCCAGTGCGGAGATTGTGCTGGAAGGGTATATCGAGCAAGGCGAAACGGCGCCGGAAGGGCCGTATGGCGACCACACCGGTTACTATAACGAAGTCGATAGTTTCCCGGTATTTACCGTGACGCATATTACCCAGCGTGAAGATGCGATTTACCATTCCACCTATACCGGGCGTCCGCCAGATGAACCCGCGGTACTGGGCGTGGCGTTGAACGAAGTGTTCGTGCCGATTCTGCAAAAACAGTTCCCGGAAATTGTCGATTTTTACCTGCCGCCGGAAGGCTGTTCTTATCGCCTGGCGGTAGTGACAATCAAAAAACAGTACGCCGGACATGCGAAGCGCGTCATGATGGGGGTCTGGTCATTCTTACGCCAGTTTATGTACACTAAGTTCGTGATCGTCTGCGATGATGATGTTAACGCACGCGACTGGAACGATGTGATTTGGGCAATTACCACCCGTATGGACCCTGCGCGGGATACGGTGTTGGTAGAAAATACGCCCATTGATTATCTGGATTTTGCCTCGCCCGTCTCCGGGCTGGGTTCAAAAATGGGGCTGGATGCCACGAATAAATGGCCAGGGGAAACCCAGCGTGAATGGGGGCGTCCCATCAAAAAAGATCCAGATGTTGTCGCGCATATTGACGCCATCTGGGATGAACTGGCTATTTTTAACAACGGTAAAAGCGCCTGATGCGCGTTTGTTTTGCCCTATTTATCGATCCGACAGAGAAAGCGCATGACAACCTTAAGCTGTAAAGTGACCTCGGTAGAAGCTATCACGGATACCGTATATCGTGTCCGCATTGTGCCAGACGCGGCCTTTTCTTTTCGTGCTGGTCAGTATTTGATGGTGGTGATGGACGAGCGCGACAAACGCCCGTTTTCAATGGCTTCGACGCCGAATGAACAAGGTTTCATTGAGCTGCACATTGGCGCTTCGGAGATCAATCTCTACGCCAAAGCCGTTATGGATCGCATCCTTAAAGATCATCAAATCGTGGTGGATATTCCCCACGGTGAAGCGTGGCTGCGCGATGATGAAGAACGTCCGATGATTCTGATTGCGGGCGGCACGGGGTTCTCTTATGCGCGCTCGATTTTGCTGACAGCGCTGGCACGTAATCCCAATCGCGATATCACCATTTACTGGGGCGGGCGTGAAGAGCAACATCTTTATGATCTGTCCGAGCTTGAGGCGCTTTCTCTGAAGCATCCTGGTTTGCGTGTGGTGCCGGTAGTTGAACAACCGGAAGCGGGCTGGCGTGGACGTACTGGAACGGTATTAACGGCGGTATTGCAGGATCACGGTACGCTGGCGGAGCATGATATCTATATCGCTGGCCGCTTTGAGATGGCGAAAATCGCCCGTGACCTGTTCTGCAATGAGCGTAATGCGCGGGAAGATCGCCTGTTTGGCGATGCGTTTGCGTTTATCTAAGCCATAAAAAACCCGCCCCTGACAGGCGGGAAGAACGGCAACTAAAACTTTATACAGTGGCATTTTGATCTATGTCGCATCCGGCAAACAATTCCTGATGCGACGCTGGTGCGTCTTATCGTGCCTACAAATAGTCCTGAACCGTAGGCCGGATAAGGCGTTTATGCCGCATCCGGCAAACAATGCCCGATGCGACGCTGGCGCGTCTTATCGTGCCTACAAATAGTCCTGAACCGTAGGCCGGATAAGGCGTTTACGCCGCATCCGGCAAGTGTTTAAACCCGCTCAAACACCGTCGCAATACCCTGACCCAGACCGATACACATCGTCGCCAGACCAAACTGGGCATCTTTACGCTCCATCAGATTCAGCAGCGTGGTACTGATACGAGCACCTGAACAGCCCAGCGGATGACCCAGCGCGATCGCGCCACCGTTGAGGTTGATCTTCTCGTCGATCTGCTCCATCAGCCCCAGATCTTTAATGCACGGTAGGATCTGCGCGGCAAAGGCTTCGTTCATCTCAAACACACCGATATCACTGGCAGACAGCCCCGCTTTTTTCAGCGCCAGTTTTGAGGCCGGGACCGGGCCGTAACCCATAATCGACGGGTCACAACCGACGACCGCCATCGAACGTACGCGGGCGCGCGGCTTAAGACCTAATTCACGGGCGCGGCTTTCACTCATCACCAACATGGCAGCTGCACCATCGGAAAGCGCAGAAGATGTACCCGCCGTTACCGTACCGCTGACGGGATCAAACGCCGGACGCAGCGTGGCGAGGGCTTCCACGGTGGTTTCCGGGCGAATCACTTCGTCGTAATTAAACTGCTTCAATACGCCGTCGGCATCGTGACCACCGGTCGGGATGATTTCATTTTTAAATGCGCCCGACTGCGTGGCGGCCCAGGCGCGGGCGTGTGACCGCGCGGCAAAGGCATCCTGCATTTCACGGCTGATACCGTGCATACGCGCCAGCATTTCTGCCGTTAAGCCCATCATGCCCGCCGCTTTGGCGACATTGCGGCTCAGGCCGGGGTGAAAATCGACGCCGTGACTCATCGGCACATGGCCCATATGCTCCACGCCGCCAACCAGACATGCCTGTGCATCGCCAGTCATGATCATTCGTGCTGCATCATGCAGTGCCTGCATGGATGAACCACACAGACGGTTGACGGTAACCGCCGGGACAGAGTGTGGTACTTCAGCCAACAGCGCCGCGTTACGGGCGATATTAAAACCCTGCTCCAGCGTCTGCTGCACACAGCCCCAGTAAATATCGTCGAGGGCCGCCGCTTCCAGCGCCGGATTACGCGCCAGCAAGCTACGCATTAAATGAGCGGAGAGATCTTCCGCACGTACGTTACGAAAAGCACCGCCCTTCGAACGGCCCATCGGGGTGCGAATTGCATCGACAATGACAACCTGTTCCATTGTGACTCCTTAAGCCGTTTTCAGGTCGCCAACCGGACGGGCTGGCTCAACCGAGGGATAGTACGGTTCGTTATGACGCGCTTTATTACGCAGACCTTCCGGCACTTCGTACAGCGGGCCGAGGTGCTGATATTGCTGTGCCATATCGAGGTATTTTGCGCTGCCGAGGGTGTCCAGCCAGCGGAACGCACCGCCGTGGAACGGAGGGAAGCCCAGGCCGTAGACCAGCGCCATATCCGCTTCTGCCGGAGTGGCGATAATGCCCTCTTCCAGACAGCGCACCACTTCGTTGACCATCGGGATCATCATGCGGGCGATAATCTCTTCCTCGCTAAAATCGTGCTTCGGCTGGCTCACTTCTGCCAGCAGGTCGTCAACAGCGGCGTCTTCTTCTTTCTTCGGCTTACCTTTGCTGTCTTCTTTATAACGCCAGAAACCGAGGCCGTTCTTCTGACCAAAGCGGTTGGCATCAAACAGCGCGTCGATGGCATCGCGATAATCTTTCTGCATCCGCTGCGGGAAGCCTGCTGCCATGACAGCCTGAGCGTGATGCGCGGTGTCAATGCCCACGACATCCAGCAGATATGCCGGACCCATCGGCCAGCCAAACTGTTTTTCCATCACTTTGTCGATCTTGCGGAAATCCGCGCCGTCGCGCAGCAACTGGCTGAAACCGGCGAAATACGGGAACAGCACGCGGTTGACGAAGAAGCCGGGGCAGTCGTTAACCACAATCGGCGTTTTACCCATCTTGCTCGCCCAGGCGACGACTTTCGCAATGGTTTCGTCGGAGCTTTTCTCGCCGCGAATAATTTCCACCAACGGCATTCGGTGGACCGGGTTAAAGAAGTGCATCCCGCAGAAGTTTTCCGGACGTTCCAGCGCGTTGGCCAGTTCGCTGATAGGAATGGTTGAAGTGTTAGACGCCAGCACGGTATCCGGGCGTACTTTCTGCTCGGTTTCTGCCAGTACGGCTTTTTTCACTTTCGGGTTTTCGACAACCGCTTCTACCACAACATCCACGCGGTCAAATCCGGCGTAGTCGAGCGTTGGGTGGATCGTGGAGATCACGCCAGCCAGTTTCAGACCATCGATCTTGCCGCGCTCAAGCTGCTTGTTCAGTAGTTTCGCGGCTTCAGTCATGCCGAGGGCTAACGACTTGTCGTTGATATCTTTCATGACAACCGGCACGCCTTTCCACGCAGACTGGTAAGCGATACCGCCGCCCATAATGCCTGCGCCCAGCACAGCGGCCTGTTTCGGTGTTTCAACGTCTTTGGTGAGTTTCTTCGCTTTGCCTTTTACATATTGATCGTTAAGGAAAATGCCGACCAGTGCGCGGGCTTCGTTGGTATGCGCCAGCGGGACAAAACTTTTGTTTTCCAGATTTAATGCTTCTTCACGACCAAAACGGGCCGCAGCTTCAATAGTTTTTACTGCGGTGATGGGTGCCGGATAATGTTTCCCCGCCGTTTGCGCGACCATCCCTTTAGCGATGGTGAAGCTCATGGTGGCTTCAATCTTGCTCAGTTTTAGCGGTTCTAGCTTCGGCTGACGTTTCGCTTTCCAGTCGAGGTCGCCGTTAATGGCCTGGCGTAAAATCGCCATCGCCCCTTCAATCAGTTTTTCTGCTTTGACTACGCCATCCACCAGACCGATTTTCAGCGCCTGATCCGCGCCGACATCTTTACCGGCGGCAATGATTTCCAGCGCACTGTCAGCGCCCAGCATACGTGGCATACGTACAGAACCGCCAAAGCCCGGCATGATGCCCAGTTTGGTTTCCGGCAGACCGATGCGCAAATCCGGCGTCGCCAGACGATAATCGGTCGCCAGCACGCATTCGCAGCCACCGCCCAGCGCATAGCCGTTGACCGCGGCAATGGTCGGCACCGGCAGATCTTCCAGGCGATTAAACACGCTATTGGCAAAATGCAGCCACTGACTTAACTGTTCTTCAGGAACGAGGAACAGGGACAAAAATTCGGTGATATCAGCACCGACGATAAAGGCTGCTTTGTTCGAACGCAGCAGCAGCCCTTTTAGATCTGATTGCTGTTCCAGTACACCGATGGCCTCGCCGAGGCTGGCGACGGTCGCAGTGTTGAGTTTATTAACTGAACCTGGGGCATCAAATACCAGTTCGGCAATGCCATCTTCCAGCCAGTCAAGGTACAGGGTGTCGCCTTTGTAAAGCATGTCAGTCTCCTGAATCCGCAAGGTGATCTGGTCGTACCAGATGCATTGAAGTGTGTATTTTGTGTTAAAAATATGCAAACAAAAGATTAAAGAAATGCCGATCTGATCACGCTCGGCAGAAATCACGCTCTGGATGAACGATGTGCTAAGATGCGGAGACTTAAGGTCAAAAAAACAGAAGGGTAAAAAATGGAATCACTGGCCTCGCTCTATAAAAATCATATAGCTACCTTACAAGAACGGACTCGCGATGCGCTGGCGCGCTTCAAGCTGGATGCGTTACTTATTCACTCCGGCGAACTGTTCAACGTTTTTCTCGACGATCATCCCTATCCGTTTAAAGTGAACCCGCAATTCAAAGCGTGGGTGCCGGTAACTCAGGTGCCAAACTGCTGGTTGCTGGTGGATGGCGTGAACAAGCCGAAACTGTGGTTCTATCTGCCAGTTGATTACTGGCACAACGTCGAACCGCTGCCGACCGCCTTCTGGACTGAAGATGTGGACGTGATCGCGCTGCCGAAAGCCGATGGCATTGGTAGCCTGCTGCCTGCTGCGCGCGGCAATATTGGTTATATCGGTCCGGTGCCGGAACGTGCGCTGCAACTGGGCATTGAGGCCAGCAATATCAACCCGAAAGGGGTGATCGACTACCTGCATTACTACCGCTCCTTCAAAACCGAGTACGAACTGGCCTGTATGCGTGAAGCGCAGAAAATGGCGGTCAACGGTCATCGCGCGGCAGAAGAAGCGTTCCGTTCTGGCATGAGCGAGTTCGATATCAACATTGCCTATCTGACCGCGACCGGTCATCGTGATACCGACGTACCTTACAGCAACATTGTGGCGCTCAACGAACACGCTTCGGTGCTGCATTACACCAAACTGGACCATCAGGCACCGGAAGAGATGCGTAGCTTCCTGCTGGATGCCGGGGCAGAATATAACGGCTATGCGGCTGACCTGACCCGAACCTGGTCGGCAAAAAGCGACAACGACTACGCACAGCTGGTGAAAGACGTTAATGATGAACAACTGGCGCTGATCGCCACCATGAAAGCAGGCGTCAGCTATGTGGATTACCACATCCAGTTCCATCAGCGCATTGCCAAACTGCTGCGTAAACATCAAATCATCACCGATATGAGTGAAGAAGCGATGGTCGAAAACGATCTCACCGGACCGTTTATGCCGCACGGTATCGGCCATCCGCTGGGCCTGCAGGTGCATGACGTAGCAGGTTTTATGCAGGATGATAGCGGTACGCACCTCGCGGCACCGGCAAAATATCCGTACCTGCGCTGCACCCGTATTCTCCAGCCGGGCATGGTGTTAACCATTGAGCCGGGTATCTACTTCATCGAATCGTTGCTGGCACCGTGGCGTGAAGGGCAGTTCAGCAAACACTTCAACTGGCAGAAAATTGAAGCACTGAAACCGTTCGGCGGCATTCGTATCGAAGACAACGTGGTGATCCACGAAAACAACGTGGAAAACATGACCCGGGATCTGAAACTGGCGTGATGGAAAGCTGGTTAATTCCTGCGGCACCGGTCACGGTCGTTGAAGAGATCAAAAAAAGCCGCTTCATAACGATGTTGGCGCATACCGATGGCGTTGAGGCGGCGAAAGCGTTTGTTGAATCGGTGCGGGCAGAACACCCCGATGCCCGCCACCATTGTGTGGCGTGGGTGGCGGGTGCGCCGGATGATTCTCAACAGCTGGGTTTCTCTGACGACGGGGAACCGGCGGGCACGGCAGGTAAACCGATGCTCGCCCAACTAATGGGCAGCGGCGTCGGGGAAATTACCGCTGTGGTGGTGCGCTACTACGGCGGCATATTGCTTGGCACCGGTGGGTTAGTGAAAGCGTATGGCGGCGGCGTGAATCAGGCGTTGCGCCAGCTAACGACCCAACGCAAGACGCCATTAACCGAATATACTTTGCAATGTGAATATAGTCAGTTAACCGGCATTGAAGCGTTGCTGGGGCAGTGTGACGGCAAAATTATCAACAGTGATTATCAGGCATTCGTTCTGCTGCGGGTGGCGCTTCCAGCGGCGAAAGTGGCTGAATTTTCCGCAAAGCTGGCGGATTTTAGCCGTGGTTCATTGCAATTGTTAGCGATTGAAGAATAATCCCCACTTCGTTTTGCAGAACTAAGGAAGCGGCAGAGATGCATTTTCGCGCCATTACCCGAATCGTTGGACTACTGGTCATCTTATTCTCAGGGACAATGATTATCCCTGGGCTGGTAGCACTCATCTACCGGGATGGGGCGGGCCGCGCATTTACCCAGACCTTTTTTGTCGCCCTCGCTATTGGCTCCATGTTGTGGTGGCCTAACCGTAAAGAGAAGGGCGAACTGAAATCCCGTGAAGGGTTTCTGATCGTGGTGCTGTTCTGGACCGTGCTGGGTAGCGTCGGTGCGCTCCCTTTTATCTTCTCGGAAAGCCCGAACCTCACGATTACCGATGCGTTTTTTGAATCTTTCTCCGGCCTGACCACCACGGGGGCCACTACGCTGGTGGGGCTGGATTCGCTCCCTCACGCAATCCTCTTTTATCGCCAGATGCTGCAATGGTTTGGCGGGATGGGGATCATCGTGTTGGCGGTTGCGATACTGCCTATCCTCGGCGTTGGTGGTATGCAGCTCTATCGCGCGGAAATGCCCGGCCCGCTGAAAGATAACAAAATGCGTCCGCGAATTGCGGAAACGGCGAAAACCCTGTGGTTGATTTATGTCTTGCTGACCGTCGCCTGTGCACTGGCGCTGTGGTTTGCTGGAATGGATGCCTTTGATGCCATCGGTCATAGCTTTGCGACAATCGCTATTGGCGGCTTCTCGACTCATGATGCCAGCGTCGGATATTTCGATAGCCCGACTATTAACACTATCATTGCTATCTTCCTGCTGATCTCCGGCTGTAACTACGGTCTGCACTTTTCACTGTTAAGTGGGCGTAGTCTGAAGGTCTACTGGCGCGATCCGGAATTTCGCATGTTTATCGGCGTACAGTTTACGCTGGTGGTTATTTGTACCCTCGTGCTGTGGTTTCATAATGTCTACAGTTCGGCGCTGATGACAATTAACCAGGCATTTTTCCAGGTGGTGTCGATGGCGACAACCGCCGGGTTTACGACTGATAGCATTGCCCGCTGGCCGCTCTTTTTGCCGGTACTGCTTTTATGTTCAGCTTTTATCGGCGGTTGCGCCGGGTCAACGGGCGGTGGCCTGAAAGTGATCCGCATCCTGCTGCTGTTCAAACAGGGGAACCGTGAGCTGAAACGACTGGTGCATCCGAACGCCGTCTATAGCATTAAGCTGGGGAATCGCGCACTGCCGGAACGTATCCTCGAAGCCGTTTGGGGATTTTTCTCCGCCTATGCATTGGTGTTTATTGTCAGTATGCTGGCGATAATCGCCACGGGCGTGGATGACTTTTCTGCCTTTGCCTCGGTTGTTGCGACATTGAATAACCTGGGGCCAGGGCTTGGCGTGGTTGCTGATAACTTTACCAGCATGAACCCGGTGGCTAAATGGATCCTGATTGCCAACATGCTGTTTGGTCGTCTTGAGGTCTTTACATTGCTGGTGCTCTTTACCCCGACTTTCTGGCGTGAATGATGGAGTAATACGTGAAAACATTAATTCTTTTCTCAACAAGGGACGGACAAACGCGCGAGATTGCCTCCTACCTGGCTTCGGAACTGAAAGAACTGGGGATCCAGGCGGATGTCGCTAATGTGCACCGCATTGAAGAACCACAATGGGAAAACTACGATCGCGTGGTGATTGGCGCTTCTATTCGCTACGGTCATTACCATTCTGCGTTCCAGGCATTTGTCAAAAAGCATGCCACCCGGCTGAACTCAATGCCGAGCGCCTTTTACTCCGTCAACCTGGTGGCACGCAAGCCGGAGAAGCGGACTGTGCAGACCAACAGCTACGCACGAAAGTTTCTGATGAGTTCACAATGGCGCCCCGATCGCTGTGCCGTTATTGCCGGGGCACTGCGTTATCCACGCTATCGTTGGTACGACCGCTTTATGATCAAGCTGATTATGAAGATGTCAGGCGGAGAAACAGATACGCGCAAAGAGGTTGTCTATACCGATTGGGAGCAGGTCGCGAATTTTGCCCGAGAAATCGCTCAATTAACCAACAGATCGGCGTCGAAATAAGCATAAAGAATAAAAAACGCGCATTCGGAAAATTATTTTAAATTTCCTCTTGTCAGCTCAGAATAACTCCCTATAATGCGCCACCACTGACACGGAACAACGGCAAACACGCCGCCGGGTCAGCGGGATTCTCCTGAGAATTCCGGCAGAGAAAAGCAAAAAAATGCTTGACTCTGTAGCGGGAAAGCGTATTATGCACACCCCGCGCCGCTGAGAAAAAGCGAAGCGGCACTGCT
>NZ_VATN01000012.1:0-58539 GCF_005781105.1 Escherichia sp. E2586
CGACGTATGCAGCAGGGCATCCCCCTGTCTTGCCGCCCAGAATGCATCTTCCATGTCCCGTTCCCTGTGTGATTAATTCGTTCTGGCTTCCTGCCGCATCCTGAAGCGCAGATTCTTTTTAATTTCAGCCCAGCGCGTCATGTCTGCCGGGGTCAGCGGTGTGGTTCTGGCGTAGGTGAAGGCCATCATGACCCGCTCACACGGCAATACAAATGCCACCTGACACTGGTATACATGCTCGTTACCCCGGAGAAACTGGCTCTGTATTTCCAGCCCTTCCTCTGCGTCATTAATCCCCACGCGGGTCACCTGCACGGGCGTGTAGCGCAGTTCTTTTACCTGCTTTTCCAGCTTTTTCATTTGCTGTTCAACCTGAGATGCTAATTCATCTCCTTCCTGCATCTGGCCCCGGCTGATAATTAGTGCGGCGTCGGGATTGCTGAGCCGCAGCATATTAATTGTACTGTCCTGAATAATATTCCCAGGGAAAGTTACAACAGCTTCATTAAGATAATACTCCGTCATAATGGTATGAGTCCTTTTTAATAAACGAATTGTTTATGGATTGGTTTTTATTTATTTTTTAGTCATGAAGGTAACGTCTATTGCCGTCTGAAGGGCTGTTTTCTCTAATGCTCCAGGCGGAGGTATATCAGCCGCTCTGTCATTCATATTTAAATCAAGCTGCCCTGATTGTGTATTTATTTTCCCATTTTCTGTTGCAGTAATATTAAAATTCTTACAGGTTATATTAAATATCCCGCCACTGGTCATTTGCAGGATAGTTTCTCCGCAGCTAAGAATAATGGAATCTCCCGCAGCAAGGCGTAAATTCTGCACTGTCTGAATTGTTTTATCTCCTCCGGCGAGAGAGATATCATCTGTCTGGACTGTTAGAGAACGTTTCTCACCAATAATCGCAGTTTCTGTTTTATCAATGACTTTAAGGCGATTATTGCCCACCCAATGGCTTTCATTATTATTTACTTCAATGCGTTGATCTTTCTCGGCATGCAACCAGATTTCTTCTCCGCCAGTTTTATCCTCAAAACGCAGGGCGTTAGCATTGGTTGGGCCGCCGCCGATGGTGTGGCTGTAAAACCCGCTTTGCGTCGCTGCGCCCGGTAGTCCCCACGGTGGCATGGTGTCCTGGTTGTATGTCCGCCCTACGATAATGGGTAAATCCGGATCACCATTTTTGAAATCCACCAGAACTTCCTGACCAATGCGCGGGATCTGAATGCCACCGAATCCTTTACCCGCCCACGGATAACTGACACGGACCCAGCAGGAACTGTTTTCATCATTCTTACCGTAACGATCCCAGCCAAACTGAACTTTCACCCTTCCATATTTATCTGTCCAGATTTCCTGTCCCGCCGGGCCGGTCACGATGGCGCTCTGTGGGCCTTTGGTGTGGGGTTTGCTCAAGGTTCGCTGCGGACGGTAAACTTCATTGGTGGGATGTAACTCAAAGCTGGTTGAGTAAGAGAAGTGCTGCTCCTGGCCGCTGTGTTGCGCATTGTCCTGTATAAATAGCGTGGTCTGTGCCAGCAGATATTCCCGGTTCACTTCGGCTGTCGGATAGTTTTCCAGGGTGAAGGTAAAACCTGTCATCAGGGTACGAATATTGCCGCTGCCCTGTACCCGACTACCGGGGCTACGCTGTTCTTCCATGCGGATGCGTGTCAGCATTTCACCTTCACTCTTTGTGAAGTAGTCTCCCGGCCATTCATAGTGCTCATATTCAGCAAGGCCGGTTTCACGCGGATTAGCCACGGTGCTCTTCAGCAGTGAACGCGGCTTCATAAAGTCGAAATCATTCAGCACCCACTGTCCGCTGCGCAGGCTTTCATTTGCTGTGATGGTATGGATAAACTCCTTGTCCAGTTTCAGCCCTTCCTGGTAATAACACACCAGCGGCGAATCTGCGCATGCCTTGTGGACATTAATGGCATCAGCCAGCACTAACGTGTGACTGTTCTCGCTGTGCTCAAACCACCAGTAGATACCCCATTCCTGCATCAGGCGCTGAATAAAATCGAAATCTGTTTCACCGTACTGCACCTGCCAGGCACGAGTCGGATAATTTTCCACCAGTCGTTTTTCGACTGGCCAGGGGTACTCATCCAGTACCTCATCCAGAATGTCCACCACGTTTTTATTCTGAAACGCTTTGTAGTCACTAGTGTGGGTCAGTATTTTTAACCACGGTTCGATCCGCAGTTCATACACCACCGAACGTCCTTGATGACCAGCCACGCGTGCCGCCGTCACCAGCCCGCTGATATAACGTTTTCCGCCGTCATCCAATTCGATATGGACGCACAGATCTTTGCCCACCATCGGTTTGAGCTGCAGGTTGGCTGCGGGGGAAACATAGCCCAGGTTCAGGATGTCAGGAGTTTTTAATTTAATAGAATAAGTAAATAGTTCCCCTACTGTTTCTGTACCCCCCAAGCTTGCAAACAGTAACATTCCATCAGGAACTGCACTGCCGCTCAAAGTCACGTTATGTGTACCCGATCCAATTAGTGCACCGGATGGATAATCTGTAGCTGTAAAACTCATAATTAATCCTTTTAACTAGAAATGGCCAAGTGCTAATAAGAAATCTTACAGAGAGTAAAATATGCAATATATTCGTAGTTGGCATAAAACATCTCAATACTTATGAATGCTACTGAAGATACTATCAACTATATATACCATAGTCATGTTAACCTGATAAAAATATTCACCTAAAGCACATTAATAAAATCAATGAAACTATTTAATTTGTTATTTAGTATGATTATCATCAAGTCTTAAAATACGCTCCCCTGACCTAATTATGCTAAAACCATAGTATTCTTTATCACTTCCGGAAGAGAGCATATATTTTCCAATATAAATAACATCTGGAGATAGCTTATTTATGTCAATGCATACGGGATCGAACTGACCAGTCACTCTTTTCAGTTTTATTGCATTGCCATATTTACCTTCATATAAAATATAATTTGAAATCATATTCCCATCGTCTGGTTTTGAACAAACCCGTCCGTCTTGTAAATATATATTACCGGGCAACAATGGGCGAACATAATCACCAACAGTGCATCCCGACAAAAAGAGCAACAAAAAGAATCTCTTCATATGACGCCCGCAGGAAATAAATTAAGTACCTTTTTGTATTTTTTCGATAAAGTGTCCACTGATTCAGTTGTATCACCTATATAGTTAACATTTGCCAAATCAGCTACCAGTCCATAGTTAATCAATAGCCAATAATCAGAAACTATAGATGCTTGTTGTTCCATGGGATAAGAAGAAATTGACTGTAAATTAAGATCGTAATGATAATTTGCCGCCCAGGAAAATAAACCACGTAACTTAACTGAATACCCTTTCTGATATTGCCAAACATGCATCATTTCATGGATAAACAAGTGAGAAGCACCTGCTACTGTTTCACGATCGCCAGGCATTGCTTGCGATGAAAAATCTGAACTATAAACAGCATCAGGATAATACATTTCCCCGTTTGGGGTCATCGCTGTTCTTTCCCCTTGACCTGGCAAATATTTTTCATTGTGGATCCATACCTTGTTATAATCAAGTGTATTCTCAAAAATCGATCTGGCTAATGTTAATTCACCAGATGTCATTCTCCTTAATGACATATCATTCCTCCTGGAGATAATATTTTTCAGATAAAAACAAACGCTCTTTTATTATTTATTAAATAGGGTTCTCTTTGATGTTCAACATTTCCACTTTATGCAGTATTGATGGCATCATCTTCATAGACAATGAAATCAAAGCAAGTTCTCAACGATTTCCATTACGATTCCTTAACATTAGTTCTCAGCATCTTTATTTATCCATCTTCAATATCAATAGTTAATGTAAATGATTACACGGATAACATAATTTTCATCAATTAATTAATATCTGTAAACGCTACCGCCCCACCCTGATATCTTAATCTGCACATAGCCATCTTAACGTTATGCCCCATACATTAGTAATGTAAATTAAGAATTCGGAATATATCAAATTCACTTCATAAATTAATATCGAGAATGATATACACATTAATTATATTGAAGTAATGTTTTAAGGGTTGTAATGTCCCTGGAACGGGACTAATTCAAGAAGTTTCTGTTGGGCAATAGCGCGTTTATCACCCTATATCCCTCTTACATTTTTTGGCATTTTCTGTAACGTCGGTAACTGGCATTTCTAATCAGCAATTGTATTGGTCTTTGGCGTATTACCCCTGAAACCAGTCATACGCTAGTCCTTCACTATTCAATGATAATCAGCGACGACCAACCACACCAGTGTCCACTGCAACCACTGGCGTTCAGAGCAACGAACGAGTGGTGAAAAAGTCGGCGACCGTCGAGTATCATCGAACCAAAAGTGGTTTTTCCGTCATAATTTCATCAGGTTGCGACTTTGTCGCTAGCCGCCATTATCCCCACACATTTATAGCGGGATTATTTTGCATCATTACACGATAACGGGTAGGATTCTGCGCCGACAGTTATACCCATAAAGAATAATGGTGAATCTTGTCATCGCCAGGATGAATAAACATTGTTCATGGCAACTTATATGACTTTTTCATTAAAGCAATCAGGGAGAGCAATGAGTAAACACGACACCGACACTTCAGATCAACACGCCGCGAAACGCCGCTGGCTTAATGCCCACGAAGAGGGGTATCACAAAGCGATGGGCAATCGCCAGGTGCAGATGATCGCCATCGGCGGCGCGATTGGCACCGGCTTGTTTTTAGGTGCAGGAGCCCGACTGCAAATGGCAGGTCCTGCGCTGGCACTGGTTTATTTAATATGTGGTTTGTTTTCGTTTTTTATTCTGCGTGCATTGGGTGAGTTAGTATTACATCGCCCTTCCAGTGGCAGTTTTGTCTCTTATGCCCGAGAGTTTTTAGGAGAGAAAGCTGCTTACGTTGCTGGCTGGATGTACTTCATCAACTGGGCGATGACGGGGATTGTCGATATTACCGCCGTCGCTCTGTATATGCATTACTGGGGTGCGTTTGGCGGCGTGCCGCAGTGGGTCTTTGCGCTCGCTGCGCTGACCATCGTTGGCACCATGAATATGATCGGTGTGAAATGGTTTGCGGAGATGGAGTTCTGGTTTGCGCTTATTAAAGTGCTCGCCATTGTGACCTTTTTGGTCGTGGGTACAGTGTTCCTCGGTAGCGGTCAGCCGCTGGATGGCAACACCACTGGCTTTCATTTAATTACCGATAACGGCGGCTTCTTCCCCCACGGTTTGCTGCCTGCGCTGGTGTTGATTCAGGGCGTAGTGTTTGCTTTTGCCTCCATTGAAATGGTTGGTACAGCTGCCGGAGAATGTAAAGACCCGCAGACCATGGTGCCTAAAGCAATTAACAGTGTGATTTGGCGTATTGGCCTGTTTTACGTCGGCTCCGTGGTGTTGCTGGTTATGTTATTGCCGTGGAGCGCGTATCAGGCGGGGCAAAGTCCGTTCGTGACATTCTTCTCTAAACTGGGTGTGCCGTACATCGGAAGCATTATGAACATTGTAGTGCTGACCGCTGCCCTCTCCAGCCTGAACTCAGGTCTGTACTGCACCGGACGTATTCTGCGCTCGATGGCGATGGGCGGTTCCGCACCGAGTTTTATGGCGAAAATGAGCCGTCAGCATGTGCCGTATGCCGGGATCCTGGCGACGCTGGTCGTTTATGTTGTTGGCGTATTCCTTAACTATCTGGTGCCGTCTCGCGTATTTGAGATTGTCCTGAACTTCGCGTCGCTGGGAATTATCGCCTCGTGGGCGTTTATCATCGTGTGCCAGATGCGCCTGCGTAAAGCGATTAAAGAAGGCAAAGCAGCGGACGTCAGTTTTAAACTGCCTGGCGCGCCCTTCACATCCTGGCTGACGCTACTGTTTTTGCTGTGCGTGCTGGTGCTGATGGCGTTCGATTACCCGAACGGGACTTATACCATCGCTGCGCTGCCGATTATCGGTATTCTGCTGGTTATAGGCTGGTTTGGTGTGCGCAAACGCGTTGCTGAAATTCACAGCACTGCGCCAGTCATCGAGGAAGATGAAGAAAAACAGGAAATTGTGTTTAAGCCTGAAACGACGAGTTAATTGCATAATTGCTCGGTTTAAAGCCGGATGCGGCGCTAGCGCCGCATCCGGCTTACGAAAGACAAACTCCCCTGTGTCGATTACAGTGCAATACGAATCACATCGTCCGGCTGGGTAGCTTCCTGCTGTTTAGTGGATTTTTGTTTAACACTGACATACAGCGTTTTGCCATCGGCAGACAGCGCCAGGCTATTCGGATGAGTCGGCGTATCGAACGTTTTCACCACCTTATAGCTTTTCGCATCAATCACACTAACTTTACCCGCCTGACGATGCGTCACGTAGGCTTCATTACGCGCTGGGTTAAACAGCACAGCCAGTGATTCCGGTGCCGCAACCTTCGCCAGAATATTGCCATTACGGGTATCGACCACTAACACTTCTGCCGCTTTTGAATCGGTGATAAATGCACGCTGATTGGCGGTATCAAGGCTGATGTTGATAAAGAAGTGCTCTTTGCCGTCATCCAGCAGCTTTTTACGGCTGAGGATTTTATTGTCGGCGGTGTCGATGGTAATCAATTCGCCGTCAGCGTTAGTGGTGTAAAGACGTTTGCCTTTACTATCCAGCGCTAAACCAGTGCTCATTTTACCGGTGTTCTGGATGGCGGTTTTCAGTTTGATATTCTCGCCATCAACGACCCAAATCACGCTCTCTTTGCCAATACCACTGATGTAAACCGTGTTCGTGGCATCGTCAGCTACCAGCTCACGCGGCTGCAACGGGCGCACCTCTTCCGTGCGCTTACGATCATCCAGCACCAGACGCCCTTTCACTTCGCCCGTTTTGGCATCTATCGCCGTGACCGCGCTGTTTACGGTGTTACCAAACCACAACGTCTGAGTCGTGTTATTGATGGTGGCACCAAACGGCTTGAGATCGTTATGGATCGCCTGAGTCACTTCCAGAGTGACCGGATCGAGACGATAAACCACGCCGCCTTTATCCAGTTTGCGGCTTTGCGAAGTAGCAAGCCACAGCGCGTTCTCCTGCTGGCTATAAGCCATTTCGTAGGCACCTTTACCTACCGCTTTACGCAGCATTTCTTCTGCGGCCTGCGTACTGAATGATGAAGCAACGAGCAATGAACCTAACAGTAATGAACCACGCAGGCGCGATGAAAACAGATGACGTAAATGCATGACGACTCCCTTTGATGAACCGATATTTTTGCTGCTTCACAATGCTTCGCTGAGCGTAATCATCGTTACACTCTTGTTATAAATGGGAATGGTAATCATTATTTTCTCAAATGTGGAGTATTTCTTGTCGTTACGACTACAATTTTCTCAATTACTTAACGTATTGTGCCGTTTAGTTTTCCATAAATTTACAATTTTATTACCATGACGGCGTATTCCCATTCTTAACCTGGCTTTTTCATGAAGATTTTTTCCGTCCGACAGACCATTTTGCCCGCACTGATTGCCCTTTCTCCTTCCGCTTTTGCAACCAATGAACAAACCATGATTGTCAGTGCCGCGCCACAAGTGATTTCCGAGCTGGATACGCCAGCAGCCGTTAGCGCGGTGGATGGCGAGGAGATGCGCCTGGCAACACCGCGCATCAATTTGTCTGAATCACTGACCAGCGTGCCCGGTTTGCAGGTACAAAACCGGCAGAACTATGCGCAAGATTTACAGCTGTCGATTCGCGGATTTGGTTCCCGCTCCACTTACGGAATTCGCGGTATTCGCCTGTATGTGGACGGTATTCCCGCCACCATGCCCGACGGACAAGGGCAAACATCCAACATCGATTTAAGCAGTGTGCAAAATGTGGAAGTGCTGCGTGGCCCCTTCTCTGCCCTATATGGCAACGCGTCTGGCGGGGTGATGAATGTCACTACTCAAACCGGGCAACAGCCGCCAACCATTGAAGCCAGTAGTTACTATGGCAGTTTTGGCAGCTGGCGCTATGGGCTGAAAGCAACGGGCGCGACGGGCGACGGCACACAGCCGGGCGATGTCGATTACACCGTCTCAACCACACGCTTTACGACCCACGGCTATCGTGACCATAGTGGTGCACAGAAAAATTTAGCCAATGCCAAACTGGGCGTACGCATTGATGACGCCAGCAAATTAAGCCTGATTTTCAACAGCGTGGATATCAAAGCAGATGATCCAGGTGGATTAACCGAAGCAGAATGGAAGGCGAATCCGCAACAAGCGCCACGCGCTGAACAGTACGACACGCGAAAAACCATCAAGCAAACTCAGGCTGGGCTGCGCTATGAGCGTAGCCTGAGTTCGCGGGATGATATGAGTGTGATGATGTATGCCGGAGAGCGAGAAACGACCCAGTATCAGTCAATCCCAATGACACCGCAACTTAACCCGTCGCATGCGGGCGGCGTGATTACTCTGCAACGCCATTACCAGGGGATAGACAGCCGCTGGACACACCGTGGTGAACTGGGCGTTCCGGTCACGTTCACTACCGGCCTGAACTACGAAAACATGAGTGAAAACCGCAAAGGCTACAATAATTTTCGCCTGAATAGCGGCGTGCCGGAATACGGGCAAAAAGGTGAGTTGCGCCGCGACGAACGCAATCTGATGTGGAACGTCGATCCCTATTTACAGGCACAGTGGCAGCTGAGCGAAAAACTGTCGCTGGATGCTGGCGTGCGCTACAGCTCCGTATGGTTTGATTCCAACGATCATTACGTTACTCCGGGTAACGGCGATGATAGCGGTGATGCCAGTTATCACAAATGGCTACCAGCCGGATCGCTAAAATATGCAATGACCGATGCCTGGAATATTTATCTGGCAGCCGGACGCGGTTTTGAAACGCCGACGATTAATGAACTGTCTTATCGCGCTGATGGGCAAAGCGGTATGAACTTTGGTTTAAAACCTTCCGCCAACGATACAATTGAGATCGGCAGTAAAACGCGTATTGGTGATGGGTTGCTTAGTCTCGCATTGTTCCAGACCGACACCGATGATGAAATTGTTGTCGATAGCAGTAGCGGTGGACGCACCACGTATAAAAATGCCGGTAAAACGCGTCGTCAGGGCGCTGAACTGGCATGGGATCAACGTTTCGCGGGAGATTTTCGCGTAAAAGCGTCCTGGACCTGGCTTGATGCCACCTATCGCAGCAATGTTTGCAGTGAACAGGATTGTAACGGTAACCGGATGCCAGGGATCGCCCGTAATATGGGTTTTGCGTCGATAGGTTATGTACCGGAAGATGGCTGGTATGCAGGCACGGAAGCGCGTTACATGGGCGATATAATGGCAGATGATGAAAATACGGCCAAAGCGCCTTCTTATACTCTCGTCGGCTTATTCACCGGGTATAAATACAATTACCACAATCTAACTATGGATTTATTTGGTCGTGTCGATAATTTATTCGATAAAGAATATGTCGGATCGGTGATTGTTAATGAATCAAATGGTCGATATTACGAACCAGCTCCCGGGCGTAATTATGGTGTCGGCGTGAATATCGCATGGCGATTTGAATAACTATACTCTAAATAATTCGAGTTGCAGCGGCCCCGTAAGGGGTGAGGCCCATGGATGGGCCGAATAACCCGCAGACGCAGCACATGCAACTTGAAGTATGACGAGTATACATTGATGCCCGATATTTGCCGGGCGTTTTAATTTAACAACTGTATTGCTGGCACAACATAGCAACGTTTTTTTGCATAATTTCAGCAAGACAATGTCTGCATCCCTCTTTGTCTTTTGCTTTTAACGCGGCGAATAGTACATGATAGCTTTCAATACGCTCACGTAATTCCGCTGGATTAATCGCTTCATAAAGATAATGTAAACCAGGTCCCATCCTGACCCATAATTGCTCAATCATTTCACACAGAATGGGCATTTTTGAACGATGATAAATCGCTAAGCGAAATAGTTTGTTTGCATTAATGAGTTGTTCCATATCGCCGTTTTCTTGCGCCTGCTGTAATTTCTCGAGCAATTCCTGAAGTTCCGCTATGTCTTGCGAGGAAATGTTTTCAACAGCCAGGGCAACTGCCATTAATTCCAGTTCGTAGCGGATCCGATTGATTTCGTCTAATTGACTTTGCCTTACTTCCGGTACTGTAAATGCTTGTGCAGGTGCGACAGAGAGCGCATTAACCGAAACCAGGCGTAATAGTGCTTCACGCACGGGTGTAATACTCATGCCTAATTGCTCCGCCAGATTTTTAGTGATCAAGCGTGCGCCAGGTTTCAGTGCACCAATACTAAGCTGATGTTTCAGGTCGTTCTCAACTTGCATAGTCAAACTGATATACGATATTTTTTCCGTTCCAGGCATGTTATTTCCTTCAGGTGTATTCGTTCCAACTCTGCCGGTATAGCAGAAGTCGTTTACCTGGTGTATGAAGCTGAATAATCATTATCCACTCATCTTTATTGTTATTAGCTACAGAACAGTGATGTGATTAGTTAATTAAAGCTGGAAATAAGATTTTTGCCTGGATTTTTGTGGCGGCTTTACGCCGCCGCCGTATCTTTAGTCATCACCCGCGACACGAATAACAACTTTGCCGAAGTTTTTGCCGCTCAGCAGGCCGATAAACGTCTGCGGTGCGTTCTCCAAACCGTTGGTAATTTGTTCACGATAGTGAATTTTACCCTCTTTCACCCATTGTCCCATCTCCTGCTGGAACTCATGGATTCGGTGGCCATAATCCTGACTGATAATAAAGCCTTGCAGGCGAATACGTTTTTTCAGCACCGTGGCCATCAACAACGGTAAACGGTCTGGCCCCGATGGCAACTCCGTCGCATTATATCCGCTTACTAAGCCACAGACAGGAATACGCGCGGAGGTATTAAGCAACGGCAGCACGGCATCAAACACCTTCCCGCCAACGTTTTCATAATAGATATCAATCCCTTTCGGACACGCTTTCGCCAGCTGCCCGGCAAAATCATCCGCGTGGTGGTCAAGGCAAACATCGAAGCCCAGCACCTCGGTAGCATGGCGGCATTTTTCCGCGCCACCGGCCACTCCAACTACCCTACAACCTTTAAGTTTTCCGATTTGCCCCACCGTCGCACCCACTGGTCCTGTCGCTGCAGCAACCACCAACGTTTCGCCCTCTTTGGGCTGACCGATATCCAGTAGGCCCATATAAGCGGTAAAGCCGGGCATCCCCAGCACACCCAGTGACCACGAAGGATTTTGCGGATGATCGCCAAGTTTCACCAGTTCATCGCCACTGGATATGTCATAGTCCTGCCATCCACTGTAGCCAAGCACCCAGTCGCCAGGCTGGTAATCAGGATGATTCGACTCCACGACACGGCTCACCGTACCGCCGACCATCACCCCGCCAATATCAACGGGCGGTGAATAAGATGGCTCATCGCTCATTCGTCCACGCATATACGGGTCCAGTGACAAATAAACTGTGCGCAGTAACACCTGTCCTTCACCCGGTGTGGCGACATCATCTTCTTCAAGACGAAAATTCTCCGGAACCGGCGCGCCATGCGGACGCGAGGCCAGAACCCAACGGCGGTTACGCTGCTTTTGTTGCCCCATAATGCTCTCCTGTGCTTTTGGCATGAATCGATCAATGGTAGCAGGCACACGTGGTTATATTTGTCTGTATGCATCACATTCCTCCCACAACACGCAATAATTTCATTGTAGATTGCGTTGCTTCCGGCTGTTTTCGATAGTATTGATAACATCATCATCAATATTTAATCGAGGCCAGATATGTCCATCCGTTTTGCCTGCAAAGCCGATTGTGCTGCTATTGCGGAAATTTATAACCACGCCGTGTTGTATACGGCGGCTATCTGGAATGACCAAACTGTGGATGCAGATAACCGCATTGCCTGGTTTGAAGCGCGGACTTTAGCAGGTTATCCAGTGCTGGTGAGCGAGGAAAACGGCGTAGTGACGGGATATGCCTCGTTTGGCGACTGGCGTAGTTTCGATGGTTTTCGCCATACCGTGGAACATTCGGTTTATGTCCATCCCGATCATCAGGGCAAAGGTCTTGGGCGTAAATTGTTAAGCCGATTGATCGATGAAGCGCGGGATTGCGGGAAGCATGTCATGGTCGCCGGGATCGAATCGCAAAATCTGGCCTCGCTGCATCTCCACCAGTCTCTGGGATTTGTCGTCACCGCACAAATGCCGCAGGTAGGCACTAAATTTGGTCGTTGGCTGGATCTGACATTTATGCAGTTGCAACTCGACGAGCGCACTGAACCGGACGCGATTGGATGAATCAGTCGCTCACCCTTGCCTTTTTGATTGCCGCCGGAATTGGCCTGGTGGTGCAAAACACGCTGATGGTGCGCATCACCCAGACCTCCTCTACCATTCTCATCGCCATGTTGCTGAACTCACTGGTGGGGATTGTGCTATTCGTCTCCATTTTATGGTTTAAACAAGGGATGGCAGGGTTTGGCGAACTGGTTTCCAGCGTGCGTTGGTGGACACTGATTCCTGGCTTGCTGGGATCATTTTTTGTCTTTGCCAGTATCAGCGGATATCAGAATGTGGGGGCAGCTACGACCATTGCAGTACTGGTCGCCAGTCAGTTGATTGGAGGGCTGGTGCTGGATATTTTGCGTAGCCATGGCGTGCCATTACGGGCGTTGATCGGCCCAATTTGTGGCGCAATTTTACTTGTGGTTGGCGCCTGGCTGGTGGCCAGACGCTCGTTTTAATCACAGGATAGTGCCGCCTTTGGTTAACTGTTCGTGGCGAGCTTCCATATCTTCTTTATGCTTACGCCCGTGATGAGCGATTGCTGTACGCAAACGCTGCTGCTGAGTGTAACGTTCTTCCCGGCTTAACTCTGCGTCATCGCTCAGGGCGATTAATAATTCGTTCATATGGGCAATGACGCTCTCATCAATCGCTGCATCCACGCGTGCGATGACCTCTTCCAGATGCGACATACTTTCTCCTTAGCCACTTGTGAAAATTATCGATTCTCCCAAATGATATAAGTCTGCGTTGTGCCGTCAAGCTAGTGCTCAAGATTTAAAACAGCGAAAACAGCAGCGCCACCGGAAAACTCATCGGCCAGGTCACCGCTACCAGGAAGGCGCTCAGAAAACGAATGTGCTTCTTCTCGTGGGAAAGAAACCAGGTAGTAACAAACGCGATAGCTGCCATAACAGCATAAAAAACAAGCAGGTATTGATAAAGAGACATGTACGGGCATCCAGCCAGAGGAATAAAACGCGCGCAAATATGCGTTATTTTTTGATGCACATCAAGTTTTTCAACCCGTTTGAGATATTTCCATAACCCGGGAGCTTCCCTTGTCCATCTTCAGAATGAGTATTATTGCAGATTTACTTAACCCGTACTATACACATAGGGGCTATGACAAAAGGTGGCAAAATATGAATGTTTCCAGTAGAACTGTAGTGCTTATAAATCTCTTTGCTGCTGTTGGATTGTTTGCTCTTATCTCTATGAGATTTGGTTGGTTTATTTGATGTAGCGATATTGCACGCAGTACACACTGTCAGAGAGATATCAACTCTCTGACAGTGTGTTAGATCTTCTCACACTCTCCCTGGCTACAATATTATCCTTAATGTTTAACCATTACGTGGCGGACAACGGTGTAATCCTCCAGCCCATAAAGTGACATATCCTTGCCATAACCTGAAAGTTTCTGACCACCGTGCGGCATTTCACTTACCAGCATGAAATGGGTATTGACCCATGTGCAGCCATATTGCAGACGTGCACTAACGCGATGCGCCCGCCCCACATCTTTCGTCCACACTGAAGAGGCTAAGCCATACTGGCTATCATTTGCCCAGTTCACTACCTGTTCTTCATTATCGAAGACAGTCACGCTCACCACTGGACCAAATACCTCTCTTTGAACGATAGCATCTTCTTGCAACGCGCCTGCCAGCAGCGTCGGCGTATAGTAATAACCGTTACCTTTTCGTTTCTCCCCACCGGTGATCACTTTAATGTGTCCCGTCGCTTTCGCCTCTTCCACTGCTTTGCTGACGCGGTCGAGATGAGCCTGGGAACTCAACGGCCCCAGTTCTGTTGATTCGTCATCCGGCGCGCCCGATTTCAAGGTTGCGACAGCGGCGCCGAGTTTTTCCACCAGCGCATCGTAAATGCCTTTTTGCGCATAGATTCGACAAGCTGCGGTGCAATCCTGACCAGCGTTGTAATAACCAAACGTGCGGACACCTTCAACCACAGCTTCAATATCAGCATCATCAAAAACAATGACCGGCGCTTTGCCGCCTAACTCCATGTGGGTGCGCTTAATGGATGGCGCGGTATGGCTGATGATGTGCTCACCGGTGGCGATAGACCCCGTCAGCGAAACCATGCGCACTTTTTGATGCCCGGTCAGCGGATCGCCCACGGTCTGGCCCCGGCCAAACAGTACATTGATCACGCCCGGCGGGAAGATATCTTTCGCCAGCTCTGCCAGTTTTAGTGCGGTCAGCGGCGTGATTTCTGATGGCTTCAGTACCACGCAGTTCCCCGCCGCCAGTGCCGGAGCCAGTTTCCATGCAGCCATCATCAATGGGTAATTCCAGGGGGCAATAGAAGCCACAACGCCCAGCGGATCGCGGCGGATCATCGAAGTATGTCCCTCGAGATATTCTCCTGCCGCCAGACCATTCAGGCAGCGAGCAGCTCCGGCGAAAAAGCGAAAAACATCGACAATCGCAGGAATTTCATCATTGAACGCACTATGCAGAGGCTTGCCACAGTTACGAGACTCCAGTTCGGCAAAAACCTGACCATTTTCTTCAATAACATCAGCCAGTTTCAGCAGGCATTCTGCGCGCACCTTCGGCGTGGTTTGCCCCCATTCGGCAAATGCCGCATCTGCCGCGCGAACAGCAGCATCAACTTGCTCTGCCGATGCCTCGGCAATCTCCAGTAAAACGTCCCCCGTTGCCGGATTATAGACAGGCTGTTTTTCCCCTTCGCCGCTAACCAGTTCTCCGTTAATCAGTAACTTATGTTGCATAGCATATTCCTGTATCAGTGGTTATTGACCATTGTCGCCTTCGCGGGTTAGCCACCAGGCTCCCAGGATCGGCAAGGTTGTTACCAACATAACCAGCAGTGCCACCACGTTGGTTACCGGTACATCACGTGGTCGCCCAAGCTGATTGAGCAACCACAACGGTAACGTCCGTTCATGGCCTGCCGTAAAGGTCGTAACGATGATTTCATCGAACGACAAGGCAAACGCCAGCATCCCTCCTGCCAGTAGCGCCGAACTGAGATTCGGCAACACCACATAACGAAAGGTTTGCCAGCCATTAGCCCCAAGATCCATTGACGCCTCAACCAGACTCCACGAGGTGCGGCGAAAACGGGCAATGACATTGTTAAACACCACCACTACGCAAAAAGTCGCATGCCCGACCACGATGGTGAAAAATCCCGGCTCCAGATTGATGGTTTTAAACGCGGTTAATAACGCCAGACCAGTAACAATGCCTGGCAGCGCAATAGGCAGCAGCAGTAACAGAGAAATGGCGTTTTTGCCGAAAAAGTCTCGTCGCCACAGCGCGGCAGCTGCCAGCGTCCCTAACACCAGCGCAATTAATGTTGCCAGCGCCGCCACTTTAAGTGACAGTGTCACGGCATCAAGAATATCACTACGCTGTGCTGCCACGCTAAACCAGCGCAGTGTCAGACCTTGCGGGGGGAAGCTAAATGCTGCTTCTTCAGTATTAAAAGCATAGGCAGCAATAATAAGGATGGGAAAATGTAGGAAAACCACGCCGCCCCAGGCCGCCAGTTTGAGGAAAAACGGTGCGCGTTCAGAGTGCATCGAACGCTCCCAGACGTTTCACGAACGCCAGATAAAGTGCGATAAGAACAATCGGCACCAGGGTGAATGCCGCCGCCATCGGCATATTGCCAATCGCCCCCTGCTGGGAGTAGACCATATTGCCGATAAAATACCCTGGCGGGCCAACCAGCTGCGGGACGATAAAGTCGCCAAGAGTCAGCGAGAAAGTAAAAATAGACCCGGCAGCTATCCCAGGGATCGCCAGCGGCAGCACCACATAACGAAAGGTTTGCCGTGGACGCGCGCCAAGATCAGCCGACGCCTGCAACAATGACGGCGGCAAACGCTCAAGCGCCGCCTGCACGGGCAGGATCATGAACGGCAGCCAGATATAGAGAAACACCAGAAAGCGCCCCAGCCCGGAAGTTGACAGCGTATTACCACCCACTGCCGGTAGTGTGAGAAATGCCGTGAGTAGTGGCTCCAGCCCCAGATGTTGTAAAAACCACTGCGCCACACCGTCTTTAGCCAGCAATAAGGTCCAGGCATAGGCTTTAACAATGTAGCTTGCCCACATGGGTAACATCACCGCAATGTAAAAAAACGCTTTCATTTTGCCGCTGGTAAAGCGCGCCATATACCACGCCATCGGAAAGGCCAGAATGGCACTGGCGATAGTGACTGCCACAGCCATTGTCAGTGTGCGGAGAATGATGTCGTAATTCGCCGGATTAAACAGCGCACGAATATTCGCCAGCGTCAGTTCCGGCGTTACCGACATGGTGAAATCGTCAAAGGTATAAAAGCCCTGCCATAACAACGTCAGCAGCGAGCCGAAATAGACAATGCCAAACCACATTAGCGGGCCAAGCAGCAGCAAAAACAGCCCCGGCCCCGGATTACGCCAGAAGAAACCGGACACCTTACCCAGACCTGGAGGTGAAGGTGATTGCAATACGTTCATCGCCATTCACCTCTCCTCAACCAGCGGCACCATCACATCACGCGCCCAGGAAACCATCACCTGTTGACCCGCCGTGAGCGTGTTGGGTAAGTCTTCGCCCGTTACATTTGCCTGGCTAACCAGCAGTTTTTCACCGCTGTTAAGTTTCAGTTCAAAACGTGTGGCTGCCCCCTGATATTGCACCGCCTGAATCGTGCCATTGGCCTGCACTTCACCTGGTGTATTCAGGCGAATATGTTCCGGCCGCAGGGCAAAACTGCCCACCATGCCGCAAAGATTCTCGGCCATTAGCGGATCAAAAACGTTGGATGTCCCGACGAATCCCGCAACAAACGGCGTGCGCGGGCGCATATAGAGATCGCGCGGGGAATCGACCTGTTCAATGCGTCCATTATTGAAAACCGCCACCCGATCGGACATCGATAACGCTTCGCCCTGATCGTGGGTAACGAAGATAAAAGTGATACCGAGAGACTGTTGCAGCTTTTTCAGCTCAAGCTGCATTTGTTCGCGCAATTTGAGATCCAGCGCGCCGAGCGGTTCATCCAGCAACAACACGCGCGGTTCGTTCACCAGTGCTCTGGCGATGGCGACTCGCTGGCGCTGACCACCAGAAAGCTGGGACGGTTTACGTTGCTGTACAAACCCCAACGCCACTTTCTCCAGCGCCTCTTGCGCCATTGCGTAGCGCTGCTTTTTATCCACGCCTTTAACCATCAGCCCGTAGGCCACATTCTCGAGAATCGACATATGGGGAAACAGTGCATAGTCCTGGAAGACGGTATTCACGTCCCGCTCCCACGGCGGTAGATTACTGGCCGGTTTGCCGAAGATAGCAATCGCCCCGCCGGAAAGCTGTTCGAAGCCAGCAATCAGGCGCAGGCAGGTGGTTTTGCCGGAACCGGACGGTCCCAGCATAGAGAAGAACTCACCATCTTTTATCGCAATACTGACGCCATCTACCGCGCGCACGTCGCCGTACAACCGCGAGACGTTGTCAAACTCCACTGCGTACGTCATAAAACACCCCAGCGAAGTTAGCGACCGCCCATAATGGCAATGTAATCCTGCGTCCAGCGACTGTAGGGAACAAACTTGCCCCCTTCGGCTATAGGCGTTTTCCAGAAGGCAATTTTATCGAAATAGTTAAAGCCGTTGGTTTCACAGCCTTTATCGCCCAGTAACGGACTGGCTTTGCAGCCTTCCGGTACTACCGGCAGCGAACCAAACCAGGCCGCTACATCGCCCTGCACCTTCGGCGTTAATGACCAGTTCATCCATTTGTAGGCACAAACCGGATGTTTCGCTTCGCTATGTAACATAGTGGTGTCAGCCCAACCGGTAACGCCCTCTTTCGGGAAGACGGTGGCGATCGGTTGGCCTTCGCCTTTCAATGCGTTGGCCTGATACGGCCAGGCGCTGGAGGCCACCACGCCCTCGTTTTTGAAATCGCTCATTTGCACGGTAGTGTCATGCCAGTAGCGATGGATCAAACTATGTTGATCGCGCAGCACTTTCAGTACCGCCTGATACTGTTGTTCAGTGAGTTGGTATGGATCGGAGATACCCAACTGCGGCTGAGTCGCTTTGACGAACAGCGCAGCATCCGCAATGTAGATAGGGCCGTCATAAGCCTGCACGCGGCCTTTATTACTCTGACCGTCCGGTAGATTCTGCTCAACAAAAACCACTTGCCAGCTATCTGGTGGTGTCGGGAAGGTTTTGGTGTTGTACATCAACAGGTTCGGACCCCATTGATATGGCGTGCCATAGACTTTTCCACCCACGTTAAACCAGTCGCCTTTAACCACGCGCGGATCGAGCATTTTCCAGTTGGGAATCAATGCGGTATTAATCGGCTGCACGCGTTTACCCATAATCAAACGCAGCGAGGCATCGCCGGACGCCGTGACCAGATCGTAACCTCCTTTGGTCATCAGGCTGACCATTTCATCGGAAGTCGCCGCAGTTTTCACATTGACCGCACAACCTGTTTCTTTTTCAAATTGCGTCACCCAGTCGTATTGTTTATCGGTTTGTCCGCGTTCGATGTATCCCGGCCAGGCGATAATATCCAGTCGTCCTTCCGGTTTATCTAAATTGGTAGGCTGTTCGGCGGCGTGGGCGGTCATTAATGTCATGGTAAGCGCACACAGGCTGCTGCGGGCAAATGTCTTGCTCATAAAGTCTTACTCCTGTCGTAATTAATTGTTCAGCCGCCGTGCCGTAAAAATATCTCCTTGTTTAACCATAGACGGCGGCTTGCAGGCGCACCCTCGCCCCCGAGAAAATTTAATCAGGATGTGAGCTAACGCGCATTATGCCGTTTGTGAGACTATCTTCTGGAGTATAGACAAGGGGTTAGGAAATATAGCTTCTATTCGAAATTCATATTACCCAACCTGAGAGAAATTAAATGAGGATCTATTTCAGGTATTCTTTAATAAGGTGACCTAATTGTTTAACCGCCTGTTCTTCGCGCTCCCCCCACTGCCATGCAGTATTAAAACGGAAAAAACGGGACCAACTTTCGCCAGTAGAAAACATTTTACCCGGCGCAATGCTGATGTGATGCGCCAATGCCTGAACACTTAATTCGCCCGCATCTAACGGTTCGGGAAGCTCCAGCCAGAGAAAATAACCGCTGTCATTGTGATGAATTTTCACTTCCGCAGGCAGATAACGCAGCAGCGCCTGCCAGGCACGTTGTTTACGTTCCGCAAGCTGACGACGTAGACGACGAAGATGGGCATCGTAACGACGAGTAGAAAGGTAATCCACCAGTGCAAGCTGCATTGGCGAACTTGTGGAAAGCGTGCTCATCAACTGCAATCGCTGGATTTTGCGTGCATGTATTCCGGCGGCGACCCAACCAATGCGAAAACCTGGCACCAGACATTTAGAAAATGATGAGCAAAGCAGTACACCATCGTGACGATCCCACGCTTTCGCGGGTAGCGGTTTTTCCCGACCAAAGTAAAGCTCACTGTAAACGTCATCTTCAATTAACATCACGTTGTACTGATTGAGCAACTCTACCAGCCGCGCTTTTTTCTGTGGCGTTAAGGTAAATCCGAGTGGATTCTGGCTATTAGTCATTAGCCAGCAGGCTTTGACCGGATACTCCTGTAACGCCAGTTCCAGCGCCTGAAGATCTATCCCTTCTTTAACGTCCGTCGCCACCGATAACGCTTTCAACCGTAGCCGCTCCAGCGCCTGCAACGCGCCGTAGAAACAAGGATTCTCGACAATCACCCAATCACCCGGTTCAGTGACCGCTTGCAAACTGAGGTTTAATGCCTCTAACGCCCCGGCGGTAATGACAATTTCATCAGGAGAAATAGTGATGCCTTGTAAGGCATAGCGACGAGCAATAGCCTGACGCAGTTCTGCATTCCCTGGCGGCAAGTTTTCAATCACGCTCATCGCCGTGGCGGTTTTACTCACCTGCGCCAGCGAGCGGTTCAGTTGCTGTAGCGGAAACAGGTGCGGGTCGGGAAAGGCCGAGGCAAACGGCACCACTGACGGATCGCGACTGGCCTGCAACATATCAAAAATATAGGTGTTAATATCGACCGTTTCATCACGCGTTACCGGAATAGCAGGTGCCTGCGGTGATTTCACCGTGCGCGGCGCAACGTAATAACCTGACTGCGGCCGCGCAATAATATACCCCTGACTTTCGAGCAACTGATAAGCATGACCGACAGTCATAAAGCTCATGCCAGAAATCGCAACCTGTTCACGTAGAGAAGGCAGGCGATCGCCGGGTTGCCAGATGCCTGACGCAATTTGCTCACGTAATAGTTCTGCGAGCTGCTGGTATTTTTTCATTAATTGGATCGTTATTATGTGCAGGTGATCCGGCAGTCTATATCAGTTGTTAAAAATGACAACTTTACGTTAACTGTAATTAAACCATTACCAGCGATAACTCTTTGCCCAGGGCTTTAGCCGCAAGCTGGACGGCGTCGATTTTTGTCGCATGATGCAAATCAAACAAGCGAGTGATCTCCTGCCTGGGTTTACCAATCCGCCTCGCCAGCTCTTGCTGGGTGATATCTGACTGCAAAAAAGCATTTAACAGCAATACCTTAGAAGCGACACTTAAAGGCACTTCAACAAAGTGATCGTTGTTATTTAATGGCGAAGGCAACGGGATTAGCTCGTTATCTTCAAAATAAAAATCAAATGCGGTGAGTAAGGCATCTTTTGCTGCTTCCATCGCTTCAGCAACAGTTTCTCCCTGCGTTAACGCTTCAGGGATATCTACAAAAGAAACCACATAACCGCCTTCCGGCGCAGGTGTAAGAGTGACGGGATAACGCATAATTTTGACTGTCTCTCGCATGTCATTAACCTTCTTATGGCGATTAATTTAAACCGAGTTGTTTCAGGATTGCTTTACGCAATGGTTCTTTGATCTCGTCACTGGGGTGACGCGGCATGACACTACGTCGCCCCTGAAACCTGAGTTTCAAATGGTTGCTGCCATTCGCCACATCTACGCCCTGAGACTCGAGCCAACGTCTGAACTCGCTTTGTTTCACATCGCCTCCCTGCCGCTGAGTATATCAACAAAGTAAACATTAATGTTTACCTCCTTTTTTAATTTGCTCGAAAATAGCACTAATTCGCCGCAACGGTGAAAAGCAGTGCCAAATCAGGAAGGCAGGTTCCAGAAATTCTTTGCGCTAATTTGCAAAACAGAATAATAACTTAAAGAAACTATCGGCATCATAGCGGCAAAGTGTAATAAACGGGTGGCGGAATGTTTACGAAAGCGTTATCGGTAGTCTTATTAACGTGTGCGCTGTTCTCAGGACAGCTCATGGCGGGACACAAAGGACATGAATTTTTGTGGGTGAAGAATGTGGATCATCAACTGCGTCATGAGGCGGACAGCGATGAATTGCGGGCTGTGGCGGAAGAGTCGGCGGAAGGTTTGCGCGAGCATTATTACTGGCAAAAATCACGCAAACCAGAAACGGGACAACCTTGAGTCGTTTGTTGCCGGATGTGGCATGAACGCCTTATTCGGCAACAATATCATGCAGATTCAATGAGTTGTGAATACCCCTGAAAGCTTGCGTTTTATCCTTTCCGCTTCGGCAATGTTTTCAGCAGATCATCCGGGCTTACAGATGCGACAACGCTTCCCGGTAACGGCATTTTCAGAATATGATTTTTAATTTTACCGATGACGTGCATCTCACACGGGCGGCAATCAAACTTCAGCGTTAGTACTTCATCACCGTTAACCAGTTGCATCGGCGTTGCCTTCCAGCTTTTAATATTACCTTTCGCCTGTTTCGGACACAGATTGAAGGCAAAGCGCAGGCAGTGTTTGGTGATCATCACCGGGACTTCGCCCTTCTCTTCATGCGCTTCATACGCCGCATCAATCAGTTGTACGCCATAGCGATGATAGAACTCGCGTGCTTTATGGTTGTAGACGTTCGCGAGGAAACTCAAATGCGTTTGCGGATAAACCGGCGCAGGTTCAGCAACCGGTTTACGACTGCCGCGCTGGTAGCTGGCAAGACGTGCAGCATCCAGCATTTCGACGGCTTCACGGCGGAACTGATTTAACAGACTGTTTGGCACAAACAGCGCCCCCGGCAAATTAATTTGCACATCGCGGGCGTAATAGATGGTTTGCCCCAGTTTTGCCAGGCCATCTTTCAGGTTATTCAGCGCTTTTTCGGCGTTATTCGCTTCGTCGAACTGCCCATCCAGGGTATGAGTGATGCTAACGCCCTCTTCGCTGGTTAACGTCAGAATGAGTTGTTCTTGCCAGCCACCCAGTTCAATGTCTACCGCGATCCGACGCTCGCTGGAGGTTTTCGTCAGTGCCTGTTGCCAGTTATGGTCAAGGTTACGGTTAAGCGGATGATGTGGGCGAATTTTATGCAAATCTGCTGGCATTTCATTTGGCCAGACGCGGTAGTGATTTTCTCCGGTTTTCTCTACCGTATTGGCACGAAAGCCAACCACTTCACGTTTAATCATTACGTTCAGGCCATCGCCATTTGCCAGTGGCTCGGTGACGGCAACATCGAGATGATCTTTCGCCACTTTCAATACTTCACCCACCGGCAGGCCGATAAATTTCGGCGAATCGAACGCGCCAATGTCACCTTTACGCGCGTTAACAAAGTAGTCTGTGCTACCACGATGGAAGGTTTTTTCTGTCGAAGGCACAAAGAAATGTTCAGTACGACCTGATGAAGCACGAGCCAGATCGCCGCGCTCTTCAATAATGGCATCCAGCATCTGGCGATAATGGGCGGTGATATTCTTCACGTAGCTCATATCTTTGTAACGGCCTTCAATCTTGAAGGAGCGTACGCCCGCATCGATCAACGCGCCGAGGTTGGCAGTCTGATCGTTATCTTTCATCGACAGCAGATGTTTTTCATAGGAAACCACCCGCCCCTGATCGTCTTTCAATGTGTATGGCAAACGGCACGCCTGGGAGCAATCACCACGGTTGGCGCTACGTCCCGTTTGTGCATGAGAAATGTAGCACTGACCGGAATATGCCACACACAATGCGCCATGAATAAAGAACTCAATAGTCGCGTCCGTGGCCTGATGAATCGCACGAATCTGCTCCAGGTTAAGTTCACGCGCCAGCACAATCTGGGTAAAGCCAACGTCAGAGAGGAACTTCGCTTTCTCTACAGTACGAATATCACACTGCGTACTTGCGTGCAGTTCAATCGGCGGAATATCAAGTTCCAGAATCCCCATGTCCTGAACAATCAGCGCATCGACGCCTGTCTGGTAAAGATCGGTAATCAGTCGTTGCGCCGGTTCCAGTTCGTCGTCATGCAAAATGGTGTTAAGCGTGACGAAAATTTTTGCGCCATAACGGTGGGCAAATGGCACCAGTTCGGCGATATCTTTCAGACTATTACTGGCGTTATGACGGGCACCAAAACCAGGGCCGCCGATATAAACAGCATCGGCACCGTGCAAAATAGCTTCGCGGGCAATGGCGGCATCGCGTGCCGGGCTTAACAGTTCAAGACGATGAGAAGATACGGTCACTTTCTTATCCAGTAGCTGAAAAAAGGCGGTTATTTTAGCCACAAGCGCGACGTTGCGAAATAGTTTTCCTGTTCAACTACGCGGGTAATGGATAATGGAATGAAAATGCACGGTTTGCTCGCCACGGTTGCAATAGGCATGGGCAACATCTGCGGCAAAGCGTTCACCTTCTCCACTTTTAAGGCTTCGCCACTCACCACCAACGCACAGGTCAAGCTGCCCACCAATGACGACAACATGCTCGATAACACCCTTTTCGTGCGGCGTCGATTCGCTTATTGCACCAGGGGCCATCATGATCGAGAAATGTTCAAAACAGAGTTGCGGATCATAAGGAAATAAAGAAGTGATCACCATTGCCTGCTGTTGTGGATCATAAACGGATGGCGTAGCGGTCTGCGGTGGCGAAATAAACGTCGAAAACGGTACGTTCATTCCAGTAGCTATTTTCCATAATGTTGCAACCGTCGGGCTGGATTCATTACGTTCAATCTGCCCTAACATCGCTTTTGAAACGCCCGTTGCTTCTGCCAGTCGCGAAAGACTCCAGCCTCGCTGCTGACGAAGATGTTTAAGCGTAGTGGATAAAAAGCGAGCGAGATTTTCCATGCGACTCCTCCTGCAAAACGGGAGCTTATCACTTGTGCGTTATAACGGACAAATGCTACGGTGCCTGTACGCTATAACGCACGAGGTAACTATGCGTCTGTTTTCCATTCCTCCTCCCACACTGCTTGCAGGGTTTCTGGCGGTATTGATTGGTTATGCCAGCTCTGCGGCAATAATATGGCAAGCGGCGATTGTCGCTGGAGCCACCACAGAGCAAATCTCCGGCTGGATGTCGGCGCTGGGGCTGGCAATGGGCGTCAGTACGCTGGCTCTGACGTTGTGGTATCGCGTGCCTGTTCTTACCGCATGGTCAACGCCCGGTGCTGCGTTGCTGGTCACCGGGTTACAGGGACTAACGCTAAACCAGGCCATCGGCGTTTTTATTGTCACGAATGCGCTAATTGTTCTCTGTGGTGTGACAGGATTATTCGCCCGTCTGATGCGTATTATTCCGCACTCGCTGGCAGCGGCAATGCTGGCCGGAATTTTGTTACGCTTTGGTTTACAGGCGTTTGCCAGTCTGGATGGTCAGTTTATGTTATGCGGTAGTATGTTGCTGGCGTGGCTGGCGACAAAGGTTTTTGCGCCGCGTTATGCGGTAATTGCGGCGATGATTGTTGGGATCGTGGTCGTTATCGCGCAAGGTGACGTTGTCACAAAAGATATCGTTTTCAAACCCGTTCTCCCCGCTTATCTCGCCCCTGAATTTTCGTTTGCTCACAGTTTGAGCGTTGCACTCCCCCTTTTTCTGGTGACGATGGCATCGCAAAATGCGCCAGGGATTGCGGCGATGAAAGCCGCCGGGTATTCAGCTCCTGTTTCGCCATTGATTGTATTTACTGGATTACTGGCGCTTCTGTTTTCTCCTTTCGGCGTCTATTCCGTAGGTATTGCGGCTATCACTGCGGCTATTTGCCAGAGCCCGGAGGCGCACCCGGACAAAGATCAGCGTTGGCTGGCTGCCGCTGCGGCTGGCGTCTTTTATTTACTGGCGGGTCTGTTTGGCAGTGCCATTACCGGGATGATGGCTGCCCTGCCTGTAAGTTGGATCCAGATGCTGGCTGGTCTGGCGCTGTTAAGTACCATCGGAGGCAGTTTGTATCAGGCTTTGCATAATGAGCGTGAGCGCGACGCTGCTGTGGTGGCTTTTCTGGTAACGGCAAGTGGGCTGACGCTGGTAGGTATTGGCTCGGCGTTTTGGGGATTAATTGCCGGTGGTGTCTGTTATGTCGTATTGAATTTGATCGCTGACAGAAGCCGATAATCAGAAGCGCCATCTTGCGATGGCGCGACTGGCATTACTTTTTGTTAACGTCAAACATGGTCGCGTCGGTCGCCATGTCATCAATAACTTGCTTAATATTTTCGAAAGCCATTGGTGTGCTTTCGTTATTCAGGTCCTTACCTTCGCCCTGACGAACCACTTTGATAACCGGTTTGTTGGTAGCCGCATCAATCAGCTCACCTTCAAAGTACAGGCGGGTATCCATGGTACGGTGACCCGTCGCCATTTGCGTCCCCGCTACTACTAATGCGACAGGAACAACTTCATAGAACTGTAACCCTTCGTTGCTGGTATCTACACCAGTAATAGCACCACGGAAAATCAGACTACGAGGCCCAGCGGTAGTAACCAGTGGTTTACGCTGTGAGATGGCTTCTTTCATTTCAGTATTGGTATAGCTCAAAATTCTATCCAGAACTTTTTGCCCTACCTGGGTAGAAGGTTTAGGCACCGGATAATAGGTGATTGGGTTCCAGACGATGCTGTCATATTTACTTTGATCAAAATTTGGATCAACCCAGCGTAATACCGGTTTGCCCGTTGCTGAAGTTGTTTCTTGAAGGTTGGAGTAATTGTTTAAAAAACCAGAATATTTATCTGGCTGGGTGATTTTAGAGGCACAACCTGACAGAGCCAACAAGCCGCATAAAGCCGCAACTTTCGCAATTGATGTGGTACGCATGAATAGTTTCCTGAGATGATTATATTACTTTTTAAGTTATAGCAAAAAGTACCGCTTCGTGTTGTGGCAAAAAAAGTGTTGGTGAAAATAAATTTTCCAGCCCCTTTTCTGACAATATAGTCAATGACGAAAAGGGGGCAGAGTCAATCTTCAGTTGTTAAATTTCAGGCAGTTAAGCCGATAAAAAACTTCAACCACTGTGATATATTTCACATCACCTCGATAAAAAATATGCCTACCGCAAAAAAACAGTTAAACATCTCACGTGGACATTTTCATGCACCTTGCCCTGTTAGCTTATTTTTTACGTGCCAGCATCGTGGCGAAACGTAGTTTAATACGATTGCCGTTAGCGTCGGTGCGGTGGAGTTCACCCACGTCTTCATTGTATTTCAGCATCTCCCAGCCTTCGTAATATTGACGTAACTCCCCTTCTTTAAAGGCAAAGGGGAACCCGACGGTACATGGAAAATCAGCGGTGTCCATTGCTGCCACAATCAAGTTATAACCACCGGGTTTGGTGCAACGCTGCATATTGGCAATCAATCCAGGAATGGTTTTCGCCTCCAGGAACATCAGCACCACGGTAGAAAGAATAAAATCGTATTGTCCATCAAACGTCAGGTTATTTAGATCAACAACCTGGGTGCGCAAATTTTCCAGTTTTTCAATGGATTTGATGCGCTCGACGTTGGCAATGCTCATGGCATTTTTATCCCATGCGTCGACATCATAACCATTGGCTGCCAGGTAAAGGCTGTTACGGCCATTACCACAGCCCAGATCCAGCGTTTTACCCGGCTTAACCACTTTCACCGCTTCCAGAACTTCAGAGTGTGTGCGAGTTAATTCATATTTATCAGTGAAGTAGTTTTCATCACGAATAATCATTCTTTGTCCTCAGCTTTCATTAAAACGGCGCGCTCGGTTCTGATTAACAATTTTCCCTGCATCAGAAGCGCGAAAGTACGGATGAGCAGTAATGCGATAATAAAATTGGTAAAAATAAATAGCGGCACAGCCAGGGTATGGAAAAAGCCATTGTCGTTACCGCTTCCTAAATGCAAACCGGTGGTTGCCAGTGCAGATACGCCGAACGAGAAACTCCAGAATGAGGCATTAAACGGCTGGGAGAGATACCACGGCATCAGGCGTAACATAAAAAGAAGTTGCAGTAGACCGTAACCGAAAAGCATTTTCGCCAGCGTATCGCCCTCGCCACCGTTGACGCTCAACCAGGCGCTACATGCCACCAGCGCCGGTGCAAGCTGAATACCCAACGATGTACGCAGTGCCGTGGGCAATTCTCCCGAGCTACGCAGACGCTGAAGGATCACCGGCTCAAGACTTAACCAGGAGAAAACGCCAGCCCCTAAAAATACCAGACCAGCATCGGTGTAGCCCAATGCTCCACAGGCCATTGCACTGATGAAGTTGTTGGCAACAGTCGGTAAATAAAGTCCGGGTGTCGTAGCTTCCTCAGGATGGGAACCGCGCCATAAACCGGCTGTTTGCCAGGCGGCATAAGCCAGTTGAATCACAACACCAATACTGAACAGGCCCACCGCCAGCGGACGAAACCAGGGGACAAAACCAATTGCCACCAGCATCGTTGTTGCCGGAAACAAACTCACAAAACTGCTCATCACTGGATGACGCACTTCCGCCAGCACGCTATGCGGAAAGCGTATGAGTCGGGTAATAAATGCGCTAGTCAGTAATCCCCAAATGATCATTGCCAGAATCACCAGCCCATCGCCCAACCAGTGACTGACCTGCCAAACCTGGCTGGCATAACGCCAGGCAAATCCCATCCCTATCGTCCCCAACACAATGCCAAAGTAACCTGCCGGTAAATTGAGCACTTTATCGCTCTGCATCTTCTTACTCATTTTGTTTAATTTATAAAGTATATTTGAAATGCATTTTATGGAAATTTGCTAAACATAGCCAGAGTCACAGAATTTGCTACGGTTATAGTAGGTCACCTGCGGGAAAACGCTATGCGCAAATATCGTCTTAGTGAAGAACAACGAGCTTTTAGTTATCAGGAAGATAGTGATAAAAAGAGTGTTTTATTGCGGCAGATTATTGCCATCGCTGATTTTAATGACGTAATAGCCGGAACGCCTGGCGGCTGGATTGATAATGAAACCGTATTGGCCCAGGACGGAAATTGTTGGATCTATGACCAGAATGCCATCGCATTTGCCGGAACGGTGATATCCGGTAATACACGCATCACCGGAAGCAGCGAGCTATGGGGCGATGTTTGCGCGAAGGATAACGTCTGGATCGATAATAGCAAAATCAGTCAGGGCGCTCTGATAAGTGACAACGTCACAATTCATGATTCATTAATATGCGGAAATTGCAGGATTTCTGGTCATGCCTGCATTGATCAGAACTCAATGGTAGTCGCTGCGCAAGGTTTAACGCCCGACCACCATCTTCTGTTGCAAATTTATGATCGCGCAAGAGTCAGCGCCTCGCGCATTGTTCATCAGGCGCAAATATATGGTGATGCCATTGTGAAATTTGCGTTCATTGAGCATCGCGCCGAAGTTTTTGATTTTGCAAGTATTGAAGGTAATGAAGAGAACAACGTCTGGCTGTGTGACTGCGCGAAAGTCTACGGACATGCACGTGTGATCGCCGGAACAGAAGAAGATGCCATTCCCACGCTTCATTACAGTTCGCAGGTAGCGGAACATGCCTCGGTAGAAGGCAATTGTGTGTTAAAACATCATGTTCTGGTGGGTGGTCATGCACTCGTACGTGGTGGTCCGGTTTTACTCGACAATCACGTCACCATACAGGGGAACAGCCGCATTACAGGTGCGGTGATGATTGAAAACCATGTGGAGTTAACCGACCACGCCGTCGTTGCAGCCTTTGATGGCGACACGGTTCATGTCCGTGGTCCAAAAGTTATTAACGGCGAGGAGCGCATTACGCGAACGCCGCTGCCAGGGTTATTGTGAATCGATAATACGCGCGTATAAGTTCACATCATCAAAGGCCTCATTCAGGAACTCAGCCTGTTTAAGGCAACCTTCAAGGATAAAACCATTGCGCAAAGCTACCTGGTTGCTTTGGGGATTGTCCACCCGACATTTGATCACGAAGCGTCTGAGTTCACCAGACTGAGCGTAATGATGAATCAATGCCTGCAGCGCCTGAGAAATGATCCCCTGCCCCTGATGAGATTCGTCCAGCCAGTAGCCGATTTCCGCGGTTTTATTCAGTGGTTCAATACGATTAAACGAGATAACGCCGATAAGTTCATCTTCTTTGAAAATCATGAACATTTTGGCATATCCACGCTGATGCAACATCACATTACCCTGCACCGTTTTTCGCGTGTCCTCTTCACTTTGAACAAACTGCGGCCAGTTTAGCGACTGCTGTAACCAGGTTTTATTTTTACAGATTAACTGATAAAGAGGTGTGACATGACTTTCTGCAACAGCATGTAATTCAAGTGATTCGCTTACTTTTATCGTTTCAGTCATCTTATCTCCAGTCAATCCATGCAGTTGTTAAAAAAGCCGCCTGGCAGGCGGCTTAAGAAAGTTTACACCTCTTTGACGCTCTCCTGTTGCAGGATTTTGAGCATCTCATCTTTCAACTGGAGCTTCTGTTTTTTCATGCGGACCACTTCCGCATTGTATCCTCGACCGTCGGAACCTTCCTTTCTGGCAATTTCATGATCAAGTTTATTGTGTTTATCGAACAAGGACATAAAGCGAGGATTTTCGTTTTTCAGACGGGATATTAAATCTCGGTATTCTGGAAACATACGCACTCCCTGTTAGTGGCTGACAAAGTGTACATGAAATACACATCATCAGATTACTCAGATAGTTTGGGGAAAAATGCGAGCGGGATCGTGTTTTACCAGACGGCACCTTCCGTCAGAAGGTGCCGAAAAAAATGACGATCAATTCATCACGCGATCGTCAACGTATTTGCGCTTATCCGGAGCTGGTGGGAAATACTGATACAGCCATGTTTCACTGATGGCATCGCCCTGACAGCGGAGATACATCCGCATATCAACCGGATCAGTAGAGTCCGAAGTCGGATACCAGTCAAATTGAATACGGTAACCATCAATCGGTTCAATGTAGAGAATTTCGATTTGCTTCGCTTCACCGCTGGAGAGCGTAATAACAGGTTCAATCCCCTTAGGCGCAGCCGCTTTCAGGTCACCACCAACAAAATCGACGGCAAAACGACGCGCCCATTTTTCTGGATAATGCTCACCCGGCGCCCACCCTTCCGGAAAACCTCCCATGCCGGTACGCGTCGCCATAACACGTGCCAATGGACATTGAACAGGGGGATGTGCGCTCCAGTATAGACGATACTGGAATGCAAACTCGTCCCCTGCTTTTACTGCTTTTTCTGGCTGCCAGAAGCAGACAATGTTATCCAGCGTTTCACCCGTTGTTGGGATTTCCATCAGACCAATGGTGCCTTTGCCCCATTTATTACGAGGCTCTACCCACAAACTTGGTCGTTTGTTGTACCAGCCCATGATGTCTTGATAATGGGAGAAATCACGATCCAGTTGCAATAAACCAAAACCTTTCGGGTTATTGTCGGTGTAGGCATTGAACTGCAATTTCTGCGGATTATTTAGCGGCCGACAGATCCACTCGCCATTGCCCCGCCACATGGAAAGACGATCGGAATCATGGATTTGCGGATGAATAGTATCGCACATACGACGTTCATTAGTGCCGCAACTAAACATACTGGTCATCGGCGCAATACCCAATTGCTTTATCTCTTTACGCGCATACAGATGGTTTTCAACATCCATAATCACCTGACTCTTTTCACACTGGATGGTGAACTTGTAGGCACCGGTAATGCTGAGGCTATCGAGTAAGGCATAAACGGTAAAGGTGGTTGCGCCTGGTTTTACGGTATCAAACCAGAAAGCGGTAAAGTCGGGGAACTCTTCTTTGCTGTCGGTATAAGTATCAATCGCCAAACCGCGGGCCGACAAACCGTATTGATACGTGTCATCAACGGCGCGGAAATAACTCGCTCCGAGGAATGATACTACATCACGCCGCGCCAGTTCGGGGGCTTTAAACACGCGGAAGCCTGCAAAGCCGAGATCGCTTTGCCCTTCTAATTGTTTGGTATCAACACCCGCATCGTTGTATTTGAACAACTCCGGGCGAAAGTGAATTTCACGCGCCAGATGTGTTGCTGGATCAACAGAAAACATACGAACGCGGCGACGGAATCCCATTCCCATATGGAAGAACTGAGCGTCCAGTTGACGGTTCTCAACGTTATGCCACAGTGATTGTTCTGCGTCGTATTGAATGCTGTTATAAGCCTGCGGGGTCATTGTCGCCAACGTGTTGGGTAACGGACGCGGCTCGCCACCCCACGGCTTTTGCGCTAAATCATGCGCCATCGACTGTAAAACCGAAAAGTCAAAACGCTGAGTTTGCCCATCGGCAATATCAGAATCTGCCGCGAACGCAGCCTGAGAAAAAAGAGAAGCAATACCGCTGGTACCGCACACGGCGGCCATAGCCATTGAACCTTTAATAAATCGTCTACGATCCATACCTGACAGTGAGTCCTTCTGGTGTTGTGAATGGTCCCGCGCTGGTCGTTTTCAGCGGCAAGAAAGTGCTTATTAATGACCGCTCACTCTAGACAATATTTATTAATAATCCAATTGTTGAGCATGGAGAATCTGCACAAATCGGCAATTTTTTTATGTCGATGGGAAGAGCCTGATTCATTTGTAAAATCAGGCAAATTTTTGCAAAGCAGGATGGCCCGATTTTAAAGCAATCCACAGCGGCGTTTACTGCGTTCTTCCGCTTCCTTGTATAACTGAAATTCATCAAAAACCTGGCAGCCCAGCGCCTGCTCGAATGCCTCACGACTGGCATTACCATGACTGCGCGTCTGCGTTTCGTTACCGAGATTGGACTGGAAGATCCCCGCCGCACTCACCGGCAAAAAATCCTCATACGTAATAGGTTGTGCGACAACCCAGCCACGTTCAATCAAAGGTTGCGGATCGTCCCCAGGATGTATCGCCTGACGATGCGCTTCACCCGATGGTGTCAGTCGATAACGGAACCATGCCAGCCCTTGCTGGCGCATCAAAAATTCGCTGTCCGGGAAAGCGCGAAAGGTTTCCTGCAAATGCAGTTGATGAGTGAGATTATCCTGTCCAGTTCCGGCATTACGCAGAAGTTCATCATACAGTCGCCGCCCTTTCGGCGTTAACGCCACTCCGCGCTGTTCTATCTCACCAAATCGCGCGGTATGCCTCCCCTGCTGTTGCCCCACAAACAGAACCGTTTCTTCCAGTGCCTTAAAGCTGGTTTGACGCAATAAAATCGGCACCTCGCGGCGCGGCGGTCCTTCGATGAGAATTTTTGGTTCGATACCGCATTCGGGCATCATCGACTGCACCCGATCAATGTCCAGCGTGCGTGGCGTCAGGTGATTGATATGACAGCCCGGAAAACAGACTACATCAGCGATCAGCCGATGCTCGTTATGCAACGCGTGATAGGTTTCTTCATCTACCGTTGCTGACTGATGCCAACGAAATGTCTCCAGGGCTTCTCGCACAAACTCCCGCGCTTGCGCTTCGCTAAAACCGCCCTCCCGATCATATTCATCTAACAGTTGCCGACAACGTGGGGTAAAGATATCGCGCTGGCGTAAAATCTCCGCCGCCTTTTGGCGCAATGTTTTGTTTTCGATAAGCTCAAGGCGGAGCAATGAGGTAAAAACGCGGAAAGGATTACGCGCAAGCGAGGCATCATCGATGGGCCGAAATGCCGTAGAATGTACCGGCACGCCAGCCTGCGAGAGATCGTAATAACTCACCGGATACATTCCCATAATGGCGAATATCCGCCTTAATGTGGCAAGTTCCTGCGCGGTTCCTACACGTATCGCCCCATGACGTTCAACGTTAAGCCTCGCCAGTTCATCCGCATTAACCATTTTTTCATGCAGTTGGGGATTATTTTCCAGCACAGCCAGATTCACGTCAGCGACCAGTTCCAGCAACGTACCGTACTGTGGAACTTCTTGTTGATACATGGCTGACATTGCCTGCGAAAACTGTTCCCGAATCTCATCCGCTGTGATGCTGTTCGCCATAATGCCTACCCCCAGTGGTCAATTATTTCGAGTGTAGGTAACCGCATTCACTCTGGTGGGAAGAATTTACAAACTGTGATCTCGCCGCGAAATCATCAATATTATCGATTTCGATGTAACATAATTACTTTAAATGTTAATAATATTTTGCAATCAAGTTATCATAATCAAACAACATCACTTGTCAGCGGCACCGCTTCGTTTTTAACATCGCTTATGGAAAAAAATAGTCTGTTTAGTCAGCGCATCCGTTTGCGCCACCTTCATACATTCGTAGCTGTCGCACAACAAGGAACTTTGGGGCGCGCGGCTGAAACCCTTAATCTGAGTCAACCGGCACTCTCTAAGACATTGAATGAGCTGGAGCAATTGACGGGTGCTCGCCTGTTCGACCGAGGACGTCAAGGCGCGCAGCTCACCTTACCTGGCGAGCAATTTTTAACTCACGCAGTCAGAGTTCTTGACGCCATTAACACCGCTGGACAGTCACTTAATCGTAAAGAAGGCCTTAACAATGATGTCGTCAGAGTGGGCGCGCTACCTACCGCGGCACTAGGGATATTACCTTCGGTTATAGGTCAGTTTCATCAGCAACAAAAAGAAACCACACTGCAAGTTGCCACCATGAGTAACACGATGATCCTGGCGGGATTAAAAACAGGGGAAATCGATATTGGTGTTGGTCGGATGTCAGATCCTGAACTGATGACCGGACTTAATTACGAGCTGTTGTTTCTCGAATCACTTAAGTTAGTTGTTAGGCCTAATCACCCCCTGCTTCAGGAGAACGTAACGTTAAGTCGGGTACTGGAATGGCCTGTTGTCGTATCACCAGAAGGCACCGCGCCACGGCAGCATTCTGAGGCATTAGTAAAAAGCCAGGGATGTAAAATTCCTTCAGGCTGCATTGAAACGTTGTCTGCATCGCTTTCACGTCAGCTTACGGTTGAATACGACTACGTGTGGTTTGTTCCTTCTGGCGCGGTAAAAGACGACCTGCGTCATGCAACACTGGTGGCCCTGCCTGTTCCGGGGCATGGAGCAGGCGAACCTATTGGAATACTGACCCGCGTAGATGCAACACTCTCTTCCGGTTGTCAGTTGATGATTAACGCCATTCGAAAATCAATGCCGTTCTGAAAAGTAAGGGATCTTACGATCCCTTTTTTATCACACCGTTGCCAAACTCACTGAATTCCCTGTTCCTTGTTGAGCCGCCTGAACTGGTTGTTTCTTCAGACGGAACACATCCACGGCTTCAGTTAACCGCGCCGCCTGTTCTTCAAGAGATACCGCCGCAGCTGAAGCCTCTTCCACCAGAGAAGCGTTCTGTTGCGTCACTTTATCCATTTCAGAAATCGCCTGGCTAACTTGTGTGATACCTCTGCTTTGTTCATCTGAGGCGGCAGCTATTTCTTGCATGATATGTGTGACGCTCGCCACGGCATCAACAATAGCGCTCATGGTTTTCCCTGCCGTTGCCACCTCATCGGCCCCCTGACCAATTAACCTGACGGACTCACTGATCAAGCCTTCAATCTCTTTCGCCGCCTGGGCGCTGCGGCTTGCAAGTGTACGCACTTCGCTGGCGACAACGGCAAATCCCCGCCCTTGCTCACCGGCTCGTGCGGCCTCAACGGCGGCATTGAGCGCCAGGATATTGGTCTGGAAGGCAATACTGTTGATAACAGCCGTGATTTCAGAAATTTTCTTCGAGCTACTGGAGATATTACCCATTGTCCGCACTACACCGGAAACTGTTTGTCCGCCATCTCCGGCTTTACTTGAGGCCTCTTGCGCCAGTTTGCTGGCATGATGTGCGTTATCAGAATTTTGCTTCACTGTCGCGGTGAGTTGCTCCATGCTGGCGGCGGTTTGTTCAATTGCCGCCGCTTGTTCTTCGGTGCGTGAGGAAAGGTCAGCATTACCGGCAGAAATCTCACTGGTGCCACGATAGATCTCTTCAGCCCCCTGACGCACCGTTCCCACCGTCAGCGCCAGCGAATGCTGCATTTGCTGTAGATGGCGACTTAAGCGTCCAATTTCACTGCGGCCAGTGGGTTCGTCAACCAGAGTCAGATCGCCACTGGCAATTTTTTCAATCCGTTGGGCAGTATGTTGCAGTGGACGAATGACAATCCGGCGTAACACCATAAAGGTTATCAGCGTCATTACCAGCGCAAGTATAAATGCGCCAATCATAAACATCCCTCCCAGACGAGTACGCTGATGCGCCTGTTCCGCTAGCTGGTTAGCTCTGGCGCTACGTATTTCAATGGCTTTGCTTAACTGCTGGTTATAGGCATTATCAAGCGTTCTGATCTGCTCACTTTCATGATTGATAATGGCTTCAAACATGCCATTTTTGGCATATTTCAACATGGGTTGCAGACCGAAAATATAAGCCTGGAAACGCTGATTTAATTCTCCGTCCAGCGCATCGTCAGCGGGCGTTTTCACCAGACGAGTACGGTAAACGTTATAGCCTTGTTGCGATTGCTTTATTTGCAATTCCGCTTGCGCAATATTTCGTTTCATCTCTTCCATTTCAGCGATACGACTTGCTGCCCCGGCCTGAATCATATTGATCCGGGCTGAACGCAATAAATCAGAGCTGTTTGCTAAACCCGTGCGTATCTGGATCTCGCCGCTGACGTCACGCTGATCGCGGTCTGCCTGCCAGAGAAAATACCCCGCCAGGGATGAACTCAAGGCAAACAGAAACAGGATGCCGCCAAGAATGCAGGCAAATAATGGAACCAGCCTGATGTGATGTAAAAAGCCTAAGCGGTGTGAGGATGTTGTATTCATGACCGTTGTCTCTCTTCCTGGTTTACTCCCGATAGTGAGTCATCGGCAATCGATGGTAATTGCTTACTGGCAAAAACCTGTTCATATCACATTTTTACAACAATTTTTGCGATGAGAGATTATTACCATCGGAATGAAGAGACTTACGAGTAGTTATACCTTGTAAGGCGTATTACGAAAAATTCTGGAAAATGCCACGCAATTTCGTGAAGTGATTATTTCGCTGGTAAGGATAATTGCATAGGATGTTTGCGGGCGCCTGAGACTTTCTGGTTTCAGGCTTACCGGGAATCAGAAAGACGAAGGCCCCGACCGATATTTCTATCAACCGAGGCCAACGAATGAAACCAGCAATTCAGATGTTAGCCTCTTACCCGCCATCCGGCAAGGAGAAAAGGCTATGAAGCGCAACCCCCTGGTGGTGTGTCTGCTCATTATCTGTATCACGATTCTGACATTCACACTCCTGACCCGACAAACGCTCTACGAACTGCGATTCCGGGACGGTGATAAGGAGGTGGCGGCTCTCATGGCCTGTCAGTCCAGGTAAGGGCCTGCGCGGGGAGCATTCCCCGCGCATCTGGTTGACGAGTTCATTTTCTCATGGCGCCCCTTATTCATGCCTCAACTGGAAACTCGCTCGCATTGAGTCTTGCCGCGAGTGTTCTCTGATAACGATTTACCGGAAGCCGTCACGCAATTTCGTGAAGTGATTATTTCGATGGTAAGGGTAATTACATAGGATGTTTGCGGGCGCCTGAGACTTTCTGTTTTCAGGCTTACCGGGAATCAGAAAGACGAAGGCCCCGACCGATATTTCTATCAACCGAGGCCAACGAATGAACCTAGCAATTCAGATGTTAGCCTCTTACCTGCCATCCGGCAAGGAGAAAGGCTATGAAGCGCAACCCCCTGGTGGTGTGTCTGCTCATTATCTGTATCACGATTCTGGCATTCACACTCCTGACCCGACAAACGCTCTACGAACTGCGATTCCGGGACGGTGATAAGGAGGTAGCGGCTCTCATGGCCTGTCAGTCCAGGTAAGGGCCTGCGCGGGGAGCATTCCCCGCGCATCTGGTTGACGAGTTCATTTTCTCATGGCGCCCCTTTTAGTTAGTGCATGTTTTTTTCGATGCGCTGATAGAACCATCATTACAGACAAATTTGCCGCCAGCTGTACAGTGAGAGATCCCCCCTTTCGCACCAGAACAGGGTTTGCGCCCGGCATCAACATAAAAAGACATCAGTAATCCCATCAGTAAAATAAAGAGCAACTTTTTCATACAACCTCCATGGCTTGCCGAATCTTATGTTCGGTATAAAAGTTATACGCTGTGCGGTCTTTATTTCACTTAGGGAGATCAAAGATTGGAGAAATTGAATTTCAATCTTAACAGTATATATATTGATTAAATATCAACCCGTTGAACATATAAACTCGGATTATGGTTTTATTTGTCATACAAATAAATATAATAGGCGCTTCCGATGTAGGCCCGTATTCTTCGCCTGTACCACGGGTCTGGTTTAGTACAGGCGCTTTCTTCTAATACCTTCAGGAGCGCTTACGCGGCATCATGCGCAAAAGCGTGTTGTCTTTCCATAAATAGTGGTGTGCCAGAGCAGCAGCCGCATGAAGCCCGATAACGTAATATCCCAGATTGGCCAACGTTTCATGCCACCACTTTAATCTATCCACCAGGTCAAAATTGGCCTCTGACGCGTAAGGCATTGTCAGACCAAACGCAAACCACGGATTACCCCGGTTATACATCATCACCAAACCAATCACTGGCAATACAATAAACAGGAGATAGATCACCAAATGTCCCAAATGAGCGAGTCCCGTCATCATGGGCCTGGGTTTCGGTACAATGGGCGGCGTTGGGTATTTCAATCTGAGTAACAGACGAACCACCATCAGCACGAGAATTGAGATGCCACATGAAACGTGGATCATGTTGATCACCGGACGATCGCTACGCGGGAAAAATCCACGAAACTCCATCGCACAATAGGCTGCAATAACCAGCAAAAAGACCAACCAGTGAATGCCAATTTGTAACCTTGAATATCTAATTCCCATAACATTTCCTGCTTTAACACAATTTGCCGTTAACATAACGAGCTTTTCTTAAAATTTCATTAAATATTGTTCACCCGTTTTCAGTACGTTACGTTTCATGGCAAAAAGGTAGATTGCCCATCCTGTCATCCTGGTCTAAGCCTGGAAAGGACTAATTTTTACCCACAAGTTCTTGACTGGAGAAAACCATGAGCAAAGTTGGCATTAACGGTTTTGGTCGTATCGGCCGACTGGTATTACGTCGGCTACTTGAGATTAAAAGTAACATTGACGTTGTCGCCATTAATGATCTTACGTCTCCGAAAATTCTCGCCTACCTACTAAAGCACGACTCAAACTACGGTCCTTTCCCCTGGAGCGTCGATTTCACAGAGGATTCACTTATTGTTGATGGAAAAAGTATTGCGGTTTACGCCGAAAAAGACGCGAAAAATATCCCCTGGAAAGTAAAAGGTGCTGAAATTGTCATTGAATGTACCGGTTTTTATACTTCCGCAGAAAAATCCCAGGCGCATCTGGACGCTGGAGCGAAAAAGGTGTTGATTTCCGCACCGGCAGGAGAAATGAAAACCATCGTTTATAACGTCAATGATGGCACTCTGGATGGCAACGACACCATTATTTCTGTGGCGTCATGCACAACCAACTGTCTTGCGCCGATGGCCAAAGCATTGCATGACAGTTTTGGGATAGAAGTTGGCACAATGACAACGATCCATGCCTATACCGGCACCCAGTCTCTGGTGGATGGTCCGCGTGGTAAAGATTTACGTGCATCGCGGGCAGCGGCGGAAAATATCATCCCCCACACTACCGGTGCGGCAAAAGCCATTGGTCTGGTGATCCCGGAACTTAGCGGCAAACTTAAAGGCCATGCGCAACGCGTGCCAGTGAAAACAGGTTCAGTGACCGAGCTGGTGTCTATCCTTGGGAAAAAAGTGACTGCTGAAGAGGTGAATAACGCACTTAAAAAAGCAACGACCAATAACGAGTCATTTGGTTATACCGACGAAGAGATTGTCTCTTCCGATATCATTGGCAGCCATTTTGGTTCGGTGTTTGATGCGACCCAAACGGAAATCACCGCAGTGGGCGATTTACAACTGGTGAAGACCGTCGCCTGGTACGATAACGAGTATGGTTTTGTCACTCAACTCATTCGTACTCTGGAAAAATTCGCCAAACTCTGACCAGCACTGGCGGAGGAAAAACCTCCGCCTCTTTCATATCTTACGACTGCAAATAGACCACCTGAGTCTGTAGATACTCATGCAAACCATGTTTGCCATCTGCGCCGCCAATACCCGACTTACGCCATCCAGCATGGAAACCTTGCATAGCTTCGAAGTTTTCTCGGTTGATGTAGGTTTCGCCAAACTTGAGTCCTTTGAGGGCTTTCATCGCCACGTTAAGATTCTCGGTATATATCGATGACGTCAGGCCATAATCGCTGTCGTTGGCCATGGAGATAGCCTGTTCCAGCGTGTCAAAAGCGACTACCGGCAGCACTGGCCCAAAGGTTTCTTCGTGCATAATGGACATTTCCTGGCGGACATCCAAAAGCAACGTTGGCGGATAATAATAACCTTTCCCTTCTACAGCCTTACCACCCAACGCGATTCTCGCGCCCTCTTCTACTGCCCGCGCTACCTTTTGTTCCACCCTTTCCAGAGCTGCAGCGTTAATCAGCGGCCCCATCGCAATGTCGTTACGTTCGGCGGGGTTACCAAATTGAACCGCCTGCATTGCCTCGCCCAGTCGATTAACAAAGCGATCGTAAACACCTTTCTGCACATAGACACGTTCCGCACAGTTACACACCTGCCCGGTATTTATCACGCGTGAATCAACAATGGCTTTGACGGCCAATTCAAGATCGGCGTCATCCATCACGATAGCAGGGGCTTTGCCCCCCAGCTCCAGACACACTTTGGTGATATTTTTCGCCGCGGTCGCCATGATTTTTTCTCCGGCAGCGACGCTGCCTGTCATGCTGACCATAGCGACTTTTGGATTACCCGCCAACTCCTGACCTACCGTTTCACCGCGTCCTAACACAAGGTTAAACACGCCGCGTGGTAGGCCAATTTCGTCGACGATTTTAGCAAATGCGATCGCATTGTTTGGCGTAAATTCGCTCGGTTTGATGACGATGGTATTGCCTGTGAGAAGAGCTGGCGCCATTTTGCGAGCGATCAGGAAAAACGGGAAGTTCCACGGTAGGATACCGGTCGTTACGCCCAACGCACGTTTAAACAGCAGGATGTTTTCCCCAGGACGATCACTTTGAATAATCTCGCCCTCGTAGCGACGAGCCCATTCCGCCATGTAATCGATATAGTCAGCAGTAAAAGCGACTTCGACTTCGGCCAGCTGTTGAATTTTGCCACCTTCCTCGACGATCAATGAGCTAATTTCACTGGCCCGTTCGCGGATCCCCGCAGAGATTTTCCGTAACCAGTTCGCTCGTTCAATCGCGGGTAATGCTTCCCATTCTGGCTGCGCTCGCTCTGCCGCATCGATTGCTTTGCGAGCATCTTCAGCCTGGCCATCAGGAATGCGGGAAATCACTGCCTCTGTTGCGGGGTTAACCACATCAATCCATGCGTCGCCGCGCCAGGTGATAAACTGTCCATCGATATACATAGGATGTTGAACGGGTACAGACATGGGCTACTCCTGCGATTGATATGTTTATATTTTGTAACTCATGCGTTAATTAACATCAATCACAGCAGAGAAGGCATCGTGGATGTGCAATTTTGTGAAAGGCTTCATAAAAAGAGATACGACGGGAATAAAGAGAGGAAGAAAAAGATCAGATTATTACCCGTTTGCAATCATTTGTTCACAAACGGGCAATTATTAGCGCAGTGAGCGACTCTCCATTGCCTCAATAAGCACAGCGTCATACTGTAATAGCTGCCATGCCTGCATAACTTCTGACGGAAAATCGACGTGAACGATAAAATCGCGTCCGCGCGGTCCATAGCCATCGCTGTCATCGCGCAAGCGTGGCAGCTCGCCAGTAAGTAGAGACAAATATCGCTCAACTGGCCATAGTCCTGTCAGCGGATTAGCAAACGTCACGCTGCCTGCATCATTTCCCAACTGTGGTACGAATCCCGGATAACTTAGCCAGCGAGGCGCATCAGGATTATCTCCGGTAATACGACGGAACGTCGCCATGGTTCGGCGTTGCATAGTGGGATCCTGGACGACAATCGTGGTATGGACTCGCTCTGCTAACTGATTCAATAATGCGATACTGAAACGGGCATTTTCTCCACAGTTAGTTGACTGGTCTTCAATCCAGATTTTTTCCTGCGGAATGTGCCAGAACTGATGAGCGATATCCGCCAGGATGGTAGCTTCTGCCCTGCCAGTGGTGCTGATAGTGTTGTAGTGCGGATGCTGTGCGATGGCGCTATACAAAAAAGTTGTCGAGTGACCTATACCACCGCTAATCAGTAAAGGAATTTGCTGATCTCTTGCAATCTTACAAGCGGCATCGATAGTGGGAATGACAGCATTGCCTGCAAGTATCACGCAATCGGCCTGATACGGAGCTTCACCGGAGAAATCATCCTGCGCCAGCCATCGACCGATAACGTTTATAGCATCAATGGTTGACGCTGAAAGCGTCGGAAACGGGTTAATATTCATGGTCCCTCCTTATCGTTCCCTTAAGAATACTGCGTGAGATAATAATGAGAAGCGGAGCACTCTGAAAGGAGGAAGCCGTATTTCCTTAACCACCTCTCCGCAAGCCTGACATATCTTTTACGGAAAAGCTGTAGATAAACATTATTCATCTTGCAGCAGAGAATTGTATTTTTCTGAATTCCCCAATTTTTGCCTTTACCGTTTTTAGAATTAATAAAAAACCCAGCAGCATAGGCTTACCGGGTTTTAGATTTATCAGGCAAATAGCAGGGTTAACCGCTAATCTGCTCCATCGCCTGCAAAATACGCTTATCTGAAATCGGATAAGGTGTCCCCAACTGTTGAGCGAAGTAACTAACGCGCAGCTCTTCTATCATCCAGCGGATCTCTTTCACGTCTTCATCCTCACGACGTGCAGGCGGCAGTTTGTTGATCCATTGCTGCCACGCCTGCTGGACGTTTTCGACTTTCAGCATCTGCACACGGTCGCGATGTGGATCAATCGCCAGTTTTTCCAGTCGTTTTTCAATCGCCCGCAAATATCGCAGCGTGTCGCCCAGCCGTTTGAAGCCGTTACCAGTAACAAAACCGCGATAAACCAGCCCGCCCATCTGCGCTTTGATATCCGACAGTCCCAGCGCCATCGTCATATCCACCCGACCTTTCAGGCGTTTGTTGATATTGAACACCGCAGTGAGGATTTGTTCGACCTGCTTCGCAATATCCACCACCGTGTCGTTCAGTTCAGCGCGCACTTTTTCATGCAGCGCAGCAAAGCCTTCTTCCGTCCAGACCGGTCCACCATTGGCGTCGATCAGTTGATCCACACCGCAGGAAATACAGTCGTCAATCAGCTCCAGCACTTTACCATACGGGTTAAAGTACAGCCCCAGCTTAGCTTTGTTTGGTAACTTCTCATGCAAATACTTGATCGGCGATGGAATATTCAGCAGCAGTAGACGGCGAAGACCGTTCCACATTGCCTGCTTTTGCTCCAGCGGGTTATCAAACAGTTTGATCGCCACACTGTCGCGCTCATCCACCAGCGCCGGCCACGCTTTCACTTTGTAGTTGCCACGCTTCTGTTCGTAGCTTTCCGGCAGTTGACCAAAACTCCAGATATGTAAGCCGCTCTGCTCGATACCGTCATCCGCCACCGCAGACAGCGTTTCCTGCACTTTGCCTTTCAGGGCATCTTTCAGATCTTGTAGCGAGCGTCCTTCTTTTAGCTTCTTGTTTTTGTCATCCACCACGCGGAAGGTGATTTTCAGGTGATCAGGCACCTGATCCCAGTGCCAGTCTTCGCGGTCAACGGTAACGCCGGTCATCCGCCGTAGCTCGCGTTCAAGGCTGTCGAGCAACGGTAACTCCAGCGGTGTGACGCGGCCTAAAAACGCTTCGGCGTAGTTTGGCGCGGGTACAAAATTACGGCGTACCGGTTTTGGCAACGATTTAATCAGAGCAATCACCAGTTCGCGGCGCAGGCCGGGGATCTGCCACTCAAACCCACTCTCCTCAACCTGGTTAAGTAACGGCAGCGGAATATGTACGGTCACACCGTCAGCATCTGCACCTGGCTCAAACTGATAGCTCAAACGCAGCTTGAGATTGCCCTGATGCCAGAAGTTTGGGTAATCCAGCTTGCTGATTTTTTCCGCACCTTCTTTGATCAACATACTCTTTTCAAAGTTGAGCAAATCAGGCGTTTCGCGGCTGACTTTTTTCCACCAGCTGTCGAAGTGGCGTGCAGAGATCACATCATGGCTGATGCGCTGGTCGTAGAACTCAAACAACGTTTCGTCATCAACCAGAATATCGCGGCGACGTGATTTGTGTTCCAGCTCTTCCACTTCTGCCCGCAGTTTCAGGTTTTCGCGGAAGAAAGCGTGACGCGTCTGCCAGTCACCTTCCACCAGCGCATGGCGAATAAAGAGTTCACGACACAGCGCAGGATCAATCTGGCTGTAGTTAACCTTACGCGCGGCGACAATCGGCAAGCCATAAACGGTGACTTTTTCCGTTGCCATCACCGCGCCCTGCGCCCGTTCCCAGTGCGGTTCACTGTAGGTGCGTTTAATCAAATGCTGAGCGACGGGTTCCACCCATTCCGGATCGATGCGTGCCGCAATGCGCCCCCACAGGCGGCTGGTTTCTACCAGTTCCGCCACCATCACCCATTTCGGCGGCTTTTTGAATAAACCGGAACCGGGGAAAATGGAAAAACGCGCGTTACGTGCGCCGGTATATTCTTGTTTATCGGCATCTTTCATGCCGATATGGGAAAGCAAACCGGTCAGTAAGGCGATGTGAATTTCGCGATACTCCGCCGGTTCGCTGTTCACCGGAATGCCGAGTTCTTTAACTACCTGGCGCAACTGGGTGTAGATATCCTGCCATTCGCGCACGCGCAGATAGTTGAGATAATCGGTACGACACAGGCGACGGAAGGCGTTTGAAGAAAGCGCCTTTTGCTGCTCGCCAAGATAATTCCACAGATTTACAAACGCGAGGAAGTCAGACTCTTTGTCGTGGAAGCGACGATGTTTTTCGTCCGATGCCTGCTGTTTATCCATCGGACGCTCGCGCGGATCCTGAATGGAGAGCGCGGACGTGATAATCATCGCCTCACGCACGCAGCCATGTTTTTGCGCTTCCAGCACCATACGCGCCAGACGTGGGTCGACAGGCAACTGCGAGAGCTGGCGACCGAGCGGCGTCAGTTTATAGGCACTGGCCTGTTCATCCGTGGTGATCGCGCCCAGCTCTTCGAGCAGACGCACACCATCCTGAATATTGCGTTTATCTGGCGCTTCAACAAACGGGAACGCGGCGATATCGCCCAGCCCCAGCGCGGTCATCTGCAAAATAACCGATGCCAGGTTAGTACGCAGAATCTCCGGATCGGTAAACTCCGGGCGCGAGAGGAAATCGTCTTCCGAATAGAGACGAATACAGATCCCTTCTGACACACGTCCGCAGCGGCCTTTACGCTGATTAGCTGAAGCCTGCGAAATTGGCTCAATCGGCAAACGCTGCACTTTAGTGCGATAGCTGTAACGGCTGATACGCGCCGTACCTGGATCGATAACGTACTTTATACCCGGTACGGTCAGCGAGGTTTCTGCAACGTTGGTCGCCAGCACAATGCGCCGTCCGCTGTGCGACTGGAAGACGCGGTTCTGTTCGCTGTTCGAAAGCCGCGCATAAAGCGGCAAGATTTCGGTATGGCGTAAGTTCAGCTTGTTCAGCGCATCGGCGGTATCGCGAATTTCTCGCTCGCCGCTCATAAAGATCAGAATGTCGCCAGGGCTTTCCTGGCTCAGTTCATCTACGGCATCGAAAATAGCCTGCAACTGGTCGCGCTCGGTGTCATCGGCTTCTTCAACAATCGGGCGATAGCGCACTTCCACCGGATAGGTCCGACCGGAGACTTCAATAATCGGCGCATTATTAAAGTGGCGCGAAAAGCGTTCCGGGTCGATAGTCGCGGAAGTGATAATGATTTTTAGGTCAGGACGCCGCGGCAGCAACTCTTTCAAATAGCCGAGCAGAAAATCAATGTTCAGGCTACGTTCGTGCGCTTCGTCGATGATGATGGTGTCGTACTGCATCAACAGGCGATCTTGCTGGATTTCCGCCAGCAAGATACCGTCGGTCATCAGCTTGACCATCGTGTTATCACTTACGTGATCGCTGAAACGCACTTTGTAACCGATGCAACCGCCCGGCTCCGTTTTCAGCTCTTCCGCAATACGGTTCGCCACCGTTCTTGCCGCCAGGCGACGCGGCTGGGTATGGCCGATCAGCCCTTTAATCCCGCGCCCCAGCTCCATACAGATTTTCGGTAGCTGAGTCGTTTTACCAGAACCCGTTTCCCCGGCGACGATCACCACCTGGTGATCACGAATTGCTTCGAGAATGTCCTGTTTTTTCTGACTAACCGGTAAATTGTCCGGATAAGTAATTTCCGGTCGTGCCGCTTCACGCAGCAGGACTTTCCCTGCCGCATGGTCAATCTCTTTCGCCATCTCCTGGAAAATGGCCTGTTGTGCATCAGGATTTTTAACCTTCTTCACACCGTGCAGACGGCGAGAAAAACGCAGTCTGTCACGCAGCATCAGCGAATCCAGCCGTTGCTGTAAGGCGTTAAAGGTCAATTTTTGTTGTTCTGTCATAACGTTAGAGGGCAGCGTCGTGCCTGATTAATTTTCTTTTAAATGATAGATATAGAGTACCACATCGCAGCTTTTTATGTGTTGTTCAATAAATTCGAACATAGACTTCGATATATTGCGCTATCTCTGTGGCAGGATTGTGAATAAAGTGTCAACAAGCAACGGGGCATCGCCCATTCAAACATCTATAAGGAAACACCATGAGCAAGGTATTAGTTCTTAAATCCAGCATCCTGGCAGGGTACTCTCAGTCTAATCAGTTGTCCGATTATTTTGTTGAACAGTGGCGTGAAAAGCATTCCGCTGATGAAATCACTGTTCGTGACCTGGCTGCAAATCCGATTCCGGTCCTGGATGGTGAACTGGTTGGCGCTCTGCGTCCGAGCGATGCGCCGCTGACTCCGCGTCAGCAGGAGGCTTTAGCGCTTTCCGATGAGCTAATTGCCGAGCTGAAAGCCCACGACGTTATCGTTATTGCGGCACCGATGTACAACTTCAACATCTCGACTCAGTTGAAAAACTATTTTGACCTGGTTGCACGTGCAGGCGTTACTTTCCGCTATACCGAGAATGGTCCGGAAGGTCTGGTAACGGGTAAAAAAGCCATCGTTATTACCAGCCGCGGTGGGATCCACAAAGATGGACCAACGGACCTGGTGACGCCGTATCTGTCCACGTTCCTCGGCTTTATCGGCATTACCGATGTGAAATTTGTTTTCGCCGAAGGGATTGCCTACGGTCCGGAAATGGCAGCAAAAGCACAGTCTGACGCGAAAGCAGCCATTGATAGCATTGTTGCTGCATAACCGGACACGATCTTGATGTGGACTGTAGTTCAGTCCACATCTCAATCCGCTAACCTATTTTCCCACAATCTCAGCATCGCTTTGTGCTCTTCCTTCAGCACAATCTGCGAGCGTCTGGCTCGAATATAGCTAATCGCTTCATCAACGGTTTTACAGTGTCCGTAACATAACAACCATGCCGCCACCACCAGAGCACTGCGCGATAATCCCAATGCGCAATGGACCAGAACGCTGCCTTGCTCTTCGCGTAATGTTTCCAGCATCGCCACGGCCTGCCGAAGCTCCCCCTCTTCCGGAACCACCAGATCCAGCATCGGCACACAGAAATAGAGTCGATCTTTTGTCGCTCGTCCACGAGGGAATTCAAAGGTGACATCCAGAACCGCATTCTGTGCCGGAATATGTCGTGGAAACGCCCCTAAATAAACACCAGTAGTAATTTTGCTCACCGACTCCAGGCGAAGACAAAACCAACGCATAGACAGCCACATCCCGATACGCCAGGGCAATGTCAGCCAGTAAACGGCGGGCGGGAGTTTCCCCTGACTATCTTTCCCTGTTGTTATCGCGCCAAGCCCACCGTACCCACGGCCAATAATGAATAGCGATAATACTGGCCAACATAACCAGACTGACCACCATAACTGAAGCATTATCATTAGCTCCATCAACACAATGCACGAGCACGCGCCTACGACATATGGCAGTGCTATTTTGATTCGACGTTGATCAGGTTTCTGGTAATTCCAACGACGGTCGACGGGCACCATCCAGTCAATTAACATACCTACCGCCAGCCCCGTGATGACATCAATAAAATGATGCTGCCAGGTCATCAGCGTCGAAATGGCGATGAGTAAAAACCATCCGCCGCAGACTTTACGCCACCTCACAGCCAGATGCTGACGAAAGTGACGCCAAAGTAGCCAGCAGAGAATAATATGCAGCGAAGGAGACTGGTTATAAGGCAGATCAAACAGTTCAAGTTGCGAAAATAGCCATCCTGTCACCCCACTCACTTCAGGACGGATAAAACTAAACTTCAGCGGATAGAGAAAAAAACCGCAGCAGGCCATTACCGTTGCCAGAATAAGCCGGTGAACCAGTCGGCGCTGTTCGAATGTCGAACTACAAACGAACAACGAAAACCCATATAAAAGATCCAGACTCCAGTAAGGAACAATAGTCCAAGGAAGAAAAGGGATCGCCGTTTCCCAACCGAATACCTGACTGGGGATATCATGGCTGTTAAGGTCCTGAACCGCGGTGAACTGATTAAGAGATCCATAGGTGAAGAAGAAAAACGGGGCAAGCAACAATAACCAGCCAGCTCCTTGTAGCAATACGTTCCGGCGTTCAGTTATCACGACGCACCGCCATCGAAACCGTAAAAATACCCCACTCATCAATCCGTTGTGTGCATTTATCAAATCCGGCATCATGCACGAGCGAATCCATCTCCCCTTGCGAACGCACGCGCATCACCCACGGTTTACCATCTTTATGACTGGTTAACACCCCGGCAATCAGCTCCAGTTGTGGGTGCCACGGCTGCCCGGTGTAGATGAGAATGCCGCCCGGTTCGATGGCATTGGCAAGACCTGCGAGGGAGTTCTTTACCTGCTCATTTTCGGGAAAAAGCTCATACAGTCCAGAGACAATCGCCAAGGTAGGCCGCGGAGTTAACGCGCTGAGTTCCTCCAGGTTAAACGCATCGCCCTGTTCAAAACGCACCTGCCCAGACATTCCCCGTTGGGCAATCATCTCTTGCCCCTGTGCAATATTTAACTCACTGTAATCACGTAACAAAATATCGCTTACGGCAGGCTCGTTTGCCAGTGCATCCAGTACATAGCGCCCATGCCCTGCGGCAATGTCAACCACGCGGACGGGTAAACCTTTGGCGTGGAGATCGGCAACGGCTTGTTTAATCAGCATTTGTAAATGGGTTTTGCGCTTGCGAATACCGCGCCAGCCAACACTATTTAGGTAGATTTTGTCGATTAAGCGCCCGAATGCGTTACTACCTTGCGGTTGATTTTGATAGACATAATCCAGCGAACTGCCTGAATCAAAGCCAGTGCTCATTCCAAGCTGTACGCCAACAGACTGCTCACCCAACACGTTCATTGCTTTACGCATCACACGGTATTGCAGGTCAGCAGCAGATAGCGGCACAGGGCCACCAGAAAGCAGTCGCCAGCGATCCGCCGATGGTCCTGTACGGTCCTCATGTTGATAATCAAACGTCTGTGGCTCATTTGCGTACAAGCGTCTAATAAAACGGCTTATCTTCTCAAACGCCTGCCCCCTGTTCTCTTCGCCCAGCGTATCGTGATAAAAGCCTGGCAGCAGATGCAGCTCTTTCAGTGGACTACGTAAACGCAGATAAAAGTCGATCTGTGGTTGGCGATGCACAACATAGTCATCGCCTGATATCAGAAGTTGCGTGGGGAGCGTAAGCGCCGCCGCATCGTTGACAATACGGTCAGACGTTTTATAGAGATCGAGCAAGATATTGACGGCAATCGCCCGTGTGATCAGCGGATCGTTATTGAAACTCGCTACCCGTTGCCGATCGTGGGTCAAATAGTGTCCTTTCACATAGGAATTAATAAAAAACAGACCACGCAGACGATGCCATAACGCCAGCGCAGGACGTGCCAGCGGCACATACAATTTAACCTTAAAGGCCGGAGAAGCCAGCACCAGCCCACGAATTGCAGGCGCATAATCATGAACCCATGTGGCAACCAGCACTGCGCCGACGCTTTGCGCGATCACAACCACTTCTTCCAGTCCGACTTGGCTGTCGCTGGCAGCAAAACGGACAAATTCATCAACATCCTGCACTGAGCGCATAAGAGACGGGCTATAACCACGCGGCCCCGAAGTTTTTCCATGCCCTCGGGCATCCCAGGCATAAAAAGCAGTATCTGGCATAGCCAGTTCATCAACGAGATGTTGTAGACGACCAGAATGTTCATGACCGCGATGAAATAAGACGATGACCTTTTTCGCCCCTGGCTGTAAAGCGGGCCAGTGCCGATAAAACAACGTTGTATTATCGCTGGTGGTAAAAAAATGTTCCCCAGGGATGCGTGAATTTTCCATTTTCTCTATTTTCCTTCAGTAACAGCAGTAGCGAATGAAATAAAAAAACAACGGGGCGGAGAAAATTAATGAGTCAATCCTGTCCAGCAGACCACCATGTCCAGGAAATAGTGTGCCACTATCTTTAACACCAACATCTCGTTTGATGGCTGACATCACTACATCGCCACAAAAACCACTAATACCAATTAACAAACCCGCTAATAATGCTTGTATTGTATTTAGCGGCGTCAGTAACGGTCCAATAATCAGTGACGCAATCATCGTGGTGATTACGCCCCCCACCAGGCCTTCCAGTGTTTTTCCTGGGCTCACTTTAGGTACTACTTTTCTTTTGCCGAAAGATTTTCCCCATAAATACTGCGCAATATCGTTTGATTCAGTTAACGTCAGCAGAAACAACACCAACAATCCCCCACTCTGAATATGTATAGCTGGTAACATCAATAACCATACGGCATGGCTCAGCGCAAAGATGGTCATTATCCAGCCCCAGTAAATACAGCTTACGGAATGCAGAAAACCTGCTGTTTCACCAACGAAGGCCTGCCGTGTGGCTAATATCAAAAATCCACACAGCGGTATAAACAGCAGAAACAATTCAAAATAATTAAAACTAACCAGCAAATAGTTAATGGGAATGACTACATATAACCAACAAGGAAAATCGATGGAGATAAGCCTTAAATACTCTTTCAACGCCAGAAAGCTAATCAACGAAAAAAACGTTAGCGTTACCCAGCATGGCCCTGAAATTGCCAGTGAGAAACAAATAATAATGCCCCACCAGCTACGAATACGTAATGAGACTTCATCCTTCTTTCTCTCTGGTATCCGCCGTACCCGAAAAAGATTTATCAGCGTCGCTAATATTAAGAGAGCAAAAAGTATCGCCAGTGATTTCTCTAGCATTATTTTTCAGCTCCCATAAGGAGCGCGTTCCGACAACGATTAATCGCCGTCCATAGCAGCAGTATTATCGCAATGCCCCATAAAATATTATTCCATTGCATCCACTGTGGATAGACAGCAATAGTTATGCTCCATATACCAAATATTAACGCACGGTCGCTTTTGCCAAATGGACCGGCATAACTGCGAATACCGTTAATCGTCTGCGCGAGTAAACCGCAAAACTCGGTCAATATGGTGCAAAATAACATGAGTATCACGAGCGATGCATTACTGTCAGGTAAAAACAGAAACGGAAAATAGAGCGCGATATCAGAAATAACATCGCCCGTCTCATTCAATATTGCGCCCAGTCGTGTTTGCTGATTACACTCGCGCGCCAGCATACCATCCAGCGCGTTAAGCGCCATACGGACAAACAAAACGACGGGCAGTAGCAGAAACAACATCGGCTGTGGCAGTAGCGTTAACAGCAATCCGGTAAGAAGAGAAAGTGCCAGTGCAGCAAGAGTAATATGATTTGCTGTGACATGACGCTTATGAAGCCAAAACATTACCGGTCTTAACAACGACTGGAAAAGCGGTTTAACCTGATAGAGCGTCATTATCAATCCTTGTTTTAAACATATGCACTCCATGCTGTAAAAAAGGGAACCGGAATGTTCCCCCCTGTTGTTTGTTAAATACTATCCAACGTAGACAACACTTCCTCAGAAAGATGCAATTTTTCAGCAGCCATATTCTCCCGTAAATGCGCGACGGAAGACGTCCCAGGGATAAGCAAAATATTCGGTGAACGCTGTAACAGCCATGCCAGCGCCACCTGCATCGGTGTCGCATTAAGGTTTGCTGCCACTTCCGAAAGCGTGGAGGATTGCAGCGGCGTGAAACCACCGAGCGGAAAGAACGGTACGTATGCAATGCCATCGCGGGCCAAAGCATCAATCATTGCGTCATCAGCACGGTGCGCGATGTTGTATTCGTTCTGTACACAGACGATTTCGGCAATCTTACGCGCCTCTGCAACCTGCGTCGGTGTGACGTTACTCAGACCAATATGTTTTACCAGCCCTTGTTGTTGCATCTCCGCCAGCACGGTCAGGCTGGCTTCAATCGATCCTTCCGCTGGGCCATGACCATCGCCAAACATAACGCGCAGGTTAACCACATCCAGTACGTCCAGGCCGAGATTACGTAGATTATCGTGCACCGCTTTTTGCAGCTCTGCCGGAGAAAAAGCGGGCAGCCAGGAAGCATCCTCACCACGCCGCGCGCCAATTTTAGTGACAATTGTCAGGTCGTCAGAGTAAGGATAAAGCGCTTCACGGATAATCTGATTGGTGACATGCGGACCATAAAAGTCGCTGGTGTCAATGTGATTGACGCCCAATGCCAGTGCCTCACGCAGCACGGTAATTGCGATATGGCGATCTTTCGGAGGGCCGAAAACGCCAGGCCCAGCCAGTTGCATTGCACCGTAACCAAGACGATTAACGGATTTTGTACCGAGAGTAAATGTGTTGCTGCTCATAACACCCTGCCCTGTAATAAAACGGAATACGAAAAATCAGTATAGAAATGAAAAACGAAAATAAATGCGAAGACGTAAACAAGATTGCCGGATGTACTGCACATACCGGCGCAGGGAAAAGCAGCAAACCGTTGGCTGGATAAGACATGCCAGGCGTCGCATCTGGCAATAAAAAACCGCAACCTGAATCAGCGTTGCGGTTTTCTTCACGACCTAATCATTAGAACGTTTTCTTAAAGTTCAGCATTACGCCTTTATCGCTGATGCTATCCTCTTTCCAGTGGTAAGCATCTAGATTCAGCGAACTTTCTTTACTGCTGTACTTCACGCCAACGCTTGCAAGATTATTAATACCGCCGCCTTTCTGACCGTCATCAACATTAAAGTGCTGACTGCCTGCGCCGGCAAGGCTTGCATTACGCTGGCTCTTCGCATAACTCAGGTTTGGCCCACCTTCCAGTGTCGCGTTCGCGCTCCAGCCGTCTTTGCCTGCGTAGTCCAGTTTCAACCCGACGATACTGTCTACTGCCGTTTCGCTGCCGCTGTTCATACTCAGGTTAAAGTCTCCGGCATTTCGCTCCTGATAGCCACCTTCCAGTGTGTGACGCAGTTTTACACCCGCATATGGTGTGAGCTTCAGCCCCTCGCTCGGCTCGAAGGTCTTCGCTCCTTCGCTACGGAACTCAAGGTACTGCTGTTTCACATCGGTATCTGCCGTTTTGCTCGTGTTGCTAAATGCAATTGAACGACTGCTGTCGAGGTTATGCACGTCATAACGCAATGCGTTATTCCAGCTCATGCCATTCTCGAAGGACATCTGATGTTTCAGGCCAAAGAACTGGCTGTAGCCGCCAGTCACCCCGTTATCACCCGCTTTCTGTGCACCATCGCCATCGAGACGCGCGATACCATACTCCAGACTCAGGCTCTGGCTTTCGCTCAGATCGAGAGTTTTACGCAATGCCAGCATGTCGTACTCGGTGTTGTTGCCCAACTCGGCACGCGGATCGCCTTTTGCGACTACATTGAACGCCAGACCGTTACCCACCTTCGGTGCCGCATCCGCCAGCATACTGAAGCGATTACTTAACACGCGCGCTTCACGGAACACTGTCGTGGCCTGGCTGCCGCTGATTTGCTTAAGTGCGCTATTCAATTCTGCCGTAGTACCAACGTTAAGGCTGGTGTACAGCTCGTTGTTGGTATAACTCGCATCCAGTGCTTTCGCGACGTCATTCACCGAAGCATCAGTTGCCACCTCGGTGTAGGCGTTTTTACTCATGGTGACGTCAACGTTGCCATTGACATCGGTGCTGCCTTTAGCGTTCCAGACAACTGAGGAGGAAGTAATATTCTCCACGCCGCTGATATTTTCACCTTTGAAAACATCATCAATCACTACGCTGGTATCAGCAGTACCGGCACTGAAGCCGGTATTGACCGTGACGTTGTCACTTATGACCAGATTATTGGCTCTCAACGTGCCGGAACTTCCGTCACTGTTGGTACCAATGGTGTAATTGGTGAGTTTTTGCTGGGTAACTGACTCAACAGGCGCAGCAGGTACATTGCCTTGTCCTGGTGTCGCAGAAGCATTCGGTACGGTGATATCAGTAGTACCATCATGATCATTTCTCGTCCCTGTTGTATTTGGTGCATAAATATCGCAACCAATATTACACAGCAGGTTGATAATACCGTTATTGACGATCGCTTTAGTGGAACCACCAAACGCCCATGAATTATCTGCGTAAAGATTAATAACGCCGTCTTTAGTGTTATTAATCGTCGTTGCAGAACCATTACCTTTAATGCCAATCAGGCCTTCACCGTTGCTTCCATCAGCTTTGCCCTGTTCAGTACCCACGTTAATCGTGCCACTGTTCACCAACTGGATTGTGTAACTGGTAGCTCCTCCACTAATGGCAACTGCACCATCACCCTGAATATTGATTGTTCCGGCATTTGCGAAATTATATCCACGGCCTAAATCAATCAATGGCGCAGTTGGATTAATACCATTAATAACGCCAGTTTCCGTATTCCAGATCCACTTACCATTACTATTTGAACCGGTATTAGCGGTTTTAATCGCGCTGTAACCATTAGTCGCGGTAATAGTACCGCGGTTAACCTGGGCAAGTGAATCACCAGTACGAGTCACATTAACGATAGCATTTTCCCCTCCCGCAATAGCATTGCCGCTATTTGTGAGCGTCGAACCTGCTTCATTATAAAGCAAGAAACTACCGTTTATTAAAGAGCTACCATCAGCAGTTACTGTCATATCACCAGTGTTAACAATATTTTGTTTATAACTAGTTCCATTAATAACACCGCTGAAAATACCTTCATTATAGAAGTTTATTCCACCATTCAACGTTAACAGATCGGTTGTGATACTTCCCGAAGCACGGTTATAAATACTGGTACTAGCATTGATGGTGTCGGACTCCAGCACTCCTTTATTTTCCAATCCTTTTATGATATCCAACTTACCATTAACCGTCAGACTGGCATTTTCTTCATTGTACAACCAGTTTGATGCTTTTAAATCACCATTCAACGTTTCATTACCATCATTAACTAATGGCGCAGTAATGATAAATCCATCCTTAGTGGATGTTTTGGTAACTGATTCACCACTCTTGCTCAGCTCTCTTAATAGATCTTTGTTTTCTGTTGTAGCCCCCATATGTGGATCAGCTTCATCCATAGGAACACCAAACAGATTAATAGCACCATAATTAAGGATTGTACCTGTGCCATCGTTATAAAACGCCTGACCGGTATCAACATTAATATTAATAATACCTGTCTGGTCGTTGATAGCAGTACCATAGTTATAAACAGCCATCCCTACCAGGGTGTTTGCTGCCAGGTTTGCATCATAATGACTATTTTTCTCAAGATTAATCGTCCCCTGGTTTATGACGATATTGCTTGCACCATAAGCAGCCATCCCTGCACCGGCGTTATAGACGGTGATGACCCCGCCTTGCTGGTTGGTTGCAACTGCGTTTTCTTTTGGGCTACTACCTGTATCGGTACCCACAGCCATACCTACGCCAAAATCTCTGGCGTCAGCGGAGCCAATGTTATTATTCAACGTAGTTGTGTCGTTTACATCAACCCACAACGAATCCAGACTGATTTTCCCCGCATTATCTGCAGTGGAATTATCAATGGCCAGCATACCGATCGTGCCGCGTCCATACAAATCAATAATTCCGTCTACAGTATTGACCACTGAGCCATTGATGAACGACTCCATCCCTGTAGTGCCAGATGCTCTATTATAGAACGCAGCTGGGGTTGTACTTCCAAGGTCAGAATAGATATTCATCACACTCTGTTGCTGCATTATTTTTGCGGTAATTGTCCCATTATTTGTTGCATTACCATCTTGTGTCGCAAAGAATCCAGCACCAGCAGTTTGTACTTGCCCATAAAAATATTGTTCCAATGTAATGGAACCATTGTTAATACCGGTAGAGTCAGCGTCTGATACTGTTGCAAATCCAATGTTTCTTAGTGCTATGTCACCATTATTTATTGCACTCGCTCCTGAATTAACACCTATGAGTCTTGATTCTGGCGTGTTGTAATGATCATAAGAAGTAATATCACCCATACTTAGTGTGGCACCAACATCGACCTCAAGTATAGCTTTATTATTTAACTGAATGATACTTTCATAACCTAATGGGAAATCACCACTTATTGTTGAATCCCCTTTAAGATGAACAGTGGATTGTCCATCAACACTAATGACCTGAACATCGCCATATCCCTTGCGCTGCGCAGCTATAGCAGAACCATCGGTTAATTGATTAGCCTCACCTACCAGATGAATGCCACTATTTAAATTAATTGTATTGTCATCACCTGTCACTACCAAACCAGAGATATTCTCCTGACTACCATCATATTTTAAATATGACTGGGTAGTCGTTTCACTATCGGCAACAACTGTCAATTTACCATCGACATTTGTATTGTTATTATTGCCTTTAATACTAATGCCAGTAGAAGTATCGTAAAATTTTTCAGCACCATTATCCGCTAACTGATCTTTATCAACCTTGATGTTGCCAGTGATATCAACGTTATTACCATCACCATTAACATTAACCCCAGTGGCCGACTGCCCGGTTACATTCAGATCGGTCGTAGCCAACGTTAATTTGTTGTCGTCACCATTGAGCACAAGCCCCGTGGAGAAATCACCAATCTGCATATCGCCAGCCACTGAGACATCCCCATTATTAGTAGTGATGCTAAACCCGGTAGCTGAATTCGTAACATCAACCTTGCCGGTATTCGAAAAGGTCGCGTTCTCACCTTCGATCTGAATACCGATCGAACCCTCATCTGTAACGGTTATGGTGCCCTTGTTATTCACCGTCGCACTGTCACCGGTGATATCCATTCCATGAGCCCCGCCACTTACATTCAGATCACCGTTCTGATTGACTGTCGCATTATTTCCAGCGATTTCTGTGCCGGTGGAGTCCTTGCCGTCAACGGTGGTTTTGCCGTTGTTGTTGGCGGTAGCATCGTCACCGTTAATCTGTGTGCCGGTGCCGCCGTTGGTGATAGTGCTGTCGCCTTCGTTATTGACAACCGCCTTGTCGCCGTCGATCTGAATACCGATGGACTCCGGATCGGTGACGGTCATGGTGCCCTTGTTATCCACCGTCGCGCTGTCGCCGGTGATATCAATCCCGTGACCGCCGCCGCTGACGTCCAGATCGCCGTCCTGAATAACGGTGCCGTTATTGCCGTTGATTTCCGTGCCAGTGGCATCGTTGCCATCAACGGTGGTTTTGCCGCCGTTATTCGCCGTGGCGTCGTCACCGTTAATCTGTGTGCCGGTGCCTCCGTTGGTGATGGTGCTGTCGCCTTCGTTGTTAACAACCGCCTGGTCGCCGTCGATCTGAATGCCGATGGACTCCGGATCGGTCACGGTCATGGTGCCGTTATTGTCCACCGTCGCGCTGTCGCCAGTGATATCAATCCCGTGACCACCGCCGCTGACGTCCAGATCGCCGTCCTGAATAACGGTACCGCTATTACCGTTGATTTCCGTGCCAGTGGCATCTTTGCCATCAACGGTGGTTTTGCCGCCGTTATTCGCCGTGGCGTCGTCACCGTTAATCTGTGTGCCGGTGCCGCCGTTGGTGATAGTGCTGTCGCCTTCGTTGTTAACAACCGCCTGGTCGCCGTCGATCTGAATGCCGATGGACTCCGGATCGGTCACGATCATGGTGCCCTTGTTATCCACCGTCGCGCTGTCGCCGGTAATATCAATCCCGTGACCGCCGCCGCTGACATCCAGATCGCCGTCCTGAATAACGGTGCCGTTATTGCCGTTGATTTCCGTGCCAGTGGCATCTTTGCCATCAACGGTGGTTTTGCCGCTGTTATTCGCCGTGGCGTCGTCACCGTTAATTTGCGTACCGGTGCCGCCGTTGCTGATGGAGCTGTCACCTTCGTTATTAACAACCGCCTGGTCGCCGTCGATCTGAATGCCGATGGACTCCGGATCGGTGACGGTCATGGTGCCGTTATTGTCCACCGTCGCGCTGTCGCCGGTGATATCAATCCCGTGACCACCGCCGCTGACATCCAGATCGCCGTCCTGAATAACGGTGCCGTTATTGCCGTTGATTTCCGTGCCAGTGGCATCTTTGCCATCAACGGTGGTTTTGCCGCTGTTATTCGCCGTGGCGTCGTCACCGTTAATCTGTGTGCCGGTGCCGCCGTTGCTGATG